>CAZBYE010000134.1:0-8670 GCA_964496045.1 uncultured Stakelama sp.
CGCCGTTTCGGGGGTGGAGGCGTGGCCGTTGATGCGGGGCCCGCGGAATGCGCCGAACACGGTGCGGGGCGCCACTTGGCGGTGGTCGATGGCGAACCCTGTGACGATCGTATCTTCGGTGCCGCCGGTCAGTTCGCCCAGCCTCACTCGTCCGCTCCCGGTGCGATGACCGGGGTCGCAGCCGCACCCTTGGCCTTGGTCCTGGCTTCAGCCTTCCACAGCAGCGGCATCAGATCGGCGACATCGACGTCGCGAGTTTCGTCGGGCACCACGCCCAGCATCGCGCCGGTGCGCATGATGACGCGGTTGACGACGGGGGCGGCGGTCCAGCCCGCGGTCGAGAAACCGAAGGTCTGGGCATTTCCGACAGGCGAATCGAGCATCACCAGCACCACATAGCGCGGTGCGTCCATCGGGAAAGCCGCCGCGAAGGTCGAGACGTTCTGGTTGCGCTTATAGCCACCCGCGCCGGGCACCTCGGCGGTGCCGGTTTTGCCACCGACTCGATAGCCGGGGGCATCGGCCTTACGCCCGGTGCCCTGAGTCACGACAAGTCGGAGAAGCTGGCGCATCCGGGCGCTCGTTGCTTCGGAGACGACGCGGCGACCCTGTGGCGCCTTGCCCGGCTCGATCCGGCGCAGCGTCGCCGGGCGCCACACGCCACCATTGACCATCGCCGCATAGGCGCTGGCGAGGTGGAGCGGCGTCACCGCGATGCCGTGGCCATAGGCGGTGGTCATCACCGTCGTCCGCGCCCAGTATTTGGGCCAGAGCGGCGCGGCCTTGCCGCCCAGCTCGATATCGGGGCGCGTGTCGAAACCGAGCTTGCGGAACATGCTCTCCATCCGCTGCTGGCCGAGTTCATCGGCGATCCGCGCGGTGGCGATGTTGGATGAGTGAACCAGCGTCTCGGGGATGTTGAGCCAGCGCTTCTGGGCATGATCGTCGCGAATGCGGAAACCCCCGACCTGAAGCGGCGCGGTTGCGTCGTAGCGTTTGGCCATCGACGAGGCGACGCCGCTCTCGATCGCGAACGCCATGGTCAGCGGCTTGAAGGTCGACCCCAGCTCATAGACGCTCTGCGTCATGTTGTTGCGGAAGCTCTCGGGGTTTGAGCCCTTGATATTGTTGGGATTGAAGGTGGGAAGCGACGCCATCGCCACCACTTCGCCGGTGGCGACGTCAAGAATAACCCCCGCCGCGCCCTTCGCGGTGAACGTCGTCATCGCCGCGCCCAGTTCGCTCTCGAGCGCCGCCTGCGCGCGCAAATCGACCGAAAGCGCCACCGGCTTGCCGCGCATCGCCGGATCGGTCAGCTGCTGGTTCAGCGCCAGCTCCATGCCGGTCACGCCCTTGCCGTCGAAATCGAGATAGCCAAGGACATGCGCGCCAAGGTTCGCCTGCGGATAGAGCCGCTGCGGCTCGCGCGCGAATTCGATCCCCGGCTCGCCCAGCGCGTGCACCGCCGCCACCAGCTCGGGCACCGCGCGCCGCTGGAGATAGGTGAAGCGCGAGTCGCTGCCGAGCAGCTTCGCATAGTCCGCCGCGCTCTTACCCGGCAGCGTCGCCGCCAGCATCCGCGCCAGCTCGTTCTTGTCGCCGATCACCTTGTCGGGACGCACCCCGATCGACCAGGCATCGATCGTCCGCGCGAGCGGCGCGCCGTTGCGATCGACCAGATCGCCGCGCAACGGCACCAGCATCGCGTTGACGCTGGTCGCCGCGGCCGGCTCTGCGAACAGCGCGAGCAGCGCCAGCCTCCCGACGATCACCGAAACGCCCGCCGCAAACAGCAGCGCCAGGATCATCAGCCGCACATGCGCGACAGCCATCGACGCCTGCCGGTTTCCCGGCCGCGTGCGATTGCGGGGCGCAGGGGCGACGAGGACAGTCACCGGGCGCGGCGTGCCTCGGCCCGGACGCCCTGCATCAGGTCGCCGAAGCTCGAATCCTTGAGCAAGCTGCGGTCGAGCATCGCCACGGCCTGTTCACGCTGAGTCTTCACCACGGGCTTGACGGGCTTGGGCGCGACCGCAGCAACCTGCCGCGGCTTGCTCGTAGCGGCGGCGGGGGGAGTCTTCACCGCAACGGCGGCGGCGACCTTGCCTGCGACCACCTTCTCCGCGACGGCCTTGACCGGCGCGGTCGCCACTGCGGGCGAAACGCTCGCCGTCTGCACGGGTTCGACGGTGGCGTCCGGCACGCCCTCGGGTACAACCATCGCCGCATAGCGTTCGGCCATGCCGTCGCCTTCGAGCGCACGGAGCGAGGTCAGCGCGCTGTCGCTCGCCAGGAACTGGTGCGGCGTCGGCGCGGTATAGCGCATGACCTCCCCATTCCAGCGTTCGAGCTGGGCAAGGTTGGCGCGCGTGTCGAACTCGGTTTCGAGCTGGCGAATGTCCTTGTGCGCCTTGGCGATGGCGCGCTCGACCGCTTCGACATGCGTGCGCTCGGCCGCGACCATCGACGACACGAGATAGCAGCCCGGCGCCACGATCAGCCCCGCGGCATACCAGCCCAGCCCATTGAGTGCCTTGATTGCCATGTCCGCCTCCTCAACTCACCCACGCTTCCGCCGCGGTGCGCCGGGCGACGCGAAGTGTCGCGGATCGTGCACGCGGGTTCGCCGCAATTTCTTCTTCACTCGCGCGTACCGCTTTGGCCGGCGTCTCGAAGCTCGGCGCACGTCCCGCTGCCGCCATCGGGCGATGCCGCGAACCGGCCGGCTCGCTGCCCGATCGTTCGCGCAGGAACTTCTTGACCATCCGGTCTTCGAGGCTGTGGAACGTCACCACCGCCAGCCGCCCGCCGGGCTTGAGCACCCGCTCCGCCGCCGCGAGCCCTTCGGCCAGTTCGTCGAGCTCGCGGTTCACATGGATACGGATCGCCTGAAAGGTCCGCGTCGCCGGGTCCTTCTTGTCGTGCGGCTTATAGCCCAACGCCTTGCGCACGACGTTCGCCAGCTCGCCGGTGCGCGTCAGCGGCCGTGCCGCCACGATCGCCTTCGCCACGCGGCGCGAACGCGGTTCCTCACCATAATGAAAGAGCACGTCGGCGATCTCCGCCTCGTCGGCCTCGTTCACGAAATCTGCGGCGGTCATCCCCTCGCCCGCCATCCGCATCGACAGCGGCCCGTCCTGCTGGAAGCTGAACCCGCGCTCGGCCTGGTCGAGCTGCATCGACGAGACGCCGATATCCATGGCGACGCCATCGACCGGCGCCAGTCCGCGTGCCTCAAGCTCGCTGTCCAGCGCCGAGAAAGGCGCTTCGATCAGCACCAGCCGGCCTTCGCTGGCCGCGATAATGGATTGGCCGCCTTCGATCGCGTCCGGATCGCGGTCAAAGGCGGCCACCTCGGCTCCCCGCTCGAGGAACGCCAAACTATAGCCACCGGCACCAAAGGTGGCGTCGACGATGCGCGAACCGGGCTCGATCGCGAGCGCGTCGACGGTTTCATCGAGAAGCACGGAGACGTGCGGGCGCGTGCCGGGCAGCGCGGCGCTCACAGCGTCACCTTCTTCTCTTCGAGGTGGTAGCGGCACGCCGCCTTCATGCTTTCGGGAAGCGACGGGTGCGCCAGCAACGTGGCCGGATCCCAGATCTCGACCACCGGCCCGACGCCATAGAAGAAGGCATAGCCCGACTTGCGGATGCCGGCGTGCTGACAGAGCATCCCCGGCATGACGAACCGGCCCGAAGGGTCGAAGGCGATATTTTCGCTCGGGCCGACACCCTCGCGCCAGATGTTCGAATCCGCACGCCCGCGATCGCCGGCATATTCCAGCGAACGCGTGTTGAGCCGCTCCATCAGGGCATCGAAATAGGGCTCGTCATAGGCGATCAGGCAGCGGTCGCTCTCATGACTGGAGAGGATGGCGACGCGGGCGTCCTTGGTATCGGCGGGGAAGCCGCTGTTCTTCTCGAGCGTGGCGCGCAAAGTCGAGGGGATGGCGACACGACCCTTGTCGTCCACCAGCTGCAGCCCCACGCCTCTGTAACCCGTTCGGTTCACTCCCGCCCTCGCTTACGGCAGGCAAACCTTTCCCGTCTCCGGAAGCGCACGTCGCCGCGCGCCCCGGACCCGATTCCGGTTGACGATAAGGTTGCCCTGTTAACCAGCGGCGTATCTTAAGCGCCAATGGTTTTCAATGCCTGAACGCGGGAATCCACGGTACTTGGCCCCACTTTCTGCCTGAAACGGGACGTGTTTCAGCAATATTCGTCAGTTGATCTCGCTTTGTTCAACATGACAGCAGCACCTCGCCCCGGCTGAATCTCCGCGTGCGGCATCGATCAGCGGGATTCTGGCGGATTGTGGGGCAATTTCCCGCGCCGTGCCGGTATCCGGCAGGCCCGCCCGTCACTTGGCGGGAATGGGATAGGGTGTGATGGCAGGCGCCGGGGTTTCCGCGGTGCGCGGCGCGATGCCGAGTTCCGCGGTCGGCTCGTCCTTTTCGAGACTGGCCTCGTTGGCGATGACGCCATCGGTCATATTGGCGACCACCTCAGGCTTGGACCCGCCTTCCGCTACCACCGGATCCTCCTTGTTCGCCAAAGAGAAGATCGCACTCGCCACGCCGATCAGCAGCAGGACGGTCGCGAGACCGGTCACGCCGACAAGGACGCGCAACATGCTTTGTTTGGGATCGGTCGGGAGCGACTTCATAACGGTGTGGCATAAATGTAACGCCTTCGCCGCCGAATGTCGAACTTTTGTTTTACGCTTGCGTCAGGCCCGGTCGAGCCATGCGGGCACCGGCAGCCCCTTGGACCGCAGCCAGTCGCCATTGTACAGCGTTGAAAGATAACGGAATCCGGTGTCGCAAAGGATGGTCGCGATCCGCTTTCCCGGCCCCAGTTCGCGCGCCAATCGCACTGCGCCGGCCACGTTGATGCCCGACGACAAACCAAGGCACAGCCCCTCTTCGGCCAGCAGCCGCTCGACCCATTCCAGCCCCTCCTCGTCGGAGATGCGGAATTTAGTTTCCATCGGCCCCCCCTCAAGGTTGGCGGTAATTCCCCCCCGCCCGCACCCTCTCAGCCCCGAAACCCCCTCCACCCTCCACCCCCCCACCGCATAATATTCGTAGAGCGCCGCACCATGCGGGTCGGACAACGCGATCGTGACACGCTCGTCCTTTTCCTTGAGGCCCAGCCCCACCCCCGCGATCGTCCCGCCGGTCCCGGCCGCGCAGGTGAACCCGTCGATCCGGCCCTCCATCTGCGCCCAGATCTCTTCAGCCGTACTGACGATATGCGCCTTGCGGTTGGCGATATTGTCGAACTGGTTGGCCCAGACCGCGTTCGGCGTTTCCTCGGCGATGCGGCGGCTGGTGTGCACGAAATGGCCGGGGTTAGAATAGGGCGCGGCAGGGACCAGCACGAGCTCGGCGCCCAGCGCGCGCAGCGTGTCCATCTTCTCGCGGCTCTGCGTCTCGGGCATGACGATGATCGTCTTGTAGCCCTTGGCATTGCCGACCAGCGCAAGGCCGATGCCGGTATTGCCCGCGGTCCCCTCGACGATCGTCCCGCCCGGTGCGATCAGCCCGCGCGCCTCGGCGTCCTGGACGATGAACAGCGCGGCGCGATCCTTCACGCTCGCGCCCGGATTGGCGAACTCGCACTTGCCGAAGATGTCGCAGCCCGTGGCCTCGCTTGGCCCCTTCAGCCGCACCAGCGGAGTGTTGCCGATCAGTGCGATGGTATCGTTTGCGACGTGCATAGGCCGACCATTTGCATGCCCTGCCCGGCGCGGCAAGCAAGCGATGCTTCACGCGTGGCAACATCCTCACGCGCCTGCTTGACCCGATCCCGGCCATTGACTACAACTGTAGTCATAAGATTGGGAGAAGGCGAATGACCCGTTTTGCGTATCTGGCGATCACCTCCGTCGCGGTATTTGCCGCCATCCCCGGCAGCGCGCGCGAGACCGCGGAGGAGCGGCTCTCCACCGCCGTCGAGCGCGAGATGGCTGCGCAGGGGCCTATCGTCACCGCCGAGGATCAGGCGCTGATCGCCAGGAAATGCGGGTATGGCGCGAACGAGGCCAGGAACGACAACGTCAACATCGGCAACGACATGATGCATTGCGCCAATGGCAAGCGCGTCCCCATGGACAATGAACTCCGTGCGATGTCGAAGCGCGTGTCGGACCGGGCGAACCGCCATGTCGAGCGCGCAATGAAGAGCGCATCGGTCGCGCTGGCAACGGCCGAAATCGCGCAGGAAGCGTCCGAACGCGCGGTGAAAGAGACGGAACGCGCACTCAAGGAAATGCGCTGGTCGCGCAAGGAACGCTGAGTCTCCGGGGAAACGCTAAGCGACGCCCGCCCTTTGGAGGTGCGGGCCAAGCCGCCCCGCCAGCCACAGGAAGAACATGCGATAGTCGCTGACCAGCGACCAGAGCGGATAGGTGAAGGTCGCCGGCCGGTTCTTCTCCACCCCGAAATGCGCGGCCCAGGCAAAGCCGTAGCCGGCAAGCGGGATGGCGAGGAACCACCAGCTATTGAGCCAGATCCCCGCCGCCAGTGCCATGAAGGTCAGAATCGTCCCGGCATAGTGCAGCGCCCGCGTCTGCGCCTTCGCATGCTCGCGAAGATAATAGGGCCAGAAGTCGGCATAGCGGGTGATCGCGCGCGCCATATCGCGATGCTAGGACGACGGCGGGACGCAATCAACACCCCGCAAATCGAGCTTCCCGCCGGTCATCGACCGCGGCGTCCGCGTGCTGATCTGCGGAAGCTTGCCCGGTGATCGCTCGCTCGCCGCACAGCAATATTATGCACACCCGCAGAACCAGTTCTGGCGGCTGATGTCGGCGGTGACCGATCGCGATCTGCCCGCCCTCGCCTATCCCGATCGCCTCGCCGCGCTGCTGGAGGCGCATGTCGGATTGTGGGACGTCGTCGCCACCGCGCATCGTCCCGGCAGCACCGACGCCGCGCTCAGCGGGATCGCCCCCAACGACATCGTCGCGCTCGCCGCGACACTCCCGGACCTGCGCGCCATCGCCTTCAACGGCGGCACCGCGCTCAAGCACGGGCTGAAGCAACTTGGGGCCACCGGTTACGCCACCGTCGCCCTGCCCTCGTCCAGCCCGCTTCACACCATCGGTTTCGACGCCAAGCTGCCGGGCTGGCTGGAACTGCGGAATCATCTGGGCCATTGACCCCGGAACGGCGCCGGTTGCGCCGACAGGAGAGAGACAATGACCCCACCCTTCGCGATGCGCGGGATCGACCATATCGTGCTGCGCGTCGTCGACTTGCCCAAGATTCTGGCCTTCTATCACGACGTGCTTGGTTGCACCGACGAGCGTGAGCAGGCGGAGATCGGCCTCTATCAACTGCGAGCTGGCGCCTCGCTGATCGACATCGTTCCGATCGACGGCAAGCTGGGCACGAAGGGCGGCGCGGCGCCGGGCGAGGAAGGCCGCAACCTCGACCATTTCGCGCTCGCGATCGAGCCGTTCGACCGCGAGGCGCTCGGCGCGCACCTCGCCGCGCATGGCGTCGATATCCTCGAGGAAGGGCCGCGCTACGGTGCCGAGGGTGAAGGCCCCTCGATCTATATCCGCGACCCCGAAGGCAATATCGTCGAGCTGAAAGGCCCTTCAAACAATTAAAGACATAAAGAAGTCTTTATATCTAACTTGACACCCGGCCCCATCGGCGCGATGCTGATGGGGTCGAAGGTGCTTCGGTCGGCGTGTCCGCGTCGGAGCTAAGATGGGAAGCCGGTGCCAGTCTTCGGGCTGAATTCCGGCGCTGCCCCCGCAACTGTAAGCGGCGAGCGGCGGTCGATACGTGTCACTGGGGTTCGCCCCGGGAAGGCCAGACCGTCCGTGTTGACCCGTAAGCCAGAAGACCTGCCCGCGACATGATAACGTCCACCGGCGGGGTGCCCGGTCTGGCCGCATGCGCAATGCGCGGCGGGTCCCCACCGTCCGCGCAAGCCCGCACGCGTCCGGCTTCTCCCCGCCTTCTTCGGGGTAGAAGACCAATGACCGTCACCATCGCCACGCTCGGCTTCCCGCGCATCGGCCCGCGCCGTGAATTGAAGCACGCACTAGAATCCTTCTGGTCGGGCAAGTCCGACGAAGCCGCCCTGCTCGAATCCGCGGCGGGCCTGCGCACCGCCGCCTGGGCGCGCCAGACCGCGCTCGGCGCCGACTGGCTGCCGTCCAACGATTTCTCGCTCTACGACCATGTCCTCGATCTCAGCGTGATGCTCGGCGCGATCCCTGCCCGCTACGGCGCGGCGGACGGCGAAGCGACGCTCGCCACCTATTTCGCGATGGCCCGCGGCACGACGGGGGAAGCTGGGGGCGGCCACGAAGGCTGCGCCCATTCGCACAGCCTGACCGCGTGCGAGATGACTAAATGGTTCGACACCAACTACCACTATATCGTCCCGGAGCTGTCCGCCGGACAGAAGCTCGCGCTCGGCCAGCTCAAGGTGGTCGAGGAGTATCGCGAGGCGAAGGCACAGGGCTATGAGACCCGCCCGGTCCTGCTCGGTCCGGTCACCTGGCTCAGCCTGGTCAAGGCGAGCGGCGTCGATCCGTTCGACTATCTCGATGAAGTGCTGGGCCTCTATGGCGTGATCCTCAACCACCTCGCGCATGCCGGCGCCGAGTGGGTGCAGATCGACGAGCCGATCCTCGTCACC
>CAZBYE010000135.1:0-8653 GCA_964496045.1 uncultured Stakelama sp.
CGTGCTCACCGAGATCCCGTTCCAGCAGGGCAAGAACGCGCTGGTCGAGAAGATCGCCGAGGCCGCGAAGGAAAAGCGCGTCGAGGGCGTGAGCGACATCCGCGACGAATCGAGCCGCGAAGGCGTCCGCATCGTCATCGACCTCAAGCGCGACGCGACGCCTGAGGTCGTGCTCAACCAGATCTGGCGCAACACCCCGGCTCAGTCGAGCTTCCCGGCCAACATGCTCGCGATCCGCGGTGGGCGTCCGGAACTGCTCAACCTGCGCGACATCATCGAGGCGTTCGTCAAGTTCCGCGAGCAGGTCATCACCCGCCGCTCGAAGTTCGAGCTCGCCAAGGCACGCGACCGTGCGCACATTTTGCTTGGCCTGGTCATCGCAGTCACCAACCTCGACGAGGTCGTCCGCATCATCCGCGGCTCGTCGAGCCCGGTCGCGGCGCGCGAAGCGCTGCTGATGCGCGAATGGCCGATCGCTGAGATCGCGCCGTACATCCGGCTTGTCGAAGCGGTAGAGACCGAGGTTGCGGGCGACGTCTATCGCCTGTCGGACATCCAGGTCCGCGCGATTCTCGACCTGCGCCTGCATCGCCTCACTGCGCTTGGCCGCGACGAAATCGGCGAGGAACTCAAGGAACTCGCGGATTCGATCGCTGAGCTGCTCGAAATCCTCGCCAACCGCGTCAAGCTCTACGAAGTGATGCGCGGCGAGCTGGTCGCTGTCCGCGACCTGTATGCGACACCGCGCCGGACCGAGATCACCGCAGCAGCGGACGGGATCGAGGACGAGGACCTGATCGAACGCGAGGACATGGTCGTAACCGTCACGGTTCAGGGCTATATCAAGCGCACCACGCTCGACACCTTCCGCGCCCAGGCGCGCGGTGGCAAGGGCCGCGCCGGCATGGCGACTAAGGACGAGGACGTCGTCACCGAACTGTTCGTGACCTCGACGCATACGCCGGTCCTGTTCTTCTCGACGCTGGGCAAGGTCTACCGGATGAAGGTCTGGAAGCTGCCCGAGGGTGGCGCAAACACACGCGGCCGCCCGATGATCAATCTCCTGCCGCTCGCTGCGGGCGAGACGATCTCGACCGTGCTCCCGCTGCCCGAGGACGAGAATGAGTGGGGCAAGCTCCACGTCATGTTCGCGACCGCCAAGGGATCGGTCCGCCGCAACTCGATGGATGCGTTCACCAACGTGCCGTCGAACGGCAAGATCGCGATGAAGTTCGAAGGTGAGGACGAGGACGATCGCCTGATCGGCGTCGCCCTGCTCGACGAGAGCGACGATGTCCTCCTCGCCACCCGCCAGGGCAAGGCGATCCGCTTCCCCGGCGACGATGTCCGCGAGTTCCAGAGCCGCAACTCGACCGGCGTCCGCGGCATGCGGCTGGCCGAAGGTGACGAAGTCATTTCGCTTTCGATCCTGCATAAGGCGGGGATCAAGGATCAGGACGAGCGTGACGATTATCTGCGCCACGCACCGTGGAAGGCCGACAAGGAGAGCGAACCGCAAATGACTCCCGAGCGGTTCGATGAGCTCAAGGACCGCGAGCAGTTCATTCTCACCGTCTGTGCCAACGGCTATGGCAAACTCTCGTCGGCATATGAGTATCGCCGCACCGGCCGCGGCGGTCAGGGCATCACCAATATCGACAATATTGCCCGCAACGGCCTTGTCGTCGCCAGCTTCCCCGCAACGCAGGCGCACCAGCTGATGCTCGTCACTGATCAGGCGAAGATGATCCGCCTGCCGCTGACCAGCCTGCGCGTCATCGGCCGCGGTTCGGCGGGCGTTCGCCTGTTCAACGTCGCCGACAACGAGCATGTCGTCTCCGCCGCCCGGATCGAAGAGACCGAGGAGGATGAAGCGACGATCGCCGAGGGCGAAGGCGAAGCTGCAGCGCCGCCCGAAGCAACCATGGGCGACGACCAGCCCACAGATACGAACGACACCGAGTAAATTGAACCGTCACCCCGGCCTTGTGCCGGGGTCTACCGCGCGGCAAGCGGCGGGATCGAACCTCTTGTCCATCGGTTGCGTCAACGTGGATCCCGGCACGGTGGCCGGGATGACGAATGGAGAGACCCATGTATCCCACCACCGCCTATAAGGTGCTGACCGCCGACCAGATGACGGCGCTCGAGGCAGGGACCTTTGCCGGTGCGCCGGTCGACCTGGCTGACGGCTATATCCACATGTCCACGCGCGACCAGCTCACCGAGACGGTCGACAAACATTTCGCGGGACAGAACGGTCTGTGGGTCGCTGCGGTCGATCTCGAGGCGCTCGGCGATGCGCTGAAGTGGGAAGTTTCGCGCGGCGGTGCGGAATTCCCGCATTTCTATGGCCAGCTCACGCTCGAAACCGTGATCGCCTACACCCCGCTGGAACGCGAGGACGACGGCACGGTCAGGCTACCGGTCTCGGGCTGACCTAACCCGTTACGGTGGGATAGAGCGACCCCACCAGCAACACCGCTGCCGCAACGTTGAACTGCCGCAACCGCCGCGCGTCGCCGAGCCAGCCACGCAGTTTCACGCCCATCGCTGCCCACAAGCCGACACAGGGCAGGTTGATGGCGCCGAACAGCGCCGCCACCACTGCCAGTCCGAGCCACGGGTCGATGGGTGGCATATAGACCGTCACGCCGGTCAGCGCCATCGTCCACGCCTTGGGATTGACCCACTGGAACAGCGCCGCCTGCACGAACGTCATCGGCGTCCCTTTAGCCGCACCACCTTCGCCCGGCGGGCGCGCAGTCGCAATCTTCCAGGCGAGATAGAGCAGATAGGCGACGCTCACCCATTTCAGGATCTGATGCGCCACCGGATAGCGCGCGAACAGCTCCGCCAGCCCGAGGCCGACCAGCACGATCATCAACGCGAACCCCAGCGACACCCCCAGCATATGTGGGACCGTCCGCCGGAAGCCGAAATTGGTGCCGGAAGTCATCAACATGATATTGTTCGGCCCCGGCGTGATCGACGAGGCGACGGCGAACGCGGCCAGCGCGGGTAAGGTCTGCATCCATAACATACCGCAAGAATATGCGATTCCGTACGGAATGAGCTTGCAAACACGCCCGCCATTGGCCGATAGATCACAATCTATGAGCGATCTTGATCGAATTGACCGCAATATATTGCGCGAACTGTCTGCCAATGCGCGGATCACCAACCTCGCGCTCGCCGAGCGAGTCGGCCTGTCCGCCTCCGCCTGCCTCCGCCGCGTACAGGAACTTGAGCGGATTGGCGTCATCAAAGGGTATCGCGCAACTCTCGATCGCGTCGCGCTGGGCGTCACCTTCACCGCCTATGTCGCGGTCGGCCTGTCGCGGCACACCAAGTCGGAGCAGGAAGATTTCGAGCGCGCGATCGAGACTGCGCCGGAAGTCCGCGAGTGCCACAACGTCACCGGATCGGTCGAATATCTGCTGCGGGTCGAGGCAAGGGACCTCGAATCCTATAAGCGATTCCACACCGACGTGCTCGGCGCCCTGCCCCAGGTCTCGACGCTCACCTCGTACATCGTGATGGGATCGCCCAAGGACGAACGCGCCTGAGCCCCGCCGCGGCATGCCGCCGCTGGCTATCCTGAAAATGGGCGGTACAGGCTCAACCGCATGATTCGTAAGCTTTCTCCCGAGCATTTCCATCTCGTCCGTCCGCTGCTCGGTCCCGACGACAGCATCAACGCGCTTAGCCTCAACGCCATCATTGACGGCACCAACCTCGGCGCGGTCTATGTCGACGACCCCGAACGGCCGCGCTCGGCGCTGATCGACCAGACCGGGATCGTCAGCTTCTTCATCGGCGAACCCGACAACGCAGCCTTTCTCCACGACGTCGACCGCTTCCTGAGCGAGCAGCTCGCGCCCGACACACACGCGGCATGCGGCGGCGACACCTTCATCGCCGTGCTGCACAACACCGCATGGCAGCAAGCGCTCGCCCCCGTCCTTGCCGCGCGCGCGCCGGAGGCCGACGAGGAATGCTATTTCACGCAGGAAGCCGATGCACCTGCGCAACATGCGGTACCCGCAGGCGTTACCGTCGCGCGCATTGACGCTGTCCTCGCCGCCAACGACGATATCGCCGAATGCCTGCTCGAAAGCTGGCCGGATACCGAACGCTTTCTTGCACACGGCGTCGGCTATGCCGTGATGCAGGATGAGCGCGCGGTGAGCCTCGCCTTCTCGTGCGCCGTCTGGAACGGGCGCCACGAAATCAACGTGCTGACCTTCGACGACGACGATCAGGGCCGCGGCTTCGCAACTTCGGCCTGCGCGGCCTGGCTGGCCGAAGCGCAGCGCGCCGGTATCATCCCGCACTGGACGGCGATGGCGAGCAACGCCGCCTCGCTCCACCTCGCGCACAAGCTGGGTTTCATCGAAACGGCGCGGCGCCCGACGATCGAGTTTCTATTCTAGTCCGGTGCCGGCTGTGAATGCGTTCCGGTCACTCCGGTTTGTGACATACCGCCTCGACATTGATCCCGTCGGGGTCATAGACGAACGCACCATAATAGCCCGGATGATAGTGCGCGCGAATGCCCGGCGCACCATTATCCCGTCCACCCGCTGCCATCGCGGCGGCGTAGAAGGCGTCCACCTCCGCCCGGCTCTCCGCGACGAACGCGATATGGATGCCGCTGCCTTTGGGGCCGCCATTGCTCAGCCAGAAATCCGGTTTGCCGTGCTTGCCATAGCCGATGCCGTGATAAGTCCCGCCCGTCATGGCAGGCGTGACCTCCATCACCACCGTTGCTCCGATCGCCCCCAGCGCCGCGTCATAGAAACGGCGCGAGACTCCGAAATCGCTCGCCGAAACACCCATATGGTCGATCATCGCATCCTCCCAAAGAAGACCAATCCTACCGCCTCGTTTCCCCTCCGCTGTCAGCAGCCGGCGGCGGCCCCCGTCACTCCATACGGGTGGCATGATGGCGGGATTTCCGCCCGAATGGCAGCAGTCATCGCGCCCTTCAGCGAATCACGCAGGCCGGTGGCACACCGCTTCGACGTTCATCCCGTCGGGATCGATCACGAACGCTGCATAATAGTTGGGATGATAGGCCTCGCGGATTCCCGGCGTGCCATTGTCCTGCCCGCCCGCCGCCAGCGCTGCGGCGTGGAAACCATCCACCGCCGCCCGGCTCTCGGCGCGAAACGCGTGATGCACGCCGGTGCTCACCGGCTCGCCATCGGCGATGACGAAATCGACCTCATCGACACCAAACAGAACGATGTTGTTGCCCAGCCCGTTGGTCTCTTCGCCCATCACGCGGTAGCCGAGCGGCGCCAGTGCAGCCTCGTAGAAGCGCCGCGACGCCCCGACATCGCCGACCGGAATCCCAAGATGGTCGATCATCGTTGACTCCTTCAATTTCTGAAATTACAGAAATTACCAACATGACCCGTTTCGCAGAACATCCCGACGCCAAGGCGTTCATCCTCCACTGGGGCGAGATGGGAACGCAATGGGGCGTCAATCGCTCCGTGGCGCAGGTCCACGCGCTGCTCTATCTCGCTGATCGCCCGCTCCACGCCGAGGAGATCGTCGACACGCTCGGTCTCGCGCGCTCGAACGTCTCGACCGCGCTCAAGGAGCTTCAGGGCTACGGCATCGTCCGCCGCGTCCATGTCGAGGGCGATCGCCGCGACCATTTCACCGCCGAGACCGATCTGTGGGAGATGCTCATGCGCATCGTTGCCGAGCGCAAGCGGCGCGAAGTCGATCCGACGATCCAGCTGCTCGGCGAGCTCGCCGCGCGTCTCGCCGCGGACGAGACGGCCCCGCCGCAGGTGCGCGAGCGCGTCGGCCGGATGCACGAATTCATCGGCACGCTCGGCGGCTGGTACGACCAGGTCCGCGTGCTGCCCAAACCGACCCTCGTCACCCTCATGAAGCTCGGCGGCAAGGTCGCCCGCTTCATCCCCGGCTCCCGCAACAAGGATTGAGCAGGCACCGCGTCCACCATCTCGCCTTTCCGTATCAATCTATTTCTGAAATTTCCGAAATAACCGTAGAAAAGATCAGAAGGGGCCAGCCATGGCACAGCAACGCACCCGTCGCAGGACCGCCGCGATCCGTATCGCGGGCGCAGTCGCATTCGGCCTTGCCTTCGCGCTCGGTGTCTATCTGCTGATCGAGGCGGTGGACCCATCCGGCCTGATCAGCTTCACTTTCCTGCTGGTTCTCCCCGCCGCGGTCACCGCCTTCGTTACCTATGTCGGTGACCCACTCGCTGAGCGGTCCAGCGGTTTCTATATGGGCATCGTCCCGCTCTTCCTGTTCCTCGCCGTGGTCGTGGCATCGATCCTGTTCCTGCGCGAGGGGGTGGTCTGCATCCTCATGCTCGCGCCGTTCTGGTTCGCCCTCAGTGCGCTCGGCGGCTACCTCACCTGGCGCCTGCGCAACCGTAAAGAGCCGGTCGAGAACGTGTTCCGCGCTTCCACACTGCTCCTGCTCCCGCTGATGTCGATGCAGGTCGAGCCGATGATCCCGCTCACCCGCGATGCCGGCAGCGTGACCCGCTCGATCGTCATCAATGCCGATGCTGCCACCGTCTGGCACTATGCCCGCGGTGTGCGCCAGATCCGGCCCGGTGAGGGCAAGTGGAACATCTCGCAGGACCTGATCGGCCTTCCCCGCCCTACCGGAGCACGCCTCGATCGCGAGGGCGCGGGCGCTACCCGCCACGTGGTGTGGCAGGAGGGAATCCGCTTCAAGGAGGTCGTGACCGATTGGCAGCCGGCAAAGCGCCTTTGGTGGGACTTCCGTTTCGACGCCACCGATATGGACGCATGGGCGATGCAGGATCGCCACCTTCTGCCCGACAGCCCGCACTATCGCATCACCGACGGCGGCTATGTGCTCGAGCCTTTGGGCAAAGGCCGCACCCGGCTCACGCTCACCACCCGCTATTGGGTCCAGACCCCGGTCAATTGGTACGCGCATTTGTGGGGCGAGCTGTTTGTCGGCGACGTCTCAGCGAATGTCCTCGCAGTCATCCGCCAGCGGTCGGAAAGCAACAAATAGCCACCAAGCCACGAACCAAGGGAGAAACGACATGGCCCGCCACCATCCCACCACCGATCCGGCACTCCGCCATGTCGTGTGGCGAGATCTGGTGTCGATGCGCCGGCGCGACGGTCTGACCGAGTGCCTCCATCCCGTGCCATGGCTGGTCCTGTCCTTCGTTCTTGCCGGCGCCGGCCTATGGCTGCTCGCCATTCCTGCGACCTTCATGTTCTTCCTCACCGCGCTGCGGCTGAACCATGAGGCGATCCACCACAATCTCGGCTTGGGGCCACGCGGGCATCGCCTTGTACTCCATGGTCTGAGCGCCCTGATGCTCGGCTCCAACAGTTCGGTCGCGTTCAACCACCTGCTCCACCACCAGAAGGTCGGCACGGAGGACGATATCGAAGGGAAGTGCGGCAATATGCGTCTGCTTGAAGTGCTGCGCTTCGGCCCGCGCTTCCCGATCGAAACGCATCTCTATGGCTGGAGGCAAGGCGGTCCACAGCTTCGGCGGCGGATGGCGATCGACCTCGCGCTCAACGCCATGGTGATCGGCGCCGCGCTCGCCAGCCAGTGGATGCCCCTGCTCTATCACATCGCCGCGATGCTGGTGGCGCAGTGCCTCACCGCCTTCTTCGCGGTATGGATCACGCATCATGGCTGCGAGGAGGGCGTCGTCGCCCGCACCCAGCGCGGCTGGCTGCTCAACCGCATCAGCTACAATATGTTCTTCCACCTCGAGCACCACCTGTTCCCCGCAGTGCCGGTCAGCCGCTTGCCAACCCTCGCCGCCCGCATCGACGCCGCTGCGCCGAGACTCGCGAAGCGGCTGCGGATGGTGGTGCCGCTGCCCCACGCGTGAATGCAAATCGGAGACGAATAATGACTCGCTTTCATTATGGTCGCGGTGCTGCCCGCGCGCTGGTCTGCGCAGGCCCGTCCTTCGTGCTTCTGGTCCTTCTCGGCGAGATCTTCCGCGACCCATCTGGCATCGACCTGAGGGAAATTTGGGCGCTGCTTCCAATCCTTCTGGTCGCGACGGTCGTGGGCATGGTGATCTCCCTTCTTCCCATCCTCCTCGGCGGATTCGCGATGTCTCATCTCGGCGCCCGGTGGATCGCGGCACGTCACCCGATCGCCTGGGCGAGTATCGGCGCAACTATGGGCATGCTGATGGCCCTGCTGTTCGATGAAGCCGCACGATTCTGGCTCATGCTACCGTTCGCAATGAACGGCGCAGCCTGCGCCCTGATCGTCCGCTACGGCACCCGCTGGGATGACGACAGCGTCTGAACCACGCCCCAGGCAATCAGCGCCTGCGCTGCGAAGTAAGTCGGCCAGATCAGCAGGCCGGGCACCGCCGATTCCTTGAGCACCCCGAAGCGCGAGAAGATCAGCAGGTCCGAGATCACGAACAGCACCGCGCCGATGCCCACCCGATAGCGCGGGAACCGGCTGGTCCATGCCGTCGCCGCCATCACGCCGAGGAACGCCCCATAGGCACCCACGGACAACGCCTGTCCGGCCGGTGCCGCGAGCAGGGCACTGATCAGGATCGTCGCCGGGGCGAGCAGATAGCCGAGCAGCCTCTGGCTCGATGACGGGTTCACCCGGCGGTTGC
>CAZBYE010000136.1:0-8624 GCA_964496045.1 uncultured Stakelama sp.
GCCCAGTCGGACCGGTAGGTGAGCTTGCGGCGCTCTTCCCAGGGGAAATCGAACAGCAAAGCGAGCATCTGCGTCGTAAGCTCGATCGAGACCGTATCGACCCAGTCGAATGTCTTGCCCACAGGAAGCGAGTCGAGAAGCTCGGCGGTGCGTGCGCGGATGTCGCCGGTCATTCGCACCATCTCGCTCGGCGTGAATGCAGGCGCCACCGTGCGGCGCTGACCAGTGTGCTTAGGGCGGTCCATCGCGATGAACATCGGCATCTTGATGTCTTCGGGCATCAGATCGGCGACGGTGATCCCGCCCGCGTGGCTCGAGTAGATGTCGGGCAGCGATTCGACCTCGACGATCGGCTTGTAGGTCGAAATGGACCAATAAGGGCCGAACGCGCTGTCCTCGCATTTGTAGACCGGCGCTTCGGCGCGCAGCCGGCGAAACGGCTCGTGCCACAGGTCGTCGCGATAGAGTTCCGGCCGGGTGACGTCGAGCGGATCGACTGCTGGCTCGGCGGCTAGGGTGGCCATGGCTTTACTCTCCCGGACATATGTTTGTCCGGGAGAGTGGCTTAGCTTACAGGATTGTCAATAGCGCTGCGGCGAGGCGTCAGGTTACGGCCTTCTTGCGCAACCGCAGGCCGGGACTTCCGGACTGAAGCACACCGCGACGGAAAAGACGGGCGGCGACCGTGACGGTGATCGCGACCCACAAAGTCTGCCATGCAAGCGCGAGCAGGTGCGGCCAGAGTTCGGGAGAGTTGGCGGCGCGCGCGACCATCGCGAAGGGTGAACTGAACGGGAAGGCCGCCGCTGCGGTCGCCAGCCAGCTGTCCGGATCGAGCGCGGTGGCGGAAGCCATGCCCCACATCGCGACCTGGAAAATGGTGATCGGGAGCGACATCATTTGCAGCTCGCGCTGGGTAGATGCCTGCGCGCCCAGCCCCAGGAACACCGCGCCGAGCAGCATGTATGACGTCACGAAATAGGCGACGAACAACAGGCCGAACATCGGCAGTCCGACGGCCGGGCCGACATCGATGAACGCGGTGACGAACTTGCTGGGGAGCAGTGAGCCGACATTGACGACGATCGTTCCCCAGAATCCGAGGAACAGCAGCGCCACGCCGAACATGCCGACGAGCTTGCCGAAGAACACGCTTTCGAGCGGGACCGCCGCGGCGAGAACCTCAATCACCTTGTTCGAGCGTTCTTCCGCCATGGTGCCGACGACTTGCCCGGCGAGCAGCAAGCTGATCATGAACAGCGCCGTGACCGCGAAGAAGGCGGCTTGGCCATGCCCGCCTGCGGTGGCACCCGCGCGAATGACGACGATCCTGGTCGGCTCGCTGAGTGGTGCCGAGGTGCCCGCGCGCTGCGCGCGCAGCACATGATCGGCGAGCGAAGCGAGATAGCCTGCTTCCCTCCCGCCATTTCCGCTGTGAAGTATCAGTGGCTTGTCGAGCGGGCCGAACATCACGGCATAGGTGTCGCTCTCCTTGCGCTCGAACATCGCGCGGGCCTGGGCCTCCGGATTGGCGCCGGGGCGCTCGACGATCAGACGGGCCGGCTGCTCGATCGGGCGGAACATCTGGCGAAGCTGGCGGTCCTGGGCGATCGCGGTGCGCGCCTGATCGCCATCGGCAAGAAGAACGATACGCGCCTTGTCGTCGCCGCTCTTGGTGATCGACATCGCCGCGCCACCGCCTACGGCACCGAAACCGACCATCATCAAGGGCGCGAACAGGAAGAGCAAAAAGGTAGGCGTAAACACAGTCGCGACGAAATCGCGGCGGGCGATAGTCATGGTTTGACGGATCAGGCGGACGAGATTGCTCATGACTGCGCCTCCGCTTGCGCGGCTTCGGATTCGGCGAGCGCCTTCGCACCGACGATCCGGACAAACACGTCGTGCAGGCTCGGCCGTTCGATCGACAGACCCGAAATGCCGTAACCGGCGTCGATCAGTTTCACGAGTGTCGCTTCGATACCCTCGTCGGGCAAGGTGAAGCGCCAGCCGTCGCCTTCGGGCACGGCGTCGGGAGGAAGCAGGGCGCGGATGCCGCCATCGGGATGATGGGGTACATAATGCGCCTTGAACGGCAATGTGGCGCGGGCATCGGCGACAGTGCCTTCGAAGCGCACTTTGCCGCCTGCGATGATGGCGAGCCGGTCACACAGCCGCTCGGCATGGGCCATGACATGAGTTGAGAAGAGCACGGTCGCGCCACGGTCGCGTTCGGTGAGGATAAGCTTCTCGAGCCGTTCCTGGTTGACCGGGTCCAGACCCGAAAACGGCTCGTCGAGAACAAGCAGGTCGGGCTGGTGGACGACCGAGCCAAGCAGCTGGACGAGCTGGGCCATTCCTTTGGACAGCTTACGTATCTTCTGGTCGGTGGCGTGGCCAAGACCAGCGGCTTCCATCAATTGCGCTGCACGATTCCGGCCCGTCCGCCAGTCTAAACCACGCAGCGCGCCCATGAACGCGATTGCCTGCGTCGTCTTCATGCCGGGATAGAGACCACGCTCTTCGGGGAGGTAACCGACATGGTCGCTCACTTCGCGTGGGCGTTCGCTGCCAAGCAACCTGCGTTCGCCCTCATCGGGCTCGATAATACCGAGCAGCATGCGCAGCGTCGTCGTCTTGCCCGCACCATTGGGACCGAGCACGCCATAGATCATGCCCTTTGGTACGGCGATATCAACGCCGTCCACCACCCGGCGGTTGCCGAAGCGCTTCACCAGCCCGGTGGCGCTGACCGCCAGTTCAATACTCAACAGGAATCCCCTTGGTTCTCATCTCGTGGTAGCGGGCGGTGATGCACGGAGGCAAGTCACTGGAGGCGGCGATCCGCGAAAAGGCGGCGGAGCTGGGCTTCGCGGCATGCGGAATCGCACGCGCCGATGCCGCGCCACTGGCAGGCAAGCGGCTGCACGAATGGCTGGCCGACGGACGGCACGGCGACATGATCTGGATGGCCGAGCGCGCGCACCACCGTGAGAGTCCTGCCGGGCTGTGGCCGGAGGTGCGCAGCGTCATCTCGCTCGGCATGAGCTATGCGCCCGTTGGCGATCCGCTGGCGCTTGCCGGAGAAGGCGACCGCGGGCGCATCTCGATCTACGCGCAGGGCGCGGACTATCACGATGTGATGAAGAAGGCGCTCAAGGCGCTGGGGCGCTGGCTCGCACAGAATGCGGGATGCGACCTCAAGGTATTCGTCGATACCGCGCCGGTGATGGAGAAGCCGCTGGCTGAGGCGGCGGGGCTGGGATGGCAGGGGAAGCACACCAATCTGGTGAGCCGCGATTCCGGCAGCTGGCTGTTCCTGGGGGCGATCTACACGACGCTTGAACTCGAGCCGAGCGCGCGCGAGCGGGGCGGGTGCGGTTCGTGCGATGCGTGTCAGACCGCTTGCCCCACCGACGCCTTTCCCGCGCCCTATCAGCTCGATGCACGGCGTTGCATCTCGTACCTGACGATTGAGTTGAAAGGGCCGATCCCTGACGAGTTCCGCGAAGGGATCGGCAACCGTATCTATGGTTGCGACGACTGTCTCGCGGTGTGCCCGTGGAACAAGTTCGCGGTCGCGGCGGCCGCAAACCTCTCCTTCGCGCCGCGTGCAGAGCTGACTGCGCCCGAGCTCCGAGACCTGTTGGCGCTTGACGATGCCGGGTTCCGGCAGGTCTTCTCCGGATCGCCGATCAAGCGAATCGGGCGCGACCGCATGATGCGCAATTGCCTGATCGCCGCGGGGAATAGCGGGGATCGAACGTTGCTGCCTGCAGTTGAAGCGCTGCTCGACGATCCAGACCCTGTGGTGGTGGAGGCGGCCCAATGGGCGCGCGCGCGGCTTACTTCCCGCGGTTCGCTTTGAGCGCCGCTGCACAGCTCGACTGATCGATCGGCTTGCCGTCACGCTGGCGGGTTTCGGCGAAGGTGACGGTGGCGTCGCCGCGGCCCGATTTTGGCGGATAGAGATAGGCGTCGAGCACGCAGATCGGCCCGGCGAACTGGAGCTTGCGTGCGCTGCCTTCGCTGATGTCGAGCTGGGGGCGGCCGAATTGGCCGATCAGCGCGTTGGCACTCGCGCCCATCACCGTGGTGAGCGCCGACATGCCCGGCTGAGGCACCGGGATCGGCGCGGCGCGGACAATCGGAGGCGGCGCGGCAGTGCCGCCGCAGCCTCCGAGCAGGACCAGCAGGGCGGCAGGTGCGATGAGCTTCACTGGACAGTCCTTCGGTGGAACAGGTGCGTTGCCATCGCCGCACCGAGGACGGGAGCGGTAAAGTTGACGAACGGCACGAAAAACAAGGCAGTGCCCGCCGCGCCCAATGTGAAGCGCGACAAGCGCGTCGCGGACCGCCAGCGGGCGAGGTCGGCGGCGGGCAAATGCCGTACCGCGACCATCTCACCCAAGTCGCGACCAAGCAGCCAGCTATTGACGAGGAAGAAAGCGAGCGCGGTGCCAACACCCGTGACGAGCAGAACGATGTAGAGCGGTGCGAGCACCAGATTGACCAGCAATGCGCGGGCGGCGGAGCGGGCACCCATGCCGAGCGAACGCGCGAAGGACAGGTCGCGCGCCTCGGCGAAGCGGGAAGGGTAGTGCTTCGCTTCGACTGCATGGACGACCTCGTCCGCGAACACGCCGATCACCGCCACCGCAATGGCGCGGAACAGCAGCCAGCCGCCGAGGAGGGCGATCAGCAGCGCAACGGTGGAAGCCGCAGTAGCGGTGGCTTCGCTCCCTTCGAAATAGTGCCGGACGAGCGCATCGACGCCGAACCACATTGCAGTGCCGAGCGCAGCGAAGATCGCCAATGTCAGCAGCATCGACTTTACGAACACGCTCAGGATTCGCTTGTCGCCAAGCTGGCGGACTGAAAGAAGGAAGGCATCGAGCATCGCGGGCATGGATGGGCCGGGGCGGGCGGATAAGTCAACGCAGTTGCGTGGAAGCGCTGCGTCCACTAGGCGCGCGAAAACTTTCACCGGAGATCAATGTGACCGCACCCGTGCATGACGTCGTCGCCATCGGCAACGCCATTGTCGACGTCCTCGCCTCGGCTGAGGACAGCTTCATCGAGGAGATCGGCGTCGCCAAGGGGTCGATGCAGCTGATTTTCTCGCCGGAGGAGGCCGACGCGCTCTACGACCGCATGGGCCCGGGGCGTGAAATTTCGGGCGGGTCGGCGGGCAACACAGTCGCCGGGATGGCGGCGCTCGGCAGCCGCTGCGCGTTTATCGGCCAGGTCGCCGACGACCAGCTCGGCCAGGTCTTTGCGCACGATCTGCGCGCCACCGGCGTCGATTTCGCGACCGAAGTGCGCAGCGGTGCACCGTCGACCGCGCGCTGCCTGATTTTCGTGACGCCCGATGGGCAGCGCACGATGAACACCTTCCTCGGCGCGTCGCAGTTCCTGCCCGAGAAGGCACTGGATCGCGACCTGATTGCTGGCGGCGCGATCCTGTACCTCGAAGGCTATCTGTGGGACCCCGAAGAACCGCGTCAGGCGATGCGTGCGGGAATCGAGATTGCGCGCAATGCCGGCCGCAAGGTCGCGTTCACGTTGTCGGACGTGTTCTGCATCAACCGCCATGGCGGCGATTTCCGCAAGTTGATTGCCGAAGGTCTGATCGACATCCTGTTCGCGAATGAGAACGAACTGCTGGCGTTGGCCGAGCTGGACGATTGCGAGGCGGCGCTCACCAAGGTTTCCGCGCAAGTGCCGATGCTGGTCGTAACCCGCAGCGAGAAGGGCGCGATTGCGATCGCCGATGGTCAGCGCGCTGAAGTGCCCGCGGAGCCGATTGACAAGGTCGTGGACACGACAGGTGCCGGCGACCTGTTCGCTGCCGGCTTCCTGCACGGTCAAGCACAGGGCTGGACGCTCGAAAAGTCACTGAAGCTGGGCGCGGTGTGCGCCGCAGAAATCATCAGTCACTATGGTGCGCGGCCTGAAGTGGATCTCAAGGCGCTGGCGGCGGCCAAGCTCGGCTAACATTTTGCGGCGCGCCCGATGTTCCGGGCCGTCGCTTACCTTATGTCAGCGATTTGCGGCTATTCCGTGCGCGAGCATGGGAAAGCGGATGCAGCAGGCGTGGGGATCGGAACGATCGAATAGCGAACCGACAATTTTTGTCGGGTTGCACGATGGCGTTCCGGCGCTGCTCGACGATCTGGCCGCGCGTGCGGATGCGTCGCACGGCTTTCTGCGCGCGGCCTGGTACCGGATGGCGGCAGGAGAGGGCGCGGCCACGATCGCTGCCATCCGTGGCGACGGCACGCCGGTCGCCGCGCTGCCCACGGCGCCGCTTGGCCCGACGCTGATCGGCGCACGCAGCATCCCCGGAAGCTATTGGCCGTTCCGCTCGGTACCGCTGAATCCCGATGTAACCGATGCGGAGCTGACGGCATTCTTTGCCCACCCCGCAAGCATATCGGCGCTGGGCCCCGCATGGCGGATCGGGCCGATCTATGCCGACGATCCCGCGACCGCACGGATCAAGCGCGCGGCGGCTGTCGCGGGCTGGACGGTGCTGACGCGCAAGCTGGGGCGGACCTTCCTGTTCGATGCGCGCGACGAAGCCTGGCCGCGGCGGTCGACGCGGCGGCGGCTTGCCAATTACGAGCGCCAGCTCGAGCAACTGGGCGCCGTCGCGATCCGGCATGTGTCCGGCGCTGACTGGAACGCCGCGGTGCTCGATGATCTGGCGGCGATCGAGGCGGCAAGCTGGGTCGGGACGGGCACCGACGGGACCGGCGCCAAATTCCTGACCGACGCCAAGCGCGCCGGCTGGCTGGAAGCGGTTGCGGATCCGGTTCTGGCGGAGGCGCTTTCGGCGACGATCCTGTGGGTCGGCGGCAAGCCGGCCGCCTTCTCGTTCGACCTCAGATCCGGCGCGATGCAATACGGCATCGCCAGCAGCTATGACCAGCAATTCGCAGCGTTCCGGCCGGGCAAGATCGTGACGGCGTATCAGCTGGAACAGGCGCGCAAGGCGGGGGTCGAGACGATCGACCTTGGCGCGGGCGATTCGGGCTACAAGCGCGAGATGGGCGCGGTGGCCGGACCCGAAATTCTGGACCTGCTGATCGTGCGGAACCGGCCTGCGGCCTCGCTGCTGGGGCTGCGCTGGGGTGCGGAATCGGAGATTGCGCGCGAGGCTTATCTGGCGGCGTCGAAGCTGCGTGACGCGGGACGCGACCGCGGCGACCGCGGGCGGATCGAGGCGCTGCTGGCGCTCGGCGCGCTGGCTGCCGCCGCACTGACCTTCGCAGAGTAAATTCAGACACCGGAATGAAGAAGGGGCCGGGAGATCGCTCTCCCGGCCCCTTTTCCTGTGCCCTGTGCGGATCAGTGCGTGCCGGGAACCGGCGGGTCGAGCTCCTGATACGCCTCATGCTCAGGCGTCTCGATGATGCCACGACCGACATGGCTCTTGCGGCGGCTATAGCCGAAATAGACGGCAAGCCCGATCGCTGCCCAGATCACGAACATCAGCTTGGTTTCGTGCCCGAGGCTGTAGAACAGATAGGCGCAGCCCAGGATCGCGATCGGCGCAGTGATGATGATCAGCGGGGTGCGGAACGGCCGCTTGCGGTCCGGATCGGTGCGGCGAAGCACCAGCACTGCGATCGACACCGCAGCAAAGGCGAACAGCGTGCCCGAGTTGGAGATGTCTGCGAGCTTGCCGACCGGGAAGAAGGCCGCGAACAGCGCCACGAAAATACCCGTCAGGATGGTGATGACGTGCGGGGTGTGGAACTTCGGGTGAACCTTCGAGAACACGGCAGGAAGCAGGCCGTCGCGGCTCATCACGAAGAAGATGCGGGTCTGGCCGAACATCATCATCAGAATGACCGAAGGCAGTGCGAGGCCGGCGGCGAGGCCGATCAGATTGCCGATCTGGGGCCAGCCGATTTCACGCAGCGTCCAGGCGAGCGCTTCCTTCGAGCAGACCACCGCTTCCTTGCCGGTCGCGGCAGCGGTCTCAACGCAGGCCTTGGCCAGCTCGGTGCTGCCCGGCGCCAGTGCCGCGCCGTCTGCGCCGAGAATCGGCTGGGCGCCGACGCTGCCGATCACGCCTGCGGCGACGAGCAGGTAGAAGATGGTGCAGATGGCGAGCGAGCCAATGAGGCCGATCGGCATGTTACGCTGGGGATTCTTGGTTTCTTCGGCCGCAGTCGAGACCGCGTCGAAGCCGACATAGGCGAAGAAGATCGAAGCAGCAGCGGCCGACACGCCGGCGAAGCCGAGCGGCGAGAACGGCTCGAAATTCTGCATGTTCATCACCGGCACCGCCAGGACGATGAACAGCGTCAGCGCGGCGACCTTGACCAGAACCAGGATCGAATTGACGAGCGCGCTTTCCTTGGTGCCGATCACGAGCAGCCAGGTGACGAGACCGGCAATCGCCATCGCGGGCAGGTTCACGATGCCACCATCATAGGGGCCGCGCACCAGTGCGTCGGGTATGTCGACCGCGAAAGCGTTCTCGATCAATCCCACCACATAGCCTGACCAGCCGACGGATACCGCGCCCGCGGCAACGGCATATTCGAGGATCAGGGCCCAGCCGACCATCCACGCGATCAACTCGCCCATCACGGCATAGCTATAGGTGT
>CAZBYE010000137.1:0-8594 GCA_964496045.1 uncultured Stakelama sp.
CCTTCTCACGCCCGCCGCGCATGAAATCGACGGTAACGTTGATCGGCTTGATCCGCGTATCGGCGCGGCCTTCGGTCTCCAGCGCGTGCTTGAGCGCGACGATCGCCGCCATTTCGAGCAACCCGGCGAGCGCGCCGCCATGGACGAAGCCGGGGCGGCCGATCACATCGGCGCCGAACGGCATCGCGAGCACCGGCGCGCCTTCTCCGGGCTCACACAGGATCCCGAGCAGATCGGCATAAGGCGGCAGGGTCATGCCGCCGCGCCCGTGAACATGAAGGTGCCCGCGACATGCGCGACCGGGTCTTCCGGATCGCCATCATGCGCGATGCCCCGCACGAACGCGACTGAGCGCGTCACGCGATAGCATTCGCCGCGCCCGATCACGTCGCGCTGCGGCGCTGCGGGACGCAGATAGTCGACACGCAGGTCGAGCGTCGCATGGGGCAGGAACCCGCCACGCTTCATCCACACACCGACGCTTGTCGCCATGTCGAGCAACGCGACGATCGGACCCGACGCGATTACGCCGCGCGTGGGGTCGCCCACCAGATCCTCGCGCCATGGCAGGACGAGCTGGCACCAATCGGCGCCGTGCGCGTCATATCGGATTCCCAGACGATGTCCGTGCCCCGCGCCGCGCGCAGAGAAGAAGATGGAAGGATCGAACGGGAACGGTGCTGACGCCATCGCCGGGCGGACTAGCGGGCATAGGGGAGCACGGCAATGCTGCAGCGCATTGGCGCATCGTGAATCCGAATTAACTCAGCCGCCCCGTGCGACAGGCGTAGCTTCCGGCAATCAAGGAGGGGGAATATTCATGATCACCTTGCCCATTGCCGAGATCGCATCGCTCGGTACTCAGGTCGCCACCCATGGTGCGATCCGCGCCACCGAAGTCGCAGCTGATGAAGTATTCGAGATGCTGATCGCGATCGCGATCCTCGTCTACGAAACCTATCCCGGCTAGTGTACGCGCCGCCATTTGTGCCGGCGCGGCATCCCGAGCTCGCTGGTGCGCGGAAGCGATCAGCATCGATCAATTCCCAATGGCTCTCCGGCCCGATTGCTGCGGTTGCCGCCCTGTTCGCTGGTCTCGACGATCTAGAAGAGATCGAGCGCCGCGCCGCGGCATGGCTTGCCGATCCGCGCCAGGTGGACGCATTGCTGCAGCCCTTGATGGACGCGCTCGGTGCCGATCCATGGTTCGAGCCCCCGTTTAGGGTCAGCCGCGACCGGCTACGCACCGGGGTGGTATTGTTGGATTGCCCGGCCGTCGCGCTTTCGGCAACCGTCACCTGCGCGGCGGCCTTGAATCGGCTCCCGCCGCCCGTGACGGTGGTCATGCCGGGGCGAGTGGCAATCACCCGATATGTCCGCGGGGGCAAAGCGCAGATGCGGCGCTGGCATGCTGATCCGGCGGGGCCGGATTTCAGCGCCGCCCATGCGGCATCCGCCCGCGAACTCGCGCCGTCCATCTTGGAGGATGATGCGCTGATCTGGCAGGATGGCCGGACATGCGGGCATTTCTTCGCTCGGGCGGAGAGCGCAATCGTCGCGCTTACCGCGACGATCAAACCGTCCACAGCCCCTCTGATGCGCGAATATGCGATCGCCGACGGCGCTTTTGTCCGGGCCGCATGTGCCGATGAGGCGGTGTCGCGGATCGAGATGCTGCTGACCTTTCTGCGCGTAAGCGGGCGTGCGGATACCTCGCCAGTGTTCGACAGCGCCTCGCGCCACCCGGCCTTCCATTTGCGCTGGTCGACAATGCGCGAATGGCTGATGCTCGACGCGCGCACCGCGCGCGACCGGCTGGTCGAAATGCGCGCATACGACCCCAATGCGGAGGTTCGTGCCGCAGCCGCGGCGACGCTTCCCCTGCTCGACAGGCGGCTGGAACAGCGATGCCACGCCTGATCGACCCCGGCGAAGGTGCGGCAATCACGCTCGAGGACCTCGTCGACGCGCTCGACACGAGTCCCTTCGATCCGCATGACGAGGATAGCTTCGCCGCCCTCGGTCCGCTGCTCGCACGGCTCGGCCGCAATCGCGCCTTCCTCGCAGACCTCGCGATCGAGGAACTCAAGCTGCGTTGCGCGCGGCAAAGCGCCACCAATGGCTATGGCCCGCAGGTCTTCCTGCTCCGGCCGCCCAACGGCCGCTATGTGATCCGCGCCAATTTCTGGCCAGCGGCGGACGATGCCGTGGTGCAAGCGAGCGGCACCGCGCCCTTCTTTTACGGCTTGCCGCACGATCACAATTTCCCCTTTCTGACCTATGGATATCTGGGGCCAGGCTATTGGAGCGACTATTTCGAATATGATGGACAGGCGCTGTCGGGCAGGACCGGCGGTGACGCCGGGTTGCGCTTCATCGAGCGCAGCCGGCTCGATCCCGGCAAGCTGATGCTCTATCGAATGCAGCGCGACGTGCATGTCCAGCTGCCGCCTGACAGCTTTTCGGTCTCACTCAACATCCTCGGTCAGCACCCCAGCCATCCCTGGATCGACCAGTATCGGTTCGACATTGCGCGCAACGCAATCGCCGAAGGACTGACCACCGCACCGTCCGAAGGACTGGTCACGCTCGCCGTGCATCTTGGCGGCGGCAACGGACTAGAGCTCGCCGATCAGCTCGTTCGGCATCATCCGCATTCGCGCATGCGCCGAACCGCAGCCGCAGCGCTCGCATCCGCAAATGGCGCCGCTAGCGATCGACGAAGGTTGCTGGAATGCGCAGCTCGCGATGACGACGCCGAGGTTCGAGCGTCGGCGCGACGCGCGCTCGTATCCATCCCCCCAGATCCATCCGATACGGATCGGTCTGCAGCAGACTCATGACGTCCGGCACGTAAATTGCCGAGAAGTGGAGCAAAAGATTCTCTCCGAAATCGATATACCGCTGCTCGATCACGCGATTGCGCAGCGTGGCTATGCGCTCGTACTTGGCGAGCCTTGCAGTGCCCCTGATCGCGATGTCGCAGCCGTGCTGCGGAAGTGGCGGCCGGGTATCCGGATCCGCAGCTCGCGAATACCCGAAATCGCGGTGGCCGGCTGCGCCGCCTGGCTTGCCGCCGCGCTGGACGCAGGCGCCGCCGACGCGGTTTCGCATCCGGTTAATCCGTTCGAGCTTGCCGCGCGGGTCGACGTGCGCGTGCGCAGCCATATGCCCGGCGATACCCGGATCGGCGATCTGCGAATCGACCGGGTGCATCGTACCGTGGCGCGTGCGGGACTTCCGGTCCCGCTCGTCGCACGCGAATTCGCATTGCTGCTTTACCTCGTCGAGCGACGTGGCGAGTTCGTCTCGCGCCGCGAATTGCTCGAGCAGGTTTGGGGCCTGCGCTTCGATCCCGGCACCAATGTCGTCGCCGTCCATGTGTCCAAGCTGCGCGCCAAGATCGATCGCGGTTTCGCCAGCCCGGTGATTCGCGGCGTCAAGGGACTCGGCTATCGCTTCGACGCGGTCTAGCGTGGCGGAAGGACTGCGAGAGGATGACCATGAGCGAGCAGCGCGTTTCGATCGAATTCCACGATGGCGTCGCCGATGTGCGGCTGACCCGGCCTGACAAGATGAATGCGCTCGATCCGGCGATGTTCGCCGCCATCGCCGACGCGATCGAGCAGCTGAACGGCATGCCCGGGCTGCGCGCGGTCGTGCTGTCGGGCGAAGGTCGCGCTTTCTGCGCCGGACTCGACATAGCGAGCATGGCCAGCGGCGGATCGGGCCTTGATCTGCAAGCGCGCAGCTATGGCGACACCAATTTGTTCCAGCGAGTGGCGTGGGGCTGGCGCACGCTGCCCGTGCCGGTCATCGCGGCAGTGCAGGGCATCGCCTTTGGCGGCGGGTTCCAGATTCTGTCGGGCGCCGACATCCGCATCCTCGCCCCCGGCACGCGCTGCGCGATCATGGAGATGAAATGGGGGATCGTCCCCGACATGGCCGGCTTCGCGTTGTGGCGGACGATGGTGCGCGACGATGTGCTGCGTGAGCTGACCTACACGGCACGCGAATTCAGCGCCGAGGAAGCGCTGGCATTCGGCTTTGCAACGCGCCTGGCGGACGGCCCGCATGCCGAGGCGTTGACGCTCGCGCGGGATATCGCAGGACGAAACCCGCACGCGATCCGCGCCGCCAAACGCCTCGCAAATCTCGCCGCCGAAGCGGACGCGCCCGCGATCCTGGCGGCGGAAAGCGCCGAGCAGGCGTTGCTGATGCGTTCGCCCAACCAGATCGAGGCGGTGATGGCGAACATGCAGAAGCGCGCGCCGAACTTTACCGACTGAAGCTTCCAATATCCGGCTCCTCATATTACAGGAATACCATACCCAGAACACGAATGAGAGGATGCCAATGCGCGAAGCCGCAATCGTCTCCACCGCCCGGACGGGCATCGGCAAGGCCTATCGCGGCGCGTTCAACGCGACCGAGGCGCCGGTGTTGGCAGCGCATGTGATGAATGCGGCGGTCGCGCGCGCCGGGATCGACCCTGCCCGGATCGACGACATCTTCTGGGGCGTGGGCAATCAATGGGGAACGCAGGGCGGCAATGCCGGGCGGATGGCGGTGTTCGCCGCGGGGCTGCCTCAGCGCGTGCCGGCATTCACGCTCGACCGGAAATGCGGATCGGGGCTGACCACGCTGGCGTTGGCGGCGCGCTCGATCGTCGCGGGCGATATCGATGTTGCGCTGTCGGGCGGGATGGAATCGATCAGCCTGACGGTGACCAGGGACGCGCCACGTTTCCAGAACCAGTCGGTGCTGGCGAACGAGCCGTATGCTTACATGCCGATGATCGAGACCGCCGAGATCGTCGCCGAACGCTATGGCATCAGCCGCGTGCGTCAGGACGACTATGCCGCGATGAGCCAGCAGCGCGCCGAAGCCGGGCTCGCCAGTGGGGCCTTTGCCGAAGAGATCGCTGCGATCACAGTCGAAAAGGCGATCTTCGACAAGGAGGGCAACCGCACCGGCAACGAGACGGTAACGGTGACGCAGGACGAGGGCATCCGCCCAGGCACCACGGCCGAAGCACTGGCTGGTCTCAAGACCGTGTGGAAGGACGGACAGGTCGTCAAGCAGGGCCGCTACATCACCGCGGGCAATGCCAGCCAGCTGTCCGACGGCGCCGCGGCGCAGATCGTGATGGACCGCGCAACCGCAAAGGCCGAGGGCAAGGAGATTCTCGGCATCTATCGCGGCTTTCAGGCCGCCGGCTGCGCGCCGGACGAGATGGGAATCGGCCCGGTCTTCGCGATTCCCAAGCTCCTCGACCGTGCTGGCCTCAAGGTCGCGGATATCGGCCTGTGGGAACTCAACGAGGCGTTCGCCAGCCAGTGCCTCTTTTGCCGCGACACGCTGGGGATCGATCCCGACAAATATAACGTCAATGGCGGCGCGATCGCGATCGGCCACCCGTTCGGCATGACCGGTGCGCGGCTGATCGGTCACGCGCTGATCGAGGGCCGCAAGCGCGGGGTGCGCTGGGTGGTGGTGTCGATGTGCACCGCGGGCGGCATGGGCGCGGCGGGGCTGTTCGAGATTCCCTGAACACTCGCCCCCTTCGACATCCGCAGATCGAACCGCTAGAGGGCCGCGCATGCTTCGTCTCGGCACCCGCGGATCGCCGCTCGCGCTCGTCCAGGCCAACCTCGTGCGCGATGCGCTGCTCGCCGCGCATGGCTGGGCGCCGGAGAAGGTCGAGATCGTTCCGATCCGCACCACCGGCGACAAGGTGCAGGACCGTCCGCTCGCCGAGATCGGCGGCAAGGCACTCTGGACCAAGGAACTCGACCGCGCGCTGCTCGACGGCGAGATCGACCTTGCGGTGCATTCGATGAAGGATGTCGAGACGATCCGTCCTGAGAGCATTGCCATCGCCGCGATGCTGAAGCGCGAGGATGTGCGCGACCGGCTGATCGGAGCCGATTCGATCGAAGACCTGCCCCAGGGCGCGCGCATCGGCACCAGTTCACCCCGCCGCGCCGCGCAGATGCGCCGCATCCGCCCCGACCTGTCGATCGTGCCGCTGCGCGGTAATGTCGACACCCGGCTCGCCAAGGTACGCGACGGTGAGGCCGACGCCACGCTGCTCGCCGCCGCGGGGCTTGAGCGGCTCGAACGGCCCGATATCGGCGCACCGATCCCGCTCGACCTGCTGCTACCCGCCCCGTCGCAGGGCGCGGTCGGGATCGAGGTGCGCGCAGACGATGTCCCGACCCGGATGCTGGTCTCCGCGATCGGCGATCCTGTGACCGAGCGCTGCGTGCTGGCCGAACGCGCTTTGCTCGCCGCGCTGTCGGCGGACTGCCATTCGCCGGTGGCAGCGCTCGCGACAATCGAAGGCGGCGCGCTGCGGCTGCGCGCCGAAATCCTGAGCGAGGACGGAAGCGAGCATGTCCGCCTCGATCGGCCAGGGCTCGAAGGCAATGCGCACGAGGCAGCGGCCATCGCGCACGACCTGCTCGCCGCCGCCAGCCCGCACCTGCGCGCCCTGTTCGGACATTGAGGTTCGGGCATTGAGCCGCCGCGTCGCGATCCTGCGGCCCGAACCGGGCAATGCCGCCACCGCGGCGCGGCTGCGCGATGCCGGGTTCGATCCGATCCCGCTGCCGCTGTTCGTCGTGCGCCCGCTCGACTGGATGTCGCCGGACGCGGCGGCATTCGACGGACTGCTATTCACCAGCGCCAATGCGGTTCGCCATGGCGGCCCGGACCTCGCGTCGCTGCTCGACCTGCCAGTTCTGGCCGTCGGAAGCGCGACGGCGGACGCAGCGCGCAGTGCCGGGTTCACCGTGGAGCATACCGGTTCGACTGACCTCGCGGACCTGCTGCGCGACACCCCGGATTTTGTACGCCTGCTATGGCTTTCGGGACATGATCGGACTGCAATCGAGCATCCGACACTCGCAGCCATCGTACCCGTCTACGTGAGTGACCCGGTCGTATGGGCAGCCGATGCCGCCGCAACGCTGCAAGGAAGCGTTGCGCTGATCCATTCCGCCCGCGCGGGAATGCAGCTTGCCGCGGCGCTGGCCGGTCACGGCATCGCACGCCATACCGTTCGGATCGCCGCGATCAGCCGCAAGGCAGCGATCGCCGCCGGACCGGGCTGGGATCGGATCGCGGTTGCTGCGACGCCCGACGATGACGCTCTGATCGACGCCGCGCGCGCGCTCGCGATTGACCCCTGACCGCATCGGGAGAATAAGCGGTCCCATGATTTCCGATACGCCGATCGAGACGCCGGTTCCGGCGCCCCCCCGCGGCAATACATTGACCGTCGCGCTGGTCGCCGGGCTGATCGCCTTCCTCGCGGGACTCGCGGTGATGGCGGCGGTCTTCCGCTTTGGTGGCTGGTGGAACAGCGAGCCGCCGCCGGCACCGGCTCCCGTCCGGCCCGCGCTGACCGCACCGCCGTCCGCGTCTGCCGCCACCGATATCGCGACGCTCGCATCGCGCGAGCAGGCGCTCGCCGCCCGGCTCGACACGCTCGACACCCGCATTCAGGCAAGCGATGCCGACGCGCGCACCGCAGCGGGCTATGCCGGGCGCGCCGAGGCAATGATGCTGGTGTTCGGCGCGCGCCGCGCGATCGAGCGCGGTCAGCCGCTGGGTCCGATCGCCGCTGAATTGCGTACGCGCTTCGGGGAGAATGACGGACGGGCCGTTGCCACCATCATCCGCGGCGCTACCGAACCCGTGACGCTTGAGGACCTGCGCCTCGCCTTCGACCAGATCGCGCCGCGGCTTTCGACCGGGGTCCCCGGCGAAAGCTGGTGGGACGGGCTGCGCCGCGAGGCGACGACGCTGGTGATCGTGCGCAAGGACAATGCGGCGAGCCCGCATCCCCGCGCCCGGCTGGCTCGTGCCCGTCGCTTGCTGGGGCAGGGCCATGTCGAAGCGGCGCTCGCCGAAATCGCCCGGCTGCCCGGCGCGCAGGGCGCGGAAAGCGGGATGGCGGCGGAGAGCCGCTATGTCGAAACCCGCAACGCGCTCGAGACGCTCGAGACCGCGGCAATCCGCGGCCCGGTGAAGCCAACCGCGGGCGCACAGCAACCCGCCGCGCAGCCTGCGCCTGCCCAGGCCGCACCCGCTCAGTAAGATCATTTCAGGGAGAGAAGTCATGGCCGCGATGGGCCGTTTCGATTGGGCCGATCCGTTTGCGCTCGACGCGCAGCTGACCGACGAAGAGCGGATGGTCCGCGATGCAGCGCGTGCCTATGCGCAGGAGCGGCTGCTGCCGCGCGTCACCAGGGCATTCCTCGACGAGGATTTCGACCGCACGATCATGTCGGAGATGGGCCAGCTCGGCCTGCTCGGCCCGACCATTCCGGAGCCCTATGGCGGCGCAGGGCTCGGCTATGTCGCTTATGGCCTGGTGGCCCGCGAGGTCGAGATGGTGGACTCGGGCTATCGCTCGGCGATGAGCGTTCAGTCGAGCCTCGTGATGCATCCGATCAACGCCTATGGCACCGAGGAGCAGCGCCGGAAGTACCTCCCGAAGCTGGCCAGCGGCGAATGGGTCGGCTGCTTCGGCCTGACCGAGCCCGATGCAGGCTCCGACCCCGGTTCGATGCGCACCCGCGCCG
>CAZBYE010000138.1:0-8576 GCA_964496045.1 uncultured Stakelama sp.
GCCGCTCAGCTCCGGGGCCCCGATCAGCCGTGGGTCGTCCTCGCCGATCATCACCGCATAGGTGCCGAACTCCTGCCCCAGCGTCACCGGGACGGCATCTTGCAGCTGGGTTCGCCCCCTTTTGATGATACCGGCGAATTCGATCGCCTTGCGCCCGAAACCCTCGCGCAGCGTCGCCATGGCGATCAGCAGCTCCTCGGCGCTGCGCCAGGCCGCGACCTTGATCGCCGTCGGATAGACGTCGTTGGTGCTCTGGCTCATGTTGACGTGTTCATTGGGGTGGATGAACGCATAGTCGCCGCGCTGGCGACCGGTCAGCTCGAGCGCGAGGTTGGCGATCACCTCATTGGCGTTCATGTTGGTTGAGGTGCCCGCCCCGCCCTGAATGGCATCGACCACGAACTGTTCGTGGAAACCGCCGGCCCTGACCGACTGGCACGCGGCGGCAATCGCCTCCGCGCGTTCCGGGTCGAGCAGCCCCAGCTTCATATTGGTGACGGCGGCGGCTTCCTTGATCGCGGCGAGGGCGCAGATCAGGTTGCGGTTGGCGTGGATCGGGACGCCGGAGATCGGGAAGTTCGCCAACGCACGTACGGTGTGAACGCCGTAATAGGCGTCCGCCGGCACCTCCATCGCGCCGAGCAGGTCATGTTCGATCCGCGTTGCGTCGCCAGGCATCGGCGCCGGCCTCATTCAGATGCCTCTTCGGGCTCGGCGGGATCGTCGGTGCTGTCGTCGTCGCCATCCGCGGGCTTGTCCGCCGGGTTCGGGGCCGCCGTCGGGACATAGGCTGTGCCCGTCACATGCGTGGTGAGCCAGCGCATGCTGGTGTTCACCTGAAACAGCTGGTGGCGCAGCTCCTTGAAATTGTGCGGCTCGCGCGGCGCCAGATAGAGCTCGGTGGGGACGCCGAGGTCCTTGAGCGCGCGGAACAGCATCACCGACTGGGCGGGGGGAACGCGCTTGTCCTCGGCGCCCGACAGGATCAGCGTCGGCGTCTTCGCGGCATCGATCGATGCGAGCGGCGAGTTATTGAGATAGAGGTCACGGCGCGCCTTGCTGCCATAGGGTGGCGTGACGAACCATTCCCTGCGCTGCCAGCGCGTGTCCGAGCCCATGTACATCGACGTCCAGTCGACCGCGCCCGCGCCGACGATCGCCGCCTTGAACCGATCGGTGACGGTGATGAGCCGTGCGGTCATATGCCCACCCGCGCTCCACCCCATCGCGCCGGTCTTCGCCGGATCGGCGATGCCGCGCCTGACCAGCTCGTCGACGCCCGACAGCACGTCGCGGTCGGCGACGCGGAAATAGTCGCCGTTCATGCCCTGGAGGAAGGCGTCGCCATAGCCGGTGCCGCCGCGATAATTGACGCTGAGCGTGACGAAGCCGTGCGACGCCAGCAGCGGCAGGAAGCGGCTGAACGCGAAGATGTTGAACTGGTCGGCCGAACGTGGGCCGCCATGGCTCTGGACGATCAGCGGGTAGCGCTGGCCCGACGCGTAGCCGAGCGGATAGGTGACAAGACCCTCGAGCTTCTGCCCCTCCGGCCCGGTCCATTGGATCGCCTCCTGCCGTGGCAGCTGGAAGCGCTTGCCGATATCGTCGTTGAGCGCCGTCACCTGAACCGGCGCGCTCGCACCGGTCGGGTCGATCCGGATCACTTCGGCAGGCTGAATCGCTGACGCCCGCAGATAGGCCAATGTGCGTCCGTCGCGGGACAATCGGGGCGCCGAGATCACGCAGTCGCACGCCTGTAGCGGCCGGATCGCGCCGGTTCCGACCTTGACGGCGTTGAGGTTGGTACGGACGCCATCCTGCGCGGTGAAGTAGATCTCCGATCCATCCGCCGACCACAGCGCATCCTCGATCGCCCAGCCGCGCCCCTCACCAAGCTGGCGGATCGCGCCAGTCGCCGCGTCGAGTGTGAACAGTCGCGCGTTGACCGTCGCGTACTTGCCGCCCGAAGCGTTGGCGACGAACAGCGCGGTCTTGCCGTCGGGCGCGAGCTGGGCATCGCCCTCACGATAGTCGTTGTTCGTCAGCCGCCGCCGGATTCCGGTCGCCGGGTCCAGAATCCACAATTCGGACCTTGGCTGATCATCGAGCAGGCGTGTCGGGGCCAGCCGGAGCAGGATCGTACCGCTCTCGCCCGCGATGCTGAAACCGCGCACGTCGAGGTCGCCGCTCACCACCGTCACGACCTGTCCCGACGCGATGTCGAGATAGTTCAGCGTCGTGCGCCGGCGCGGCGTCTCGAACGCGAACATATCGTCCTTCGCCTTGATCCGCGCTGCGGTCGCAGGATCATCGGGCTGGTCCGCGAGGAAGTAGATTCGCGTGCCGTCACTCGACCATGCCAGCGCCGACGCGGAGCTGCGCAGCCGGGTGAGCTGGCGCACCTTGCCGCCATACGGCGCGAGGTGGATCTGCGCATATTTACCGTCATCGGGTTTGGTCGCGAAGGCCAGCGCCTTGCCATCGGGCGCCCAGATGATTTCGCCCTTCAGGTCACGGGCACGCTCGGCGGGCCCCGAAGCCGATACGCGCCAGGTTCGCGTCGTCGCCTTGTTCCGCGCCCAGCTCGCGCTGCGCGTCTTGTAGACGATTACGCTGCCATCGGGGGACGGGAGCGGCGCCGTCGCGCGCGCCAGCTCGACCAGATCGACTGCCGTCATCGGTCGGGACGGCGGCGTCTGACCAGCCGCGGGCAATGCCGCGAGCAGAGGCAGGATAGAGATTGCCAGCCGGTGGAGGTTCGGGGTCATGAGCCTTGCATTCCCGTAGATGGGGCGCGGCCACAGGCTGCGCGAAACCGTCCGCGCATCCCTGCAGTTCCACCCGATGATCGCCCTTGGGGCCGCTGCAGGCAACGGCCCCGGCCGGGCATCAGAAGTTCAGCGTGGCGCCAAAATAGAAGCGGCGTCCGGCTACGTCGTAGGTCGGGTTGTAGTTGTTGGTGCTACCGCTCAGCACATCGCCGGCCGGCAGCAGCGGACTGGTCTTGTCGAAGACGTTGGTGATCCCGCCATAGAGCCGCATGCTCGTACCGCTCATCTTGAGGTTGTAGCTCGCATAGACATTGTGCTGCCACACCGCCGGGATGTTCAGGAACAGCGGAAATTCCGCATTGGGGTTGGCCGCCTTGAAAGTGCGGTATTCGTTGAGCCGCGTCAGGCTGTCATAGATCTTGCCGTAATAGATGGCGGTCCAGCGCAACGTCAGATCATCGGACCGCCACGACAGCGATCCGCGCGCACGATATTTGAACGTCCCCGAAACCAGCTCGCCGCGCTCGTCGGTCTTGACCAGACCGGTGAGGCCCACAAAGCTGGTTTCATATTTGAGCAGATGCGTCGCGTCATACCGGACGCTCCACCGTCCGGGGATGCCGATATCCTTCAGATCGAAGCGATATTCGGCAGCGACATCGAGACCCGCAGTCCTGAATCCGGCGAGGTTGAACTCACGCTGCGTGATCCCCGAGAGCTGCCCGTTGTTCGGGTTCCGCGTGACATCGCCGCAGAACGGGTTGGCCGAAGTCGGCAGATCGCTGTTATAGCATTGGGACAGGATGTCCTGGTTGCCATAGGCGGTGATCGCATCCTTGATCCGGATGTCATAATAATCGACCGACAGCGTGAACCTGCGCAGGAAAGTCGGCGTGATCACCGTACCGACGGTGAAGGTGTTGGCGGTTTCCTCCTTCAGCTCCAGATTGCCGGCATTGGGGCTGTAGATCGAGGTTCCTGACTGATCGAACAGCTGCGGGACGCCATTTGCCAGCTGTGACGCGAACAGCGCCTGGATACCGGGATTGGCCCGGCAGTTCGCCGCGATGCGTCCCGCCGTGGTCGGGGTCACGCCGTCGCAGATGTCGCTGACATCGTCGAAGTCGCCGCGCGGCGGTGAGAAGAGTTCGGTGAGGTCGGGCGCACGCTGGGCGCGGGCATAGCTCACGCGGAAGCGGATATCCCTGACCGGCGCGTACTGAACCCCGCCGCGAAAGCTGAACACGTTCCCGACATTCTTGATGTCATAGCTGCCGACACGCGCCGAGCCGTCGACGCTGAGCAGCTCGAAGCCGGGCTTGTCCTTCACCAGCGGGGCGTTGAACTCGGCATAGCCCTCGAACACCGAAATCGATCCGCCGAAATTGGGCACGGGCGGGCCCGAGGTGCCGCCGAAGCGCGAATAATCGTCGCCCTCGATCTTCTGGCTGTCCTTGCGGTATTCGATGCCGAACGCTGCGCCGACCGGCCCTGCAGGCAGATCGAACAGGTCGCCGGTCAGAAAGCCGCTGAAGCTATGCTGCTTCAGCGTCGCACGCTGATGCAGATCAGCCTTGATGAACGCCGCGGCCTCGGGCGTGATCGATCCCTCGCCGAAGATGTTGATCGGGACACAGCCGTTGGAGCTGTCGCGGCAGACGATCTGGCCGTTCACCGTCGTCGCGTCGAGCGCCTGCCTCAGCCGCAGGCCGTTGATCTCGCCCGCACGCACCTGATCCTGAACGAACTGGCCATAGGCAAAGCTCGTCTCCCACTTCCAGCTGCCCCACGCGTCGCCGCGCGCGCCGAACCAGCTGCGCACGGTCTCGCGGTCGTTATAGGTCGCCTGCGGCCCAAGCTCGACCAGACGACGGGTGAAATAGACGCCCCGGTTGGTGGCGCCGGTGGTGACGTCAGCCCGGATTTCGGCGGGTACATAGGGATTGCACGGCCCCGACCCGGTCCCGGTCGCGCGCTGGCATGGAATGCGGCCGAGTGTGACTTCGCTACCCACGCCCGTGACGCGATCGATCACCGGAAACGTGTCGTCCGCGGTGATTGCGCTCGGCTCGCGGAAGTTGAGCGTCTTGACCTTGGAATACTGGACCTGAGCGAACAGGCTCGTCTTGTCCGATACCTCGAAATCGACCTTTGCCGCACCGAGATAGCGTTCGCGCTTGCCGCTGATCCAGCGCGCGTTACGCGTGCTGAAACCGTCGCGGTTGGGGAGGAAATAGCCGGTGTTGCCGGCGTCGCTGGTGCCGACATTGACGACCGCGCCGGTCTGAACGTCGGGGCCGAGCGGGACGAGCGCTCCGCCGCGATAGAATCGGTCGCGCGCGCTGCTGGAGCCGTAGAAGACACCGCCGGGGATCGAGCTGGACAGATCGGCCGGTTTGTTGGGCGGAAAGGTGCCGATCGGCTGATCGCCGCTGGTCGGGATGCCGGTGGCATCGTTGTACAGCGTTTCATATTCATTGATGCCGCCGAGCGCGGGATCCCAGTCATATTCCCATTGCGTCAGCGCGAAGGCGCGCTGGTTCGCGCGGATCGGGTCCTGTCGGTCATAGGAACCGCTGATCAGGAAATAGCCGCGCCCGTCGGCGAATTTGGTGCCGAAGCTGCCCTCGAACTCATGCTCGCGCCCGCCACCGGCATCGGTGAATTCGGTGCGCGCGCCAAGGCGCAAGCCGGTCCTTTTTGATTCGGTGATGATGTTGACCACCCCGGCGATGGCGTCCGATCCGTAGACCGACGACGTACCGCCGGTGATGATGTCGACGCGGCTCACAAATCCGTTCGGAATCGTGCTGAGGCTGACGCGGTTTCCGTTCGCGCTGTTCGACACGGTGCGGCGGCCATCGACCAGCACCAAGGTGCGGTTGTCGCTCAGGCTGCGCAGCTGGACCGAGCTGACGCCGTCATTCTGGACGTCGCCGCTGTTGCGCCGATCGTTCAGCGTCGAGCTGACCGAAGGCAGTTCGGCGATGACCTCGCTCAGTTCCGACCGCCCCGACTCAGCGATCTCCTCACCTTCCAGCGCGGTTACGGGCGAGGCCGTGTCGAAGGACTGGCGGCGGATACGCGAGCCGGTCACGATGACTTCGCCGGCCTGGGGCTCTGCCGAGGCCTGAGACCCGGCGTCGGGAACCGCGGAACGCTCGTCATCCGCGCGCGGCTCGGCCCGGCTCGTCTCCGCCGGGGCCGACTGGCGCGGTTCACGTGTGACCACAAAGGTCTGCCCGCTCGACCGGCGCGCCACCAGACCGGTGCCCTGCAACATCCGCGCGAGCGCCTGTTCGACCGACATCGCACCCTTGACCGCGTTGGCATGCTTGCCGCTGGTGACGCTGCGCGACGCGATAATCTGGACGTCGGCCTGACGCCCGAGCGCAACGATTGCTGAGCGAACCGACTGCGCGGGAATGTCGAAGCGCTTTTCCTGCGCCTGCGCGGGCGTCGCCATCACGCAGATGATTGCAGTCCCCGCCATGAAGGCGTTGCGCGAATATACGCTCATCCTGTCTTCCTCCCCCTGGTGTCGGGCTTGCTGCCCGCTCACGCATCACCAAGAGACCGGGTCAGGAAGAATCCTTCGCCGGCGTTACTATTTTTGTTCTTTAGTTCGCCCGCTTGCCGATCCGAATGCCGTCCGGGTGCCCGGTATCGACCGGCACCCCGAGGCTGTCCCGCACCGCGATCGCGAACCCCTCAGGGTCATCGACGCGGAAGATACCGTCAAACTCTTCGCCGGCGAGCGCCGGATCGGCAATGATCAGCTTGCGCGCGTTGTAGCGGTTGAATTCGCCGACCGCGAAGTCGAGCCGGTTGCCGTCGAGGTCGATCTTGCCGGCACGCCAGGCGAGCGAGCGATCCACCGCTGACGGCTCCGTCGCGGCGATGTTGATCGCCGCGTCATTCGAAACGAATGCCTTGCCGCCGGCGGCGATCCGGACGCGATGCCCCTCTGCCCCCTCGACCCATGCCTCGACCACGCCTTCGGTCACGAATACCTGCGCGCCGTTGCTGCGCAGGCGCACCGCGAAGGCGGTGCCGACCGCGCGCACCCGCACCCGGCCCGCATCGACGACGAACGGTCGCTGCTTGTCCTTCGCGACCTGAAACCAGGCTTCACCGGCCTCGAGCTTGACGTTCCGCTGCTTCGCATCGACCCGGATTTCGATTTTACTCGCGGTGTTGATCGCGGCGACCGAGCCGTCCGCAAGCGGGACACGCCGGATTTCACCGACGCCTGTCGCATAATGTAGCGAGCTGCTTCGCCAGAGCAGACCGCCGACGAGCGACGCCGCGATCAGGCCGCCGCCGAAGGTGACGATCCCGCGGCGCGACACTTTGGCCGGCGCCGGGCGCGCCTCTTCGACCACCGTCAGATCGGTCGAAATCCAGGCGGCCTGCGCCTGCAGCAGCGCGCCGCTGTGCATCGGATGCGACGCGAGCCAGGTCTGAAGCTCGGACTCGTCGTGCGCGGACCAGTCGCCCGCATCCATGCGGGCGGTCCAGCGCGCCGCCTCGTCCGACATGCCGGGGGTCATTTGCCTCACCTCGACGTCCTCGTCTTTTCAATCTGGTCCATGCGCGCTTCGGCCTCCGCGTCGGCGGCCTGCCACGATGCCTGGATTGCTTTGACGCCCTGCCAAACCTGTTTCTCCACCACTTTCTCGGTCACGCCGAGGCGCGCCGCGATCTCCTTCTGCGACAACCCCTCAATCCGCCGCATCTGCACAATCTGCCGGCAACGCTCCGGCAGGCGCGCGATCAGCCCAAGCACCCGCTCGACTTCAAGGCGTCCGCCTGCCTCGCGTTCGGGCGACGGCGCATCGTCCGCCGAATGACTTTCGATCGCCGCGATCGTTTCGATCGGGACCACCCGCGCCCGCTTGAGGCGGCGCACATAGAGGTTGCGAACGATCGAGAAGAAATAGGCATCGGGCCGGCCGATATGATCGACGCTGTCGAGCATCGCGAGCCGGCAATAGGCTTCCTGAATCAGCTCATCGATATCATCGGGCGCCGCCCTTGATCGCGCGAGCCACAGGCGCACGGCGGCTTCGTGGGGCATGACCTGCCTGGCCACCCACGTCGCGATACGGACCCGCCGCTCGACTTCGAACCCCTTGGCCGTTGGATCGGCTCCCTACCCAAATCCGGACGCCGCGCGCCCCCGTATTGCATAGAGGTTTCTGCCGCCGAAATCCTTCGCGGCCTTGGAAAAGAAATCAGATAGAGATTTGGCGCACCCGACAGGAATCTAACATCTGGATCGCCGTAGACCGCATATGGTCAGCGTGTCTCAGAAAAGCTGGATATTCTTACGCAAGCCGGGTGATATCCCTTTCGGCGACGCGAAGGGTCACCCCACGCGATTGGCGACGAGATCGTCGACCACTGACGGGTCGGCGAGGGTGGAGGTGTCACCGAGCGATGAGGTGTCGCCCTCGGCGATCTTGCGCAGGATGCGGCGCATGATCTTGCCCGAGCGGGTCTTGGGCAGGCCGGGCGCGAACTGGAGCGCGTCGGGGGTGGCGATCGGGCCGATCTCGGTGCGGACCCACTTCACCAGCTCGGCGCGCAAGCCATCGTCGGCGGTGCAGCCGGCGTTGAGCGTGACATAGGCGTAGATGCCCTGCCCCTTCACATCGTGCGGCATGCCGACGACCGCGGCCTCGGCGACCTTGGGGTGAAGCACCAGCGCGCTCTCGACCTCGGCGGTGCCCATGCGATGGCCGGAGACGTTGATCACGTCGTCGACGCGGCCGGTGATCCAGTAATAGCCGTCCTCGTCGC
>CAZBYE010000139.1:0-8490 GCA_964496045.1 uncultured Stakelama sp.
CAGCGCGCCGCGAGCTGGGTACCGCGCGCCTCGCCCTCCGCATCCGCCTCGGCATCGATCGAATAGACCGTCTGGAGCGCCGACACGGCGACTTCGCGCGCCGCCATCGCCGGGATCACCGCGAGGCTCATCTCATGATTGAAGCCGATCGGCCTCAGCACGACCTCGAGCCCCGAGGCGATGCGGCCCGCGACCGAATATTCGCTCTGCTTCACGCCTTCGGGCGCGACCGGATAGGATGCGAGCAGCCACAAGGCGACGGTGACGCCCATGATGATCGTGCCCGCGCGGCGCAGGAACAGCCAGGCGCGCTGCCACAGGCCGATCCACAGATCGCGGAGTGCGGGGAGCTGATAGCGCGGCAGCTCCATCATGAAACCGCTGCTCTTGCCCTTGGTCGCGGTGCGGCGCAGCACGAAGGCGGCGGCGATCGCGCCGACGATGCCGAACACATAAAGGCCGAACAGCACCAGCCCCTGCAATCCGATCCCCCAGCCGACCTTGGTCGCGGGAATGAACGCGCCGATGATGACGGCATAGACCGGAAGCCGCGCCGAACAGGTCATCAGCGGCGCGATCAGGATCGTGGTCAGCCGCTCTTTGGGGTCGTCGATCGAGCGCGCCGACATGATACCGGGAATCGCGCAGGCAAAGGAGGACAGCAGCGGAATGAACGCCCGGCCCGACAGGCCGACGCTGGACATCAGCCGGTCCATCAGCAGCGCCGCGCGGACCATATAGCCCGACGCTTCGAGGATCAGAATGAAGAGGAACAGAATCACGATCTGGGGCAGGAACACCACCACCGATCCGACGCCGTTGATGATCCCTTCGATCAGCAGGTCGCGCAGGAAGCTTTCGGGCAGGGTCGCCGCCGCGGTTTCGCCCAGCCAGCCCTGGAAGCCCTCGATCCAGCCGATCGGGGTTTCGGACCAGGCGAACACCGCCTGAAACATGACGAGCATGATCGTGGCGAGGATGACCGGGCCGGCGATCGGATGCAGCACCACGCTGTCGACGGCGCGGGTGAAGGCGCGGCCACGTGGCTGATCGGTGATCGCGACCTTTGCGACGCGGCGCGCTTCACGCTGGAAATGGGTGATGTCCGCGTCCGGCGCTTCGGGCGGTGCCGGCCGGGCGCCACCCAGCACGCCGCCGAGCGCGGCGCGCAGATCCTCAAGCCCGCGCTTGCGCACCGCGACGGTGCTGACCACGGGGACGCCGAGTTCGGCCGAGAGCTTATCGGTGTCGATCGTCAGACCGTCACGCGCCGCCATGTCGATCATGTTGAGCGCGACCACCATCGGCCGGCCAAGCTGACGCAGCTGAAGCACGAAGCGCAGGTGATTCTCGATGTTGCTGGCGTCCGCAACGACGATCAGCGCGTCGGGCAGCCTTTCACCGCCCTGCTTGCCGAGCACGACGTCGCGGGTGACCGCTTCGTCGGGGCTGGATGGATCGAGGCTGTAGGTGCCAGGCAGATCGACCAGTTCGACCGGGCGCCCGTCATCGAGCGCCATGCGCCCGGCATGACGCTCGACCGTAACGCCGGGATAGTTGCCAACTTTCTGCCGCGCGCCGGTGAGCGCGTTGAACAGGGCGGTCTTGCCGGCATTGGGATTGCCGACAAGTGCGACGAGCGGGGACTGGTTCATTTCGCGGGCACCGCGACCTGAATCGCCTCGGCGACATGCCGCCGCAGCGCCACTGTCATCCGCCCGATCCGCACAGCAGCAGGACCACCCAGCCAGCCGGTCGCCTTGACCAGCTCGACCTCGACCCCCTCGTCCAGACCGAATTCGCGCAGGCGGCGTGCCTCCGACGGGTCAAGCGAATTCCAGTCAATCGACGCAACCGTCGCAGGTACATTGCGCGCCGCACGCGCCAGGGGAAGACTCATAATGCGAGCGATTATCAACAACGGCGGGTAAAGACCAGCCTCTTCCGCACGCTACCCTGATTTCGGGGCGCCCAGCCTTGCAAAACAGGGCCGTATCGCGCACCGCGCTTGCCATGACCGACTCCGCATTCCGTGACGCTGCTCTCACTTCCAAGGCCTGGCCCTATGAGGAAGCACGCAAGCTGCTGAAACGCTATCCGGATGGAAAGCCGGACGGAGCCCCGGTGCTGTTCGAGACCGGCTATGGTCCCTCGGGCCTGCCGCATATCGGCACGTTCAACGAAGTGCTGCGCACGACGATGGTGCGGCGCGCGTTCGAGACGCTGTCGGACACCCCCACGCGCCTGATCGCGTTCAGCGACGACATGGACGGGCTGCGCAAGGTGCCGGACAATGTCCCGAACAAGGAGATGCTGGCGCAGTATCTGGGCAAGCCGCTGACGCAGGTGCCCGACCCGTTCGAGAAATATGAGAGCTTCGCGCATCACAACAACGCGAAGCTGCGCGAATTCCTCGACCGCTTCGGCTTCGACTATGAGTTCGTCTCGTCGACCGACTATTATACCGGCGGCAATTTCGACGACGCGCTCAAGCTGGTCCTGCGCAGCTACCAGGGCATCATGGATGTGATGCTGCCGACGCTGCGCGCCGAGCGTCAGGCGACCTATTCGCCGGTGCTGCCGATCAGCCCCAAGAGCGGCATCGTGCTGCAGGTGCCGGTCGAGGTTCTCGACCCCGAAACCGGCATGATCGCGTTCGAGGATGAAGGCGAGCGGATCGAGCAGACGATCCTCGGCGGCAAGGCCAAGCTGCAATGGAAGGTCGACTGGGCGATGCGCTGGGTCGCACTCGGCGTCGATTACGAGATGGCGGGCAAGGATCTGATCGATTCGGTGATCCAGTCGAGCAAGATCGCGCGCGTGATGGGCGGCCGCCCGCCCGAAGGCTTCAACTATGAGATGTTCCTCGACGAAAAGGGCGAGAAGATCTCCAAGTCCAAGGGCAATGGCCTCAGCCTCGACCAGTGGCTGACCTATGGCCCCGACGAAAGCCTCGCCTTCTACATTTATCGCGAGCCCAAAAAGGCCAAGGCGCTGCACATGGGCGTGATCCCGCGCGCGGTGGACGATTACTGGCAGTTCCGCGGCAATTATCCGAACCAGCCGGTCGAGCAGAAGCTCGGCAACCCGGTCCACCACGTCCACAATGGCGCGGTGCCCGAAGAGGCGCTGCCGGTGACCTTCGGCCTGCTCCTCAACCTCGTCGGGGTGATGGGCGAAGCGAGCAAGGAGCAGGTCTGGGGCTATCTCGCCAATTACGTCCCCGATGCGACGCCGGAGAAGCACCCGGCGCTCGACGCGCTGATCGGCTATGCGCTGGCCTATGGCCGCGACTTCATCGCGCCGACGCTCAACCGCCGCGCGCCCGAAGGGATCGAGGTGGCGGCGCTCCGGCGGCTCGACGCCGATCTCGCCGCCTTGCCCGCCGACGCCAGCGCCGAGGATATCCAGAACATCGTCTACGAGATCGGCAAGACGGGCGACTTCGCCGAGCTGCGCGACTGGTTCAAGGCGCTGTACGAGACGCTGCTGGGCAGCTCGCAGGGGCCGCGCATGGGCAGCTTCATCGCGCTCTATGGCATCGAGAACAGCCGCAAGCTGATCGCGGACGCGCTGGCGAAGGCGGGCTGACGCTTATTCGACCGTTGGCGCGAGCCAACGCAGCCGGGCGGCATTGCCCGATCCGCTGCCGGCAACAATGCTGGCGCGGACTCCGGCGGCGGTCAGCGCCTCGACCACTGTGGCGGCGCCGGGGCCGGACACGCCGATCGGCAGATTGAGCCGCTGCGCACCCCAGATCGCGGTCGCGAGCGCATCGGGATCGGGCTTGCCCTCACGCAGCGCGACATCGGGCAGCGCCGCAGCGGGCGGAGTCAACGCGATCGTCCAGTCGGATGCGCTTGCGGCGACGCGCGCTTCGAGCGTGCGGTAGACCCCGATGCCAGCGCCGGGCAGCGGCGCGGCGGTGACCACCGCGCGCCGGGCATCGCGATCGATCAGCACCGCGTCGGGCGCAACCCCCGCCACCAGCGCGAGCTGTTCGGCGGTCCGTTCCACCGCCGCATCCGCCGCCGCGACGCGTGAAATCTGCGCAGCGGCAACCTGCGCGGCCTCTGCCTGCGCGCCTGTACCGACGCGGACCTGTTCGAGCGCCACATCCACCTCGCGCCCGAACAACCGTTCCAGCGTCACCGCTGCCGTGCGCCCGGCATCCGGACGCAATTGCCGCGTCAGCACCGTCGCGCTGACGCGGAGTGGCGCATGCGCGTAATCGAGCTCGAGCTGCGCGAGGCGCGTGCCGGCCTCGAACTGGCCGACGATCACCTCACGTGCCTGGCGCGAGGCGGTGGCCTCCCACGCGATCTGGCGCAGCGCCAGCCCGAGCGGGATCGCGAAGGCGACCAATGCGGCGATCACCAGCACCGTCTGCAGCATCGTCTGCTTGGGCGAGAGCGACGAGCCGAAGCCATAGAGGCGCGCGATCACCGCCGCCGACACCGCGATGGTGATGAGGTTGGTGAGGAACAGCAGCAGCGCGCCGCCAAACACCGTGCCGTTCCAGGTGGCGAGGCCAAAGCCGACCACCGCGAGCGGCGGCATCAGCGCGGTGGCGATGGCGACGCCGACCACGGTGCCCTCGCGCCCGCGGATCATCGCATAGGCACCGGCAAGCGCGGAGAAGAGCGCGACGAGCAGATCGAACAGATTGGGCCGGGTGCGTGCGGCGATTTCCGACGTCACATTCTGGAGCGGCGAGAGCAGTACCAGCAGCGCGGTGAAGCCAACCGCAATCACCGTGCCCAGCGCCAGCGCCATGCCCGAGCGGCGGATCTCGTCCCCGTCAAAGGTCGCGAGGCCGAAGCCGAGGCCGATGATCGGTCCCATCAGGGGCGAGATCAGCATCGCGCCGATCACCACCGCAGGCGAAGAGAGCAGCAGGCCGAGCACCGCGATCCCGGCCGACATCAGCACCATGAAGACGTAGCGGCCGTTCCACGCCGCCTCGCCGCGGACCTTTTCGAGTACCCCGGCGTGATCGACCGAAGCGACGACGGTACCCCGCCACCAGAGCGACAAGGGATTGCGGCGCGGGCGTGCGGTGCTGGCCATAAGCGGAGGTTAGGGACTTTGCCCCCGGGGTTCCAGCGGTTAGGCAGGGGTTCACGGATTTGGGGAGCGACATGGCGGGACCAGCAAGACGCACTGCCCCTTCGGCACTGCGCGCCTTCATGAAGAGCGAGGCGGCGGGCGGCATTCTGCTGATCGCAGCGGCGGCGCTGGCGATGCTGGTGGCCAATCTGCCCGGCCTGTCGGCAGACTATTTCCACCTGCTCCACTGGGAGACCGGACCCGTCATCAGCCCCAAATACGGGCCGATGACGGTGCATCTGTGGATCAACGATGCGCTGATGGCGGTGTTCTTCCTGCTCGTCGGGCTCGAGATCAAGCGCGAGTTCGTCGACGGCCAGCTGGCCAGCTGGGAGGACCGGCGGCTGCCTGTAGTGGCGGCCGCAGCAGGAATGCTTGTTCCGGCACTGGTCTATCTCGGCATCACCGGCGGGGGACCGCTGGCGCCGGGCTGGGCAATCCCGGCGGCAACCGACATCGCCTTTGCGATCGGGGTGCTGGCCCTGCTCGGCAAGCGCGCACCGACTTCGCTCAAGCTGTTCCTCACGACCGTCGCGATCGTCGATGACATGGGCGCGGTCGCGATCATCGCGCTCGCCTATACCAAGAGCCTCGGTTCGCTCGCGCTGGCGGCGGGCGCGCTTGTGCTGGTTGTGATGCACGTCCTCAACCGCAGCGGGGTGACGAAGCTGTGGCCCTATCTGCTCCTGGGTGCCGCACTCTGGTATTTCGTATTCCTTTCGGGTGTGCACGCCACCGTCGCGGGCGTGCTGACCGCGATGATGATTCCGATAAAGGCGTCTCCGGGCACGCCCGATGCGGCGGATTCGCCGCTGCACATCCTCGAACATGCGCTCGCCCCTTGGGTCGCGTTCGTGATCGTGCCGCTGTTCGGCTTTGCCAATGCCGGGGTGAGCCTGGCCGGGATGTCGCCCGCGATCCTGCTCGCGCCATTGCCGCTTGGCATCGCCGCGGGCCTGTTCATCGGCAAGCAGGCCGGGATCTTCGGCAGCGTGTGGATCGCAGCCAGGACCGGATTTGCCACCCCGCCCAGCCGGGCGACCTGGACCCAGATTTATGGCGTCGCGATGCTGTGCGGGATCGGCTTTACGATGAGCCTGTTCATCGGCGGCCTCGCCTTCCCCGACAGCCCCGAGCTGATCGACGAGGTGAAGATCGGCGTGCTCGCCGGATCGGTGCTGTCGGCAGTCGCCGGTTTCCTGATCCTGCGCTTTGCGAGTCCGTGGAAAAACGACGCGTCGGATGATGCTGACCTTACCGGCACCACCGCGCAGCAGGACATCGCGTGAAGCGGAGCGACGCGGACGCGCCGGACCTCGCCGCGCTGCTGGAGCTTGTCGCGCGCGGTGACCGCAAGGCGATGGCGGCACTGTACGATGCGACCGCACCCGTCCTGCACGGCATCGTCGCGGCGATCACCCGCGACGCCACGGCAGCCGCACAGCTGACCGAAAGCGTCTATCTGCGCGTCTGGGATCGCGCACCGCGCTTCGATCCGGCAGCCGGCGAGGCGCGCGCATGGCTTTCGGCGATCGCCCGCGCCAGTGCTGTCGAGTGGCGCCGCCGCGTGCCCGGCCCCTCCGCCTTTGCTGATGCAGAAGTCCTGCTGTCGGACGAGACACTGCTGACCGGAGAGGCCCCGATCGCGTGGGACACCGCCGCAACGCTGCTCCATTATCGCCTGCGCGCGCTGCCGATCGACGAGCAGGCTGCGATCCGCGCAGCGATGCTGACCGGTGCAACCCATGCCGAGATCGCGCAGGCCGCACTCGCAAACCCCGCGACGATCGAGCGGCGGATCGCCAATGGCCTCGCCGCGCTCGCGCCCGAAGCGGATATCGCTGTGTCGGGCGAACCCGCATTGGCCCGCGCATTGGCACTGGGCACGGTCGAGGGAAGTGCGCGTGCCGCTGCGCTGCGCAAGCAGCTTGCCGACCCGAGCTTCGCCGCCGAGGTCGAGGGCTGGCAACTTCACCTTGCGCCGATGCTGGAGGCACTGCCCGAGACCGATCCACCCGCCGAACTATGGGCGCGGATCGACGCGCTGATCGAGCTGCGCGAGGGCGACGCGCCGCGACGCGCCCGGCGGCGGAATATCCGCTGGCCGCTCGCGCGCACCACAGCCATCGGGCTGGGCGCGGCGCTCGCTGGCGCGCTGGCAGCAATGGCGATCTTCGTCTTTGCGCTGGGCGGTCTCCAGCCGCGGCCGCCGGGCGCAGCGCCAGTGCTGATCGCACAGATGCAGGGGCCGGACCTGCGCCCGGATCTCGCCATCCGCTACGATCCGGTGGGGTCGGCGATCCGCGTACGCATACGGCACTTCGACGGAGCGCAGGGCGTCGTCGACCTGTGGGTGCTTGCCCAGGACGGGACCCCCCAGCTTCTCGGCCGGATCACCAGCGACGGGGTCGAGCGCTTCGCGCTGTCACGCACAACGCAGCAGCTGATCAAGGACGGCGCGACGGTGATGGTAACGCTGGCGCCCGCTGATTCATTGCGGCGCTCCGCACCGACGGGCAGGGTCATCGCATCGGCGCGCTTCGTGCTGGTGTGAAAGATCTTCGCGGCGGTGGAACCAATCGCCGCCGGGCTGCGTTGTTACCCCTGCTTGATCGATGAGAAAGAGCATGTTGACGACCCGGACCCATGCGGAACGGATCGTCCAGGGAGGCCCGCCGCGAAAGCGACGGGCCTTACTCTTTTTCGCAACCCGCGGTTTGCCCGCGTCCTCGCATTCACCTAGCATCACCGCCAGTCGAGACGGCGGAGTAGCAACGTCATGCGTTTGATCGGCACCCTGATCGCCCTCAGCCTGGTCGCTGGCCCAGCATTCGCGCGCGACCAGTCGTTTGGCGTGTGGCGCAATCCGTCCAACAGCGTCCATGTCCGTGCCCAGCCCTGCGGCAACCGCATGTGCGGCGTCGTGGTATGGGCGAATGACAAGGCCAAGGCGGACGCCGCGCGCGGCGGCACCGCGAAGCTCATCGGATCAACGCTGTTCCGCGATTTCGTTCAGGAAAAGCCCGGCGTGTGGCGCGGGCGGGTATTCGTGCCCGACATCAACAAGACGTTCTCGGGGACGGTCAGCGTGCTCGATCCCAACCGGATCGAAGGCAAGGGCTGTCTGCTGGGACGCGTCGGCTGCAAATCGCAGATCTGGACGCGCGTCCAGAAATAAAAGGGGCGGCCGGAGCCGCCCCTTCGATGTTCAGAGCTTCTCGGTCAGTTCCGGAACGATCTTGAACAGATCGCCGACAAGGCCGAGGTCCGCGACCTGGAAGATCGGGGCGTCTTCGTCCTTGTTGATGGCGATGATGGTCTTCGAATCCTTCATGCCGGCAAGGTGCTGGATCGCGCCTGAGATGCCGATCGCGACATAGA
>CAZBYE010000140.1:0-8420 GCA_964496045.1 uncultured Stakelama sp.
GCTGAGGGGGGCTGGAGCGTGGTTCCGAGGAAGCGGCTATAGGCCCAGCCGATGCCGATCAGGGCGACACCAAGGCCGAGGAACGAGAGAATCCGCAGCAATCGGTCGAGCGCCGCGGCGTCGATCAGGAAGACCTTGAGCGTGACCGCGGTGAGAAGGGTGAGGCCGGCGAGGCGCAGATCGCGCGCGCCGCTGCGGATGCCCAGCGCCAGCCAGGCGAGCGCGAGCAGCAGGAAGGCGGCGGAATAGCCGTAATTCTCGCCTGTCGTGACGGGGCCGGTGAGGAGGGTACCATGCGATGCCTGGCGTACCACGACGGCAATCGCGGCGAAGGTGAAGCCGATCCCGATCAGGCGCCAGATGCGGTCGGGCTTAAAGGTCCAGATCCAGCCTGCGGCCAGTGCGAGGTGAAGTACGGCCAGATTGAGGAGCGGGATGCCGCCCGTCTGTTGCGCGACCAGGATCGGGTTGAGCAGCAGCAGATCGAACCAGATGATACGGATCAGGCCGAGGCCGAACAGGCAGAGGCCGAGCGCGGGGAAGGGGCTGCGCCGGATGCCGATCCAGCCGGCAGCGAGCAGCGCCTGGGTAATGAACGCACGCTCGGCGAAGCCCCATCCGACGAACCGGGCCTCCCCGGCGATGGCGAGGGGGAGCTTGGCGAGATGGTAGAGAAGCATCAGGCCGAGAGCGATCGCGCCTGCGAGGACCCCGGACCGAAGGCGGCCGAACTGTTCGCGGTCGATGAGGAGCAGTGCGGCAGCGGCGAGCGCGGGCAGCAAATGGCGGAAGGCTTCGGCGAGGCCGGGGAGCTGGAGATAGGGCAGATGCGCGCCGCTGGCCGAATCGGCGATCAACGCCAAATAGTGGGTGAGCGGCTCGACCGCTGCGATCAGGATCACGGCGAGCGCGATCGCGGGGAGCAGGCGCAACTGGGCGTCGCCAGTGCGGCGTGCCCACCAGCCGAGCGCGAGTGCGATGATCGCAAAGGGGATCGCGACCCAATCGGCGCCGGTGAGCTGTCCGAGTGCGGTGCCGGCGAGGATCGCCGCGAGGATTGCACCACCGACCAGACCGGGGTCGCGCTGACCGGCTTCATTGCGGCGGCGCCAGCTTGTCCAGCCGGCAAGGGCGGCGGCGGCCAGCTCGAGCGCAGCCCATAGCCAGTCGGTAAGATGGTCCCCGTCCACAAGATTGGCGAGCAGCAGCGGGCCGGCGATACCGCCCAGTGCGAGGATCGCCCAGGCACGGGCTCGGTGGAGCAGCAACAGGCCGGGCGCGGCGAAGAGCAATGCCGCGACGACTGCGGCGGCTCTGCTGACGTCCGGCTCGGGCGCAGCGAGGCCGATGGCGAGGAGAAGGATGGTGAGGGCAAGTGCCGCGAGTGCGCCCGGAAGATAGGCGGCGTCGCGCCAGGCGAGCACCAGTGTCGCCGCAGCGAGCGTGAGATAGAGCGCCCAGACGATTCCGGAGAAATCGAGTGCGGGGGCGAAGGCGAGGAGCTGGACGAGCCCCGCGACCAGCGGCGCGAGGCGGAGCCAAGCCGCGACGACTCCGGCGCGCGGGAAGGCGAGGCTGGCGCCGATCGCCAGCAGCACGACAAAGGCCGCGGGCGCGGTGAGCTCGACGGCGCCCAGCACGAACAGCAGGAAATTGACCCAGGCGAACGCCGCCGCGGTGGCGGCGATCGCGAGCCAGGCCCAGCCGCGATGCATTGCAAGGCCGAACAGCGCGGCGGTGAACAGCGCGAGATAGATGAGCAGCGGACCGATCCCCGCGGCGTCATAGCCCGCGACCAGCGGCGCAATAAACCCGCCGGCGAAGGCCAGCACCGCGGTCGGCGGTCCGTTGCGCAGCGCGAGCGCAAGGCCGAGACCCGTGACGGCGATCATCAGCACGAAGGCGGGGAGCGGCGCGATCAGATGGTAGAGTGCCGACGCGATGTAGAGCGTGCCATAGGCGCTGGCGATACCGGCGCCGGCGAGCGCCTGTGCGATGCGCGGATCCTCCCGCGTTGCAGGAAGGCGGCGCGCAGCTTCGCTGCCTGCGACCAGCAATGCGGCGAACAGCGCGGCCAGGACGGTGCGGACGGCGGGGCCGAACAGGCCGATCTCGATCGAATAGCGGACGAGGAAGAAACCCGCGGCGACCAGTGCGATCGCGCCGACCCACACCGGCAGGCGCGCGCCGATCAGCGATTCGAGGCCGGGGCGTGGCTCGGGTTCCGGAGCGGGCGGCGGCTCGACCGGTGGTGGGGCGGGTTCGACCGGCCGCGGAGCGCGTTCGGCAACGGCCCGCGGCGGGGGCGCGGGTTCGGCGACGGGGTCCGCCAACGCCTGCCCGCGCTCGAGCCGGTCGAGCCGGCGGGCGAGCTGCTTCAATCGCTGGGCCTGCGTGGCGGCGACGATGCCGAGGACCACAACGGCGAGGAAAAGGATGCCCTCCATCGCGCACCCTTGTTGCAGCAGAACCGCCGCCGCGCCAGCCCGGCTTTGCGTGGGCCAAGCCGATCTGCGGTTGCACGCCGCGCCGGCCCGCCTAGAGTCGCGGCATGCGGCTGACCTTCACCAAATGCCACGGATCGGGGAACGACTTCGCCCTGTTCGACGCGCGCGCGCTGAGCCTTTCCGATGCCGAGTGGGGACGCATCGCGCGCACCCTGTGCGATCGCGCCGGGCCGGTCGGCGCCGACGGGCTGTTGTTGCTGGGCGAAGCCGGCGACGGCGCGGCGTTCGCGCAGATGGTGGTCAACGCGGACGGATCGATCCCCGAAACCTGTCTCAATGGCCTGCGCTGCACCGCGCGCGCGGGGTTCGAGGCGCTGGGGATCGAGGCGGCGACGGTGCGATTGAAGACCAGCGACGCACAGGTCGCACACGATCCGGAGCTGGCGCTCGGGGTCTACACCGTCCGGACCACGGTGGGTCCGGCATCGACCGATCCGCGCGCGGCGGGAATCAACCTTCCCGCCCCGGCGATCGCGGCGCGGATACCCGGCCTGCCGAGCGCGCGCGCCTTCACGGCGGTGGCGATGCCCAACCCGCACCTGATTACCTTTGTCGATCAGGTCGATATTGCCGAGCTGACTGCGCTTGGCGACTGGTGCGAGGCCAGTCCGGCGCTGCTGGCCGACCGCGCCAATGTGAGCTTTGTCGAGCTGCGGCCGGACGGCCTGTACGTCCACACCTATGAGCGCGGGGTCGGTCTGACCAATGCATGCGGTACCGCGATGGGCGCGGCGACGCATGTCGCAGGGCTGACCGGCCGCATCCCGTTCGGCCAGTGGATTACGGTGCACAACCCCGGCGGCCGCGTGCGCACCCGTGCCGAAGGGCCCGAGGGCGGCGACGCTGTGACGATCGCGGGCAATGCGACGTTCGAATGGGATGCGCAGATCGAAATCGACCCGGCGACCGGCGTGCTCGATGAGCTGACCGTCACTCGCCAACGCGATGACGAGGTCGCGGCCTGGGCGAGCCTGCGCGCGGGCTAAGTCCGGACGGGCGTTCGGGAGCCCGGGCCTTCGTCCATCCGAACTCCAGCCGTCACCCCGGCCTTGTGCCGGGGTCCACTCGGCCTCGCCTGCTGCGCTGGAACCTCGTTTCCAACCCTCACCTCCCGGTGGACCCCGGCACAAGGCCGGGGTGACGGTTAAGGTCAAGCGAGCGAATCCCGGCAGCTAGAACGTCGGTCTGCCTTCGGGCCGGGGCCGGAAGGGGCTCCGGCAAACCACGCGCATCACTGAAAACGAACCAAATGGGTAAATAACGCTTGACATCGCAACGCTGTTCAGGTACAAAACAGGAACGCTGAGGAATTGCGAGTCGGGCGGGAGCGGCCAGCTTCCGCATTGCCGGATTTGCAGCGAGCGGGTCGGTACGCGGCATGGCGCTGCCGGCCCGCGTGCATTGGCGTTTGATCGGGCCGGGGCGATGACGCTGTCCGGCCCGTTTCTGTTTTTGCGGGAGCGGATCATGACCGACAAGCTGGAGCCGGGGTACCGGCGCCCGATCCAATTGCGTCGCGTGGCGGCGAGCGGATGGACGAAGGCGAAGCGCGAGCTGTTTCTGGCGACGCTGGCCAACAGCTGCAACGTCAGGAAGGCGGCAGCCGCGGCCGGGATGACGCCGAGCGGAGTGTATCAGCTGCGCAAGCGCGATGCGGCGTTCGGCGACCTCTGGGGCGAGGCGCTCGAGCTGGGCTATGAGCGGCTGGAGACGGCGCTGCTCGAACATGCGCTGATCGGGGTCAATGCAATCGAGATCGGCGACGCGATCGGAACGGTCGAGGATCTGCCCGGGCCGGATATGGTTTCAGCCGGCGCGATCCAGCTGGCGATGGCGCTGCTGACCAAACATCGAAAGGGCGTGGACGGCAAGCCGGTGACCAGGCACGACCGGCGGCCAACGCCCGAGGAGACCGATGCCGCGCTCAAGAAGCAGCTCGATGCGCTGGAGCGCAGGCTGCGTGAAAGCGGGCGGAAGTCGTGAGCGGCGCGAATGAGGACGATCCGGTCCCGCAGAGTGAATCCGAGCGGCTGGCGCTGCTGGGCGAGGTGGATCGGGCGCGGGTGCTGTCGCGCATCACGCGGATGCAGCAGATCGAGCTGCGCGAACGCTGGGACGTCTGGGCGCATGGCGGGCAGATCGCGCCGCCGGGCGACTGGCGCGTCTGGCTGATCCGCGCCGGGCGTGGCTTCGGCAAGACCCGCGCGGGCGCCGAATGGGTGAGCGAATGGGCGCGGCGCAACAAGGACGGGCGCATCGCACTGGTCGGCGCGAGCGGCGACGATGTCGCCAAGGTGATGATCGAAGGGCCGAGCGGGCTGATCGCGATCGCGCGCGATGGCGAGCGGGTGCACTGGCGCCCGAGCGTGGGCGAGGTCGAATTCGCGTCGGGGGCGAAGGGGTTCGTCTATTCGGCAGAGGCGCCCGAGCGGCTGCGCGGTCCCGAACATCATGCGGCATGGTGCGACGAGCTTGCCAAATGGCGGCACGGCGAGACGGTATGGGACAATCTGGTGCTGGGGCTGCGCGGGGGCGACGACCAGCGGATCCTGGTGACGACGACGCCGCGGCCGACGCGGCTGATGCGGCGGGTGATGGCGCTGGCCGGCACGGTCGAGACGCGCGGCCGGACGCGCGACAATCCGCATCTGCCCGCGCGCTTCATCGCGGCGATGGAAGCCGAATATGGCGGCACGCGGCTGGGGCGGCAGGAACTGGACGGCGAGCTGATCGAAGAGATTGCGGGCGCGCTGTGGACGCGCGCGATGATCGAGGCGTGCCGGGGCAGGAAGCCGCGTGGCGTGGTGCGCGTGGTGGTGGGGGTCGACCCGCCGGCGAGCGCGGGCGGCGATGCCTGCGGGATTGTGGCGGTGGCGCTGGACGCGGCGAATGTCGGGCATGTCATTGCGGACGCGAGCGTGGCGGGGCTGTCCCCCGAGGGCTGGGCGCGCGCGGTGGCGACATGCGCGGCGAAGCATGGCGCGGACAAGGTCGTGGCCGAGAAGAATCAGGGCGGCGACATGGTGAAGAGCGTGCTGCGCGCAGCGGATATCGCGATGCCGGTGAAGCTGGTCCATGCCAGCCGCGGCAAGGTGGCGCGCGCCGAGCCGGTGGCGGCCTTGTACGAGGCCGGGCGGGTGAAACATGCCGGGCGCTTCCCCGCGCTGGAGGACGAGCTGTGCGGCCTGTCGGCGGGCGGCGGCTATGAAGGGCCGGGGCGATCGCCGGATCGCGCCGATGCGCTGGTATGGGCGCTGACCGAGCTGATGCTGGGACGGCCGCGCGCGGCGAAGGTCAGGGGGTTGGGGTAAGGTGAGTGAACACGCCTCGGATCCTTCAACGGCCCGGTTGCCGGCATGGGAAAGCAAGCGCAGTGTGACCGCAACTGCACCGCGTTTCGCGAGGATCGCCGCCGATGGACCAGCAGAAATTGGACGCATTGAGCAAGGTGCCCGCGATCACGGTCGGTTTCTGGGTGATCAAGATTCTGGCGACGACCCTTGGCGAGACGGCGGGCGACACCGTCACCATGAGCTGGCTGGGTGAAACCACGCCGCATCCGATACCGAACGGTTATCTGATCGGTACCGCCATTTTCGGGCTGCTGCTGGTCGCGCTGGTCTGGGCACAGATCCGGGCGCGGTCGTTCAATCCCTGGCTTTACTGGGCGACTATCGCGGCCTCGACAACCGCCGGAACCACATTGGCGGATTTTGCCGATCGGGCCTTGGGTATCGGTTATGTGGGCGGGTCGCTGTTGCTACTCGCCTGTGTCGGTGCCTCGCTGTTCGCGTGGCACCGAAGTTTGGGGAGCGTGGATGTCAACACCATCGTCACCCCGAAAGCCGAAGCCTTCTACTGGCTGACGATTACATTCTCACAAACACTGGGCACTGCCCTTGGAGACTGGGTCGCGGACACGGGCTTGGGTTACTCGGGAGGCGCACTCGTATTCGGCGCCGTTCTGGGAATATTGGTCATCCTCTATTTTGGCACGCGGATAAGCCACGTCCTGCTGTTCTGGGCGGCCTTCATCCTGACACGACCGCTGGGGGCGACCGTCGGCGACTGGCTCGACAAGCCCATCGCAAAGGGCGGGCTGGAATTCAGCCGGCCGCTGGCGTCAGCGGTGCTCGCGGTTGTGATTGTCATCCTGATCCTGGCTCTGCCGCAGCGCGCCGGACAGCACCCCGGCAGGAAGGAAAATGTGGCTTCCTGAAGCTGCCGCCGCCGCCGGGCAGCATACATGCTGTGTATATTAATCACGTTCGGCAGGTTTTCGTTAGCCCTCGGACGGCATGACCAAGGGCGTGGGGCCGGACATGGGGGGCGAGCATTTTCCCTGTCGCGGTAATGAATTGCTCGCAGGAGATTGCCCGTGCGGGGTTCTGCGGATGCGCCGGACTGGAACGCCATACCTGACCAGCGGACTGGCCAGCGGTTCACGACGCTGTTCCGCGTCGCGCGCGTGGTGGTCGCGGACGGCGCGCAGCATCTGTGCCTGATCCGCAACATCGGTGCGGGCGGGCTGATGCTCGAAACCTATGCGCCGTTCGCGCTGGGGACCGCGGTGCGGGTCGAGCCCAAGGGGTGCGAGCCGGTCACCGGCAAGATCTGCTGGGTCAAAGACAAGAATGCCGGCGTCGCATTCGATGCCGCGATCGATGTCGCGGCCTATCTCAATCTGAGCCAGCTGCCCGAGGCGCAGGAAACGCCGCGCGGGCCGCGGCTGAAGGTCGAGCGCCGCGCGCGACTACGCGTCGGGGCGATGTGGCATGTCGTCGATCTGATCGACCTGTCGCAGAAGGGCGCGAAGATCCAGAGCGACCTGCCGATGGAGGCGGACGCCGCGGTCGAGCTGATGGTCGAGCGGCTCGGTTCGCTGTCGGGCCGGGTCCGCTGGATGAAGGGCGACCGGCTGGGGATCGAATTCTCGACCGCGATCGCGCTCGCCGACCTCGCCGAATGGGTGGAGACGCTGCCCGGTGAGGGTGTTCCCGGCGCGGCCTGAGCGCCGCGGCGCTTTCGCTGGCCCTGCGCCGCGATGCGACTATGAGGCGGGGATGAGGATGAAGCATTGACTCCGCGCGAGCTGATCGACGTTGCCGAAGTGCCGGGCGGCGATCCGCTGCGGCTGTTCCGGCGCGGTGACGATTTCATGATCGTGCTGGACCGCAACGAGCTGATGTCGAGCCGGATGAGCGGATCGGAAGAGGCGCTGGCGGAGATGACGCTGGCGCGGCTCGCGACACCCGCTTCGGCGCGGCTGCTGATCGGCGGCTATGGCATGGGATTTACGCTGCGCAAGGCGCTGGCGCTGATGGGGCCGAAGGGCGAGGCGGTGGTCGCCGAGCTGGTGCCCGGGATCATCGAATGGGCACGCGGGCCGATGGCGGAGCTGGCCGCCGGGTGCCTCGACGATCCGCGGACGCAGATCGTGATGGGCGATGTCGGGACGGCGATCGCGGGCGCGCGCGGCGCGTATGACGCGATCCTGCTGGACGTGGACAATGGCCCGGACGGGCTGACGCGGCTGGCGAACGACCGGCTCTATACGATGCGCGGGCTGGATGCGGCGCGGAGGGCGCTGAAGCCGGGCGGGGTGCTGGCAGTGTGGTCGGCGGGGCCGGACCCCAGGTTCGCGCGGCGGATGAACGACGCGGGATTTGCGGTGGAAGAGGTAGCGGTGCGCGCGCGGCAGAACGGCAAGGGGCCGCGGCACGTCATCTGGTTCGGCACGCGCTAATTTGATCCGCTGACGCGGTACCGGCCCGCTCCCCCGCCCGGCCACCCATCAGGATATACTGGCGTGGGTGGCCGGGCGGGGGAGCGGGCCGGTACCGCCCAATCGCCATAAGGCGATCACAGGAGAAATCTTCATGAACTGGTTCGGGCGGAAGTCCGGGCGCGATG
>CAZBYE010000141.1:0-8402 GCA_964496045.1 uncultured Stakelama sp.
GCGCTCTCCGGTCGGCAAATCGACATCGAACAGATGCAGCTTGTCGTAGCGCGCGCGGATGTCGCCGCTGCCATCGATCACGAAGCCGCGATTGACGAAGCGCCCGTCCACGTCGCCCTTCAGCGCGAGCGACCCCAGATGCACCCAGATTCCGTGCTTCGCCGCCGCCTCGCGCACGGCCGTGAGCACGCGGTCCTCGCCTTCCGCGACAATGTTCGCCGCCGCCCGCTCGCGCTGGCGGTCGAGCAGGCCCGACATCTCGGGTGTGAACAGCATCGCTGCACCGCCCGCGGCGGCCTGCGCGACGCCATCGGCCAAGGTACGCGCATTGGCGAGCGGGTCGATCCCGCTCGTCATCTGGAGGACCGCGGCCTTCATTGGCCGAGCAGTGCGTTCAGCCTGCCCTCGCGCTCCAGCGCCGCCAGATCGTCCGATCCGCCGATATGTGCGCCATCAATGAAGATCTGGGGCACGGTGGTGCGGCCATTGGCGCGCTGGATCATCTCCGCCCGCTTCGGCCCGCCCATCGTCAGGTCGAATTCCTCATAGTCCGCGCCCTTGCTGTCGAGCAGCGCCTTGGCCCGCGCGCAATAGCCGCAGAACGCCTTGGTATAGATTTCGATCTTTGCCATCGCCTTCCGAGGTGAGAGCGCAGGCCCCACTTGTCAATCTGCCGCATCCGGATCGAGTACGCGCGCCCAGCACAACACGATCACCTTCGTGGCGCCTGCGCGCTTGAGCGCACGCGCGCAGGCGTCGGTGGTGGCACCGCTGGTGTGAATGTCGTCCACCAGCACCACTGCCCTGCCCTTGAGCATTTCCCGGGCATCGTGTGTCGGGGCGAATGCGCCCGCCACAGCCTTGGTCCGCCCGCGCGCGCCTAGCCCCCGCAGAACCGGAGTCGCCTTCACCCGGCGAAGCAGATCGAGTTCGACGGGTACGCCCGAGCGCCGCGAGAGAGCGCGCGCGATCAACGCTGCCTGATTGAACCCCCGCCCCCAGATGCGCCAGCGATGGAGCGGCACCGGGACCACCAGCTCGGCGCCCTCGGGCATCAGCCGCGCCATCAACCCCGCCGCAGTGGCGGCATAGGCGGTGCGCCGCCCATATTTGAGCTTAAGCGCCAATGCGCGCGCCGTCGGGCTGTAGGCAACCGCGGCGCGCACCCCGTCATGCACGGGCGGGGCGGCGAGGCACTGGCCGCACTGCGCATCGGGTCCGCGATCATAGTCGAAGGGCAGGTTGCAGGTGGCGCACCAGGGCGGCGCGATCAGCGTCAGTTGCCCCCAGCACGGCGCGCAGAAACGATGATCTGCGTCCACCACCTCGCCACAGCCCGGGCACCGCGGCGGAAGCGCCAGCGCGACGAGTTTCCGGACCGGTTCGGCGACCCCCATTTGCATTCCCCCGCACCGGCTTGTCGCGCGCGGACGAAATCGGCACAAGCCGCCGCGTGACGACTCCGCCCGAGATCTTCGACCGCGCCCGCCGCCGCGCCCGCCGCGACCGTGCCGCCCCCCACTTCGCCGACGCCGCCTTCATCCGCGATTGGATGATCGAGGGGATCGGCGAGCGGCTCGATGTGGTGCGTCGCGACTTCACCGATGTGCTCGATCTCGGCTGTTTCGACGGCAGCTTCACCCCGCCGCCGGGCGCCCGCGTGACTCGGGTCGACGCCGGCGCACGCTTTGCCGCAATGGCGGGTGGGGTGCAGGGCGAGGAGGATCAGCCGCGCTTTCCCGACGCCAGCTTCGATCTCGTCATCGCCGCGGGCAGTCTCGACACGGTCAACGATTTGCCCGGCGCGCTGACGCTGATCCGCCGCGCGCTGCGCCCCGACGGATTGTTCCTTGGCGCGTTTCTGGGCGGCGGTACCCTTTCAACGTTGCGCTCGGTGCTGCTCGAAGCGGAGGCGGAGCGGCCCGCAGCTCGGGTGCATCCGCAGGTCGATGTGCGGGCGGCGGGCGATCTGCTCGTCCGGGCGGGGTTCGCCTTGCCGGTCGCGGATGTCGAGGACCTCAGGGTCCGCTATGCCAGCCTCTTCGATCTGGTGCGCGATCTGCGCGGCATGGCGGGGACCAGCCTGTTGCCGTCCTCGCCCCCGCTGAGCCGCGCAACGGTCGCCCGCGCCGCCGCCGGATTCGTCGCGCGCGCCGATGCCGAGGGGCGCACCACCGAACGGTTCGACACGATCTTCCTCACCGGCTGGGCGCCCGACCCCTCGCAGCCCAAACCGGCGCGCCGGGGTTCGGCGACCGCCTCGCTCGCCGCGGCGCTCAAGCCGGGCAGCTAGATCAGGGCTTCGAGCAGGCCGATCAGCGGCTTGTCCGCGGGCGGCATCTCAAGCCGGTGGAGTTCGAGCGGGCGCACCCATCTGAGCGCGGTCGCGTGGTGCGCTTGCGGCACGCCGCTCCATTTGCGCAGCGCATAGAGGAGCAACAGCAGATGCCGGTCCCCCAGCGACTCGCTGGCGAAGGTTGCCGGGGCAAGGCACGCGCTTTCAACGCCGATGCCCAATTCCTCCTCCAGCTCACGGCACAGCGCCGCCTCGGGCAGCTCGCCGGGATCGACCTTGCCGCCCGGAAACTCCCACAGCCCTGCCATCGGCTTGCCCGGTGGGCGCTGCTGCACCAACACCCGGCCGTCGCCATCCACCAGCGCTGCGGCAACCACCATCAGCATTTTGCCACCGGATTTCTCGATATCGGAGCGGTTCGTGTTCAGCATCGACATTTCATTAATCTTGTTTCCCTAGTTTCCAGTAATCCGAACTCGACAAGGCTGCATGGATGCAAGTGCCGACAACACTTACCACGCGCTTATTGCGCTGCCGCCGCGGGGCAACCGCAGTCGAATACGGCCTGATCCTTGCGCTCGTCGTGCTCGCGATGATGTCCGCACTGATCGGACTCGCCGACACGACAACCGGCATGTGGACCAACGTCAGTACCGCCGTGCAGGAAGCGCGCTGATTTCTCGTTCGCGGCCCGGTGCGTCTAAGGTCTTTGTTAACTTCCACCCCGTAATTTCCGTCCTTGCTGGACACGGGTCTTACCCGCGGACAGCCGGGTAACTGAAGCTTGTGAACAGGATGGAGACCGGTATGAAGACGATCCGCAAGATTTTTGGCAACAAGAAGGGCGCCACCGCAATCGAGTACGGCCTGATCGCCGCTCTGATCGCCGTCGCCGCGATTGCCGCAATGCAGGGCCTGGGCAACCAGCTCAAGACCACCTTCGGCAACGTTTCGTCGAACATGAAGGCGTCGTAAGACCCTTCGTTCACGAACGACAGAATTGGGCGGCGAACCATCGGTTCGCCGCCCTTTTCGTTTGTCCATCTGAAGCGGCGCCCGCGCGGGCATTCGCCAGACCTCAGGCCCGGCCCATCGCCAGGAACTTGGCACGGCGGCCCTGACGCAGCGTCACGGCATCCTGCCCCGCCAGTTCGCCCAGCGCCGATTCGATCGCATCGCCCAGTGAATCGATCGCAGCGTCGCGGTCGCGATGCGCGCCGCCGAGCGGCTCAGGCACGATCGCGTCGATCACGCCCAGCTCCTTCAGGTGCTGCGCGGTAACCTTCATCGCCTCGGCGGCGTCGGCGGCCTTGTCGGCGGTGCGCCACAGGATCGAGGCGCAACCTTCGGGCGAGATCACCGAATAGACGGCGTGTTCCATCATCAGCACGCGGTTGCCCGCGGCCAGCGCCACCGCGCCACCCGAGCCTCCCTCGCCCAGGATCGATGCGACCAGTGGCACGCCGGCGTTGAGGCAAGCCTCGGTCGAGCGGGCGATCGCCTCGGCCTGCCCGCGCTCCTCGGCCTCCATGCCGGGAAAGGCACCCGAGGTATCGACCAGCGTGATCACCGGAATCCCGAACTTGTTGGCAAGCTCGACCAGTCGGATCGCCTTGCGATAGCCCTCGGGCTTACCCATGCCGAAATTATGCTTGAGCCGGCTCGCGGTATCGTCGCCCTTTTCGTGCCCGATCACCATCACGCGCTGCCCGCGGAAACGGCCAAGGCCGCCCTGGATCGCCGCGTCATCGGCAAAGGCGCGGTCGCCGCCCAGCGGCATGAAGTCGGTGATCAGCCGCGCAACATAATGTTTGAAGTGCGGCCGCTCCGGATGGCGGGCGACCAGCGTCTTCTGCCAGGGGGTCAGGCGCGCATAGGCATCGCGCAGGAACTTGTCCGACTTCGCCTGAAGTTTCGCGACTTCGCTGTCGATATCGACCTCGCCGCCAGCCGCAGCATCACGCAATTCGTCGATGCGAGCCTGAAGCTCAGCAATCGGCTTCTCGAATTCGAGGAAAGTAGCCATCGCGGCGCCCTATGCCCCCTCTTTGTCCGCGTCAACGCGCCCGATATTCCGCGGCTTGTCTGCCAGCGGGTGCCGTTCGTTGACAAGCTGCACCAATCGGCTGCTGTCGACATGGGTATAGATCTCGGTCGTGGCGATATCGGCATGGCCGAGCATCGCCTGCAGCGCGCGCAGATCTGCACCGCCCTCCAGCAGATGAGTCGCGAAGGCGTGGCGCAGGACGTGCGGGCTGACCCGGTCGGGCGGGATGCCCGCCTCCGCCGCGATGGCGCGGATCATTTGGTAGAGCCGCACGCGACTGAGATGCGCCTTGCCCGATGGGAAGAGCCAGGGCCGCTTCGCATCGACATGGTCACGCCACACCGCGACCGCTGCTCGCGCACGATCGGACAAGGGCACCAGCCGCTCGCGCCCGCCCTTCCCCTTGAGGATCAGATAGGGTTTGTCGGGCTGAACCGCATTGCGCGGCAACGACACGAGCTCGGTCGCGCGCAGGCCCGAACCGTAGAGAAGCTCGACCAGCGCCAGCAACCGCAGGTCACGCGGGTCCTTTGGCTCGCGATCGATCCGCGCCTGAATCGCCGCGAACAGCCGGTCGACATCGGCAGCGGACAGGGTCTTGGGCAATCCCCGGCCGTTCCCCGGCCGCGGCAGCGCAGCACCGGGATCGTCGCCGCGCAGCCCTTCGTCGGCGAGAAACGCGAAGAAGCGCCGCAGCGCGGCCGATTTGCGCGCGACGGTGGCGCGAGACAAGTCACGCCATTCGTGCGCGAGCTTCTCGATTCGCGCGCGATCGGCATCGGCCAGCCCGCCCGCCAGCGCGACGGAGGCAAGCCGCAGGTCGGTACCGTAGGCGGCGAGGGTGTTGGCGGAAGCCCCCGCCTCCGCCGCCATCATCTCGAGAAAGCGCTCGATCAGCGCGCGGTCTTCGCCCGCGCTGCTCAAGTCCGCGTGATCGCCTCGACGGCGATCATCCGCGCATAGCCGCCAAGCCCCACGCGGCTGAGCGCGCGGGTGATATGGTAGAGCGCCTCGGGTGAAACCCCGGCCCAGATTCGCGTCTGCATCCCCGTCGCGGCGAGCAGCACCACCGTTCCCGGCTCGCCGCGCTCCGCGGCCTCGTCTATCGCGCGAGACCAGCCGTTCGCCGCCTCGAAATTCACGCCCGCGCTGCGCATCATCTGCGCGCCATCGCCGTCGGAGACCCGGCCGGTGCCGGCCATCGCGGCGGCATAGAGCGCCGCATTGTCCCCGCGATACGCCCCCGCATCGCCCGCCGAAACCGATCGGCCGGAGGGGTCGGCGAGCAGTAGCAAGGCCGCACCCTCGCTCCCGCGCTCGGCAACACCGCGCCAGCGCATTGCTGCACGATCCAGCCCCGTGCTCAGCATCGATGCGATCAGCCGGTCGGCGTCGGCGCGCAACGCCGCGTCGGGCTTGAGCCGTGCCGCCGCGCGCGCGGTCAAAATCAGGCGGTTATAGCGCGCACCGGCATTCTGCGGTTCGTCCCACAGCGCGCGCATCCGCTCGACGCGTTCGGCCGGGGTTGCCGCGGTGAACGCGGCACGCAGGTCGCGCGCGACGGCAACTTCGGTCGTGGTCGCGTCTTCCTGTTCCTCGATCTCGCCATAGAGATCGGTCAGCGCCTGGCTCGAGAATACGCCCTGCCCCGCCGCGGCCTCCGCCGCCGCAACCCGGTCGCGCCATCCCAGCATCGGCGCGGTTGCGCGCCAGTAATTCACCTGCGGCCCGACCGAGGCGTAGAGCTCGGCGGGGACGTCGGTCGCCGAAGCCACGGCGAGGCCCCAGCGCCATGCACTCAGCTGGTCGACCGTATTCCATTCGATCGTCACCGCACGGCGCCCTGACACACCCATACCGACCACTTTCTCGGCGAGCAGCAGGTCGATCGAATTGCTCATCCGCCGGCGCGCGGCATCGATCAGCGGGCCGGCCTTGTTGGGATCGCCCTCAAGCCCCGCGCACATCGCCTCGGCGAAACGCCAGTTGCGGTCGGGCGCGGTGCGCAACGCAGGCGCCACCATCGGGCACATGCCGCCCGGATCGGCGGTGGCGAGCATCGCCTGCATTCCCACCTGGAACAATTTGGGCGTGTAGTTCGCGATATCGACCGACTGCACCATCGCGCGCGCGGCATCGGCCTCGCCCATCCGGACGAGCAGCCAGGCGCGCTCGGCGGCGAAGTCCGCGCCATTGAGGCCCGCAGGCGTATCGACGCGCGACAGCAGCGCACGGCGCAGCGCGATCGACAGCCAGCGCGAGGCGACCGGCGCATCGAGCCGCCGCATCAGCACCTGCAGGAAACCGCCATCGGCGCGCCCGAAGGCATTGGCGGGCAAGCCGTCGCTCGCCGGGGAGGACGGTCCTACCTGTGCCAGCGAACGCCGGGCAAAATCGGGAAGCTCGTAGCGCGCGGCCACCGCATAATCGACCTCGCCCGGTACCCCAGTCGGGGTCGCGCCGGGCGTGGGCAGCGGCAGCGGCGCGCCGGGAGCCAGCGCACCGGGCAGCGGACTCGCGACGGTCGCCGGCGTTGCGGCCGGACGCTGCGTCGCCGGCTGCGCCGGCGCGGGGGCCGGAGCGGGCGCAGGCGCGGGATCGTTGAAGCCGGGCGGCAACAGCGATTCGGGACGATCCTGGCCCAGCGCCGGGATCACCGCACCCGCCGCCAGCGCCGCCGCCAGCGCGGTCAGTCCGGCGCTAGTTGGCGAGATTTTCAAGCGGCACGACCTTTTCGACGGCCACCGGCTGCTTCTCGGTGTTGCGCCCGGCGAGCAAGAAAAGGCCGCCGATCAACAAGATGGCAACCACGACAAGGATAATAAGCGAACGGGACATCGACCCCCTCAAACCGGATATCAATACAGGCGTACAGGCCTTTTGCCCGAGCGCGGACCTCGCTGTATAGCCCCCGCGACCATGCTGCAAACCCACCCCGCCGATCCTTATGTGCCGACACGCCCGATCGTGCTGATCGGGCTGATGGGCGTGGGCAAGACCACCATCGGCCGGCGCCTCGCGCAGCGGCTCCATCTGCCCTTCGTCGATGCCGATGTGGAAATCGAATCGGCTGCCGGCATGACCATCGCGGAAATCTTCGAACGCTTCGGCGAGGCACATTTTCGCGACGGCGAACGGCGCGTGATCGCGCGGCTGGTGGACGGCACCCCCAAGGTGATCGCAACCGGCGGCGGCGCCTTCCTCAACGAAGAAACCCGCGCGCTGATCCTTGACCAGTCGGTCACGATCTGGCTGGACGCGCCGCCGCATGTGCTGGCCGAACGCGTCGCCAAGCGCGACCACCGCCCGCTGCTCCGTGGAAAGGATCCATTGAAGGTGCTCACCGAACTCGCTGCCGTTCGCAACCCGGTTTATGCGCTCGCGCCGTTCCATGTGGTGAGCAAGTCCGCACCGCACGACGCGACCGTCTCTGCGATCCTTCAGGCGCTCGCACGATGAAGGTCGTCCCCGTCGCGCTCGGCGCGCGCAGCTACGAAGTCCGGATCGGGAGCGGGTTGCTCGACCGCGCCGCCGAACATCTTACCCCCTTCGCGCGCAAGCGGCCCTTCGTGATCGTTACCGACGCGAATGTCGCGCCGCATGGCGAGCGGCTCGCCGCCACACTCTCCGCGGCGGGGCTGGCGAGCGAGACGATCATTCTGCCCCCGGGCGAAGGCACCAAGAGCTGGAACCAGCTCGAATCGCTGCTCGACCGGCTGCTCGATCTCGGCATCGAGCGCGGCGATCATGTCATTGCCCTCGGCGGCGGCGTGATCGGCGATCTCGTCGGCTTCGCCAGCGCGATCCTCAAGCGCGGCTGCAACTTCGTACAGATCCCCACCACCTTGCTGGCGCAGGTCGACAGCTCGGTCGGCGGCAAGACCGCGATCAACAGCCGCGCGGGCAAGAACCTCGTCGGCGCGTTCCACCAGCCCTCGGTCGTGCTGATCGATCCCGATCTGCTCGACACGCTGCCAATCCGCGAACAGCGCGCCGGCTATGCCGAAGTGGTGAAATACGGTTTGATCGATGACTCCGACTTCTTCGCCTGGTGCGAAG
>CAZBYE010000142.1:0-8291 GCA_964496045.1 uncultured Stakelama sp.
GCCGATGTCCTTGGCGACCGCGGGCCACATCACGGCGAGCGCGTTGCGGTCGATGTAGTTGATCACGGTCGCGACCGCGATCAGCGTGATGATCCACCAGCGGAAACCCGATTTCATTTGCCTGCCTCTCCGTCGAACCGGCCGACCGGTCCGCGCCATTCGAGCTTGCGCCCGTTTGCGGTGACGCTGTGCGCCTTGCCCGCTGTGGTATCCGCCGCGATGGCGACGAGGATCTGCCGCCCGCCGGTGAGCGAAATCGTTGCGATGCGCGCGCCACCGGACTCGGTCATGGTGAGGCCCGTCACCGCGCTGCGGCTGTTGGTGGTGGTCTCAGTCGCGGCGTCGTAGCGGCCATGCGGCTCGACCAGGCTCACGAACGCCGCGTCCCCCGCGCCCGCGACCCGCTGGATCACCACCGGCTCGCGCCGCAGGTTGAAGCGGGGGTCGTTGGCACCGCTCTCGGCGAGGATCACCTGCGCTCCGGCAGTGGCCATGCGATAGGTGTAGAAACGGCCGTCGTTGATCCAGGTGACGCGGCCCTGTCCGTTCGTCAGCGGCGCGGTCGCGTCGACCCAGAGATGCTGATAGCCATTGACCTTGCCCAGTACCGGCCGCGCCGCGACGTTCGAGGTCAGCTTCAGATCGGTGTCGATGATGTGCCCGGCAAAGTGCAGCGGCAGATCATAGGTCGCCTTGCCCGCGTTCTTCACGGTGAGCAGGTCGAGCACGAGCGGTGCGCCTTTGCCCATCTCAAGCTGCACCAGCGCGCGGCGGAAACTGACGCCGGGATAAGCGCCCGTCATCTCACCGATCGAGAAGCGGGGCGATCCCTCGCCGTTGAAGGCAAGCTGCACCGGAGACACCGCTTCCGCGGGCTTCAGCTTCGTCTCGAAATGGCTGGTCTCATTCACCACCAGCGTGTTGTGGGCGATCGTCTGCTGCGCCCAGCTGTCATTCTCGGGCAGATAGCGCCCGCCGTCCTTCGCCTCGATATTCAGGAACCGCGCCGCGCCATAGTCGGTCACGATCGGGTTGCCATTGTCGTAAAGCAGCCAGTTGAGCTTGTCGAAATGGCCGTGGCCCATGCCCTGGGCGGTGTTCTTGGCGACCACGACCTGCGCCTTGTCGTCCGGCCCCGAACGCAGGATCGCGAGCGCGCCATCCTTGCCGTCCGGCCCGTCGCGCAGCAGCGTCGAGGCGAAGGCGAAGGGCTTCGCCTTGCCCGCGGCAAGATCGCGCGCGACCGCGAACCCCTGTGGCGACAGCGCGACCTTGTTCTGCCAGTCGGCGATCCCGAGCAGCCCGGTGTCGCCGCTCGCGGCATAGCCGATCGCCACGCCCTGATAGAGTTCCTCGGTGCGCAAGCTCTTGTCGGGCATCGCGTCGTTGATCGGGAAGAAATAGCCCGCATAGGTCGTCTGCACCGCGGTGCGGATCGCCTTGAGCACGATGCCGTCGCGATAGGCGAAGATCTTCCGCTCCGGCTCATTGTCCGCGATCGCCTGCGCGAACACGACGAAGGGCTGGAGCGCGTAGCGCTGGTAATAAGGCCCCTCGGCATAATAGCCGTCGGGCGAGAAGAGCAGGTCGAGCTGGCGCAGGAACCCGACCTTACCTGAGCGGTCGCTGCCCTTGAGCGCCTGTTCGACCAGTGTCTTGTCGCGCAGCACATAGCCGGTCATGCCGACTCCGGCATTAGCCCAGGTCGAGTGGTTGTGGATGCGGTCGAAGGTGGTCGGCTCGCCGGTCAGGAACGCGGCCATGCGGCGGAAAACATTGCCGTCGATCGTCTTGCGATCGGCAGGCGTCAGGTCGCCGCGCACCGCGTCATAGCCCTGGATCGCATGGACCAGCCACACGCTGTCATTGAGGCTCTGCCAGAACAGCCGCCCGGGCACCTGATTGGCGGCGGCAGGGTGCTTGCCGAGGCCCGGATAGAGCTTTGCGTACGCCAGCAGCAAGTCGCGGACATAGTCGGCATAACGCTTGTCGCCAGTGACGCGGTAGAGCGTCCCCGCCATCTGGATGAGCTTGTAGTTCGCCTTATGCCGCTCATGCGTCGGCCCGCCGCCGCTATCCTTCGGCACCGGCACGTCGATGCCCGCGCGGATGCCCGCCTCGACCGCCTTCTTCGCCGACGCCAGTTCACGCGCGAACAGCGGTGCGCGGGCGCCCTCGGCCGCCATGGTGCGATAGGCCTCGGTGCTGGCGAGGACGGGGGCGGCGTCCTGTGCGAAAGCGGGCGCGGCGGTCGCGAGCAGAGCAGCGAGGAAGGCTGCGCGGATCACGGCCGCGCCACCGTGATGTTGCCAGTCAGCGTCACGTCGGGCTTGCCCTGCTTGTAGAGGTTGGTGACGCGCGGCTCGGGCGTCGCGGCGAAGCGGTTGTCGGCGATGTGCACCACCGGCGCGCCGACGCTGTTCGCGACCTCGATCCCGGTTGCGTTGGCGAAGCGGTTGCGCGCGATCTCGACCCATTGGGCGCCCGACAGGCGCACCGCGCCGCCGCCGCTGACGCTGTTGCCGGTCATGATGAAGCGCGGGCCGAAGGTGCTTTCGTCGGTGCCGAGCCGCGCGACATCAGCGATGGTCGCGACATCGGCGAAGCTGTTATCGGCAATCTCGACGCGCTCAGCGCTGTAAAGGCCCTTGCTGCCGGTCTCCGCCGCCGCGGCGACCACGGCGCCGGAGATTGTGGCGAAACTCGATCCGAGGATCTCGATCCTGTCGGCGAAGGTCGCCGGGGTCGCGGCGAACACATCGTACGCGGGCGCGGTGAGGTCGCGCACGGCGACATTCTCGAGCGTCACGCTGTAGTTCAAAGTGCTCACCGACTGTGGCGCGCGCACGAGCGCGTTGCCCGCCACAGTCGGTGAGGCGGCGCCGGAGAGGGTGGCGCCACGAAGGACGATGCTGCCACCGGGGAGCAGCTGGAACAGGGTGGTGGCCGCGCTTTCGATCACGGCCTCGCGCGGACCGGAGACGGTCAGCGAATGCGCGACCGCGATTGGCGCGGTGACACGATGCGTGCCCGCGGCAATGCGAACCGTGTCGCCGGCGGACGCGGTCGCGACGGCCTTGGCCAGCGCGCCTTCGCTGGCCGGCACCGCGATCTCGCGGCCTGCCGCGGTGGCGGGCGCGTCCTTGGGATACCAAGCCGGGCCGGCCTCGCCGCGCTTCAGCACGACCGGGTCGCGCGGTGCGCCGACACCCGCCAGCGCGGGATCGGTGGGGTAGAGCAGGCCATTGGCGGCGCGCTCAAGCTTGACCGCCTGTTTCGCATTCCCGGCCAGCGCGATGCCGGTCACAGCGCCTTCGAAGCGGACAATGTCCTTGCCATCGGCGTTGGCGATCAGGTTGCGCTCGAACCAGCTGTTGATGGGCGGGGCGCTGCGTTCGGCGTCGGCGCCCGCTCCGAAAGTGATGCGTGCCGCCTCGATGATCGAGTTGCGCTCGATCCGGGCGTTGGCGACCTGATGGTAGCGGTTGATGACCGAGTTGGGCACGCCGTTCATCACCGCGATCGCGCTCAGGAACGAGGTCCCGGTGACGCCCTCGAGGTAGTTGTCGCGCACGATCTGGTCGCGGTTGATGACGCGGATGCCACCGGTGCTGGGCTTGCCTTTGCCGAGGAAGATGTTGCGCTCGACCAGATTGCCGTTGCCGTGACGCAGCACCACCGCGCCCTGCGATTCCAAGAACATGTTGCCGCGGATGATGTTCGCGCCCGACTTGATCGAGACGATCTCGACCTCGCCATCACATTTCTCGAACCAGTTGCGCTCGATCACGCTGTTCGACTCGCTGAGCGATTCGTCGCTGGTGCCGACGCGGATCGTCTCGCCGCCATTGGAGCCGAGCGGCGGGCGCGGCCCGAAATAGTTGTGGTCGATCCTTGCGCGGTTGGCTTGCGGCTGACCCTTGGGACGGATCACCGCGAGCGTGACGCCGGCATTGCCCTTGCCCGCGAACCAGCTGTGATCGACGCGGTTGTCGGCGCCGTAGATCGCGACCCAGATATCCTCGGCACGGCGATCGGGGTTGGTGAAATTGTCGACGACGATTTCGGTCAGCCGCGCGTTGCGCGCCGGGGTCTTCGAATCGCGGCGGAAGGCGATCAGTTCGCGGGTCGGCGACCAGCCGTTACGAAAGACGAGGCCCGACACCACCAGATGCGCGCCGCCGATGCGCAGGTTCGACTGGCCCGACAGGATGACCTTGCCCGGAGTCTGCGCGGCCAGCGTGATCGGCTTCGCTTGCGTGCCTTGCCCCGTAAACACGATCTGGAAGTCGCGCCATTCGCCATCGGCGAGGAGGATACGGTCGCCTGGCGCCGCTTTCTTGACCGCAGCAGCATAGGCCGCAGGATCACGAACCAGATGGTCTGCCGCGAGCGCCGGCACCGGCGCCAGCAGCACACAGGTGATCAGTGCTCCCATTGCCCGCATGTCATCCGCTCCCAGCTACTGTTCTGCCCACTGGACTAACCAAGTGGCATGGACTGTTCAAGAGGTGAATATACCACTCATCGCAATTGGTATGATCCATCTCCGAGCACAACGCATGGCCCGCGCATTGACATTTGCGCCGAACAGGCGCGCCATGCGCACTCCTCGGCAGGGAGAGAGACATGCGCAAAACGGCTTCGTTCGGCATCGTATCCGTCATCGCCACCGGCATCGCTGCGGCCATCATCGTCCCGGGCATGGCCCAATCCCAAAGGATCACCGCGAAGAACAACGCGCCGCTCAAGGCCGCGCCCAATCCACAGGCCGCGATTCTCGCGACCGTCCCGCGCGGCTCCACCCTTAGCCTGGAACATTGCAACGCCGATCAATGGTGCCGCGTCCAGTTCGGCCGGCGCACCGGATGGATGGCAGCGATCAACCTCAACCTTCCCGCAGGACACGAGACCGGCCGCATCACCGGCCGCGCGCAGCTGCGCGCCGGACCCGGCATGCAGTATCAGGCGCTGGCAACGCTTCAGCCAGGCACGCGCGTCAATGTGATCCGCTGCCAGCCGCAATGGTGCAACGTCACCGCCGGGCAGCGCCGCGGCTGGGTCGCGAGCCGGCTGGTCGACCGCGGCGATGACTGGAATGAGCCGCGACCGCCGCTGCCCGGCCCGGGCGCTCGTTCGGAACTTCAGATGTTCACCGAGCGCAATTGCCGCGGCAACACCTATTCGACACGAGAGGCGGTTCCGAACGTCAATTATCCAGTCCGCTCGGTCCGCGTGATCGGTGGCACCGGCGATGTCAGCCGGGACGGCTGGCAGCTGTGCGTGGGGACCAACTATAATGGTATCTGTACGTCGAACACGCCGAGCTGCTCGAACCTCGAGGATCTTTCGGGCCGCGGAGTCCGTTCGGTTCGCCCCGCCTTCGGCGAAGGCAGCGCCACTGGCCCAACCGTCTGCACTGCGGAATATGCGCCGGTCTGCGCACGCTCGGGCCGTCAGGACAAAACCTTCTCCAATGCGTGCATGGCCAAGGCGGCGGGCTACGCCGTCCGCTATCAGGGGCAGTGCCGGTAACATCGCAACGGACCAGCCGAAATCGGCTGGTCCGTCTTTGCCGCGACCCACAGCCCCGCTATAGGCGCGCGCATGGCAGACATCCTGATCCTCACCACCGGCGGCACCATCGACAAACTCTATTTCGATGCGCTGAGCGAATACCAGATCGGCGACAGCGTCGTCGCACGCCTGCTCGCAGTCGCGCGATCGGCGCTCGACGTCCGCGTGGTCGAACTGATGCGCAAGGACAGCCTCGAGCTGACCGATGCCGATCGCGCAGCGATCGCCGATGCAGTGCGGAACGCGCCCGAGGATCGCATCGTCATCACCCATGGTACCGACACGATGACCGACACTGCCGCCGCGCTGAAGGATATCACCGGCAAGCGCGTTGCGCTGCTCGGCGCACTCGCGCCCGCACGCTTCGCGGAGAGCGACGCCGCGTTCAACCTCGGCATGGCCTTCGCCACGGTTCAGGTCGCGGCGGAGCCGGGCGTGTGGATCGCGATGAACGGCACCGTCTTTGCCGCGGGCAGCGTGCGCAAGGACCGCACCCGCAACAGCTTCGTCCCGATCTGATCTCCGGCTCTGATCGATCCAAGTCGCGCATCGATTGATGGCGGCTTTGGTTTGGACGCCCGCGCGCCGACCCAATAGTCACACCCTCGAAGCGTTTCGCGCATCGATGCGGAACAGCGACTTGGGAGACGCATGTGACGACGATGAGCCCGGCCGATATGGGCCGCAGCCTTGGCCAGGGCCTTCTTTCCTTCCCCGTCACGCATTTCGACGCCGACGGCCGGTTCGACGAAGCCCGCTATCGTGCGCATTGCGCATGGATGCTCGAGCATGACCTAGCCGGCTTGTTCGCCGCAGGCGGCACCGGCGAGTTCTTCTCGCTTACTCCGGCCGAGGTGGTCGAGGTGGTTAGGGCCGCCGTCGCCGAGGGGCAGGGCAAGCTCCCGGTAATCTCGGGCTGCGGCTACGGCACCGCCATCGCGACCGAGATTGCGCGCGGCGCCGAGACGGCGGGTGCCGACGGCCTGCTGCTCCTGCCCCCCTATCTGGTCGGATCGAGCCAGGAAGGCCTTGCCGCTCATGTCGAGGCGGTGTGCCGCTCGACCGGGCTCGGCGTGATCGTCTATAATCGCGACAATGCCGTGCTCAACGACGAGACGCTTGCCCGGCTTTGCGATCGCAACCCCAACCTCGTCGGCTTCAAGGACGGCGTCGGCGATATCGAGCTGATGACGCGCGTCTTCCTGCGGATGGGCGATCGCCTCACCTATATCGGCGGCCTCCCCACCGCAGAGACCTTCGCGACGCCCTATCTGACAATGGGGGTCACCACTTACTCCTCGGCAATCTTCAACTTCATGCCGCAATGGGCGCTGGCCTTCTACGCTGCGGTGCGCGCCGGCGATCACGAAGAGGTGCAGAAGCAATTGCGCGACTTCGTCATGCCCTACCTCACCCTGCGCAATCGCGGGCGTGGCTATGCGGTGTCGATCGTCAAGGCCGGGATGCGCGTGGTCGGCCGCGACGCCGGACCGGTGCGCACCCCGCTCACCGACCTTACCGCCGAGGAGCGGGACGAGCTGCGCGTGCTGGTCGAGCGGGCATCCGGCCCGCTCGCCAAAGCCGCCTGAGGGCCATGGTGAGCCTCGGCGTGACAGGACTTGCCGCGCCGCGCTACACCGGCGCCATGTTCGAGCTCAGCCAGCTCCGCTGCTTCGTCGCCGCGGCCGAAGAACTCCATTTCGGCCGCGCCGCCATACGCCTCAACATGACGCAATCGCCGCTCAGCCGGCAGATCCAGCTGCTCGAGCGCATCCTGGGCGTCACCCTGCTCGAACGCACCAGCCGCCAGGTCAGCCTGACCCCCGCGGGCCATGTTTTCCTGATCGAGGCGCGGCGCATCGTCCGCCTCGCCGAAAGCGCGTCGCTCTCCGCGCGCCGCGTGGCCAAAGGCGATGCGGGCAAGGTTGCGATCGGCTTCACCGCGGTCTCGGGCTACAGCCTCGTCCCTCAGATCGTCGCGCAGGCGCGCGCGAGCCTGCCCAATATCGACCTCGAGCTGCGCGAGATGGTGAGCGGCGATCAGGTCGATGCCCTGCTCACCGGGCTGATCGATATCGGCTTCGTCCGCCCCCCGGTCGACCGGCATGAATTCGATACACTGTGCGTGCTGCGCGAACCGCTGCTGGTTGCCCTGCCCCCTGGCGATCCGCGGCAGGGCGAGCCGGCACTGTCGCTCGGCGATTTCGATGGCGAGCCACTGATCATGTATGCACGGCAGGGCGCCGGCTATTTCCACGACATGCTCGTTCGCCTGTTCGACGATGCCGGGGTGACGCCGAGCTATGTTCAGCATGTCACGCAGATCCACTCGATGCTCGGCCTTGTCCATGCCGGGCTCGCCGCGGCGATCGTGCCGCAATCGGCGTCGGGGCTTCATCTGATGGATGTGCAGTTCCGCGCGCTGCGCACCGAGCCCGAGGCGCCGGTCGAGCTGCACATGGCGTGGCGGCGCGACAATGCCAATCCGGCGCTCGAGCCGATGCACCTGCTCTGCGCGCAGATGGCGTCGGCGTGATCGCCCGCCGCGCGCTGCTCGGCGCGCCGCTGCTGATCCCGGCGGCGGCATGGGGCATGCAGCGCGGCGATCCGGTTGCGACCACCCGCTACGGCCGTTTGCGCGGGACCAGCGGGCATGGCGTGCTTGTCTTCCGCGGCGTGCGCGACGGCGCCGATACGCCGCCGCGCCGCTCCGG
>CAZBYE010000143.1:0-8283 GCA_964496045.1 uncultured Stakelama sp.
CGGCGACGTGGGCCCGGTCTTCGACGCCGCCGAGCTGGCCGTGACCCTGCGCCGCCCCCGGGCCGGCCACCTCACGACCCTGCGGGAGGGGCCCCAGGGGACCGACCTGATCTACCTTCCGGAGGGGTTCCCCCGGCCGGCCGGCCCGCGTTCCGCTCGCCCCCGAGTCTTCGTCGCTATCCGCACTATCGGCCCCGCCGACGGCGAAATGGTCCCGCGGATGCTTCGCCGCGAGCTGCCCGAAGCGGCCGAAGCCGATGAGGCCGAAACGCCTCATCCCGCGGTTGCGGAACGCTGCGTCTCCGCCACCAGCCTTTCGAGGATCGCGGCAACGGCGCGCGTCTCGTCCTCGGTGCCGATGGTAATGCGCAGGCCATGGGGCAGGCCCTGGCCGGGCAGCCAGCGGACGATATAGCCTTCGTCCATCAGTCCCTTATAGGCCGCCTCGGCGGTCAGCGCGCCTTCGAACAGCACCAGCACGAAGTTCGCCTGGCTCGGCACCGCGCGAAGGCCGGCATTGCCGAGCTTGGTGATCGCGTCCGCGAACCAGCGGCGCCACTGCGCATTGTGGCTGCGCGTGCGCTCGACGAATTCACTGTCGTGCAGCGCCGCGATCGCCGCGGCGGTGCCCGCGATGGTGATGCTGAAGGGCAGGCGGATGCGGTGCATCGCCTCGATCAGCTCGGGCGAACCATAGCCCCAGCCGATCCGCTCAGCGGCAAGGCCGTAAAGCTTGGAGAAGGTGCGCGTCACCAGCACATTGGACTGGGTCTTCGCCAGCTCCATGCCGCCGTCGTCGATCTCGCCCTCGATATACTCGGCATAAGCATGGTCGAGCACCAGCAGGATGTCGGGGCGCAGGCCCGCGTGCAGCCGCGCAATCTCTTCGCGGCTGGCATAGGTGCCGGTCGGGTTGTTGGGATTGGCGACGAACACGATCCGCGTGCGTTCGGTCACGCTGGCGAGGATCGCATCGACATCGGTCGCATAATCGGCATCGGCGGCGACCACCGGGGTCGCACCGACCCGCTTTGTCGCGATCGGGTAAACCGTGAAACCGTAATTGACGTAGATGATCTCGTCGCCCGGCCCGGCGAACGCGCCCGCGGCGAGGTGAAGCACCTCGTCCGATCCGTTGCCATAGATGATCCGGTCGGGGTCGAGTCCGTGCAACGCGCCAAGCGCCTCGCGCAGCTCGACCGCGCTGGCATCGGGATAGCGTTCCAGGCTGCTCGCCGCGGTCGCGAACGCCGCACGCGCCTTGTCCGATGTGCCGAGCGGGTTCTCGTTGGACGAGAGCTTGATCGCCTTGCGGCCGTCGTCGGTCTTGGACTTGCCCGGCACATAGGGGGCGATGTCCATGATCCATGGCTTGGGCTGCGGCTTGCTGTTGGTCTCGGTCATGGCGCGCGCGATGGCCGAACCGGGTAAGAATGGCAAGGTTTGCGAAATTGCTCTGTGCTAAGCCGCGCTTCGAACGGGGGAAGAAGGATGCGGGGAAGCGACACGCTGTGGCGGGCATTGCAGCTGGCACGGCGGCAGGATCTGGCGTTGCGGGGCAAGGCTGCACCGCGCGCCGGTCATGGCGGCATCGGCCGCCGCGCGCTGCTTCAGGGTATGGCGGCGAGTGGCGTTGCCGCAGGCCTTCCCGCGCCCGCGCTGGCGCTCCCTGCTTCGGGCCGTGTCGCGATTATCGGCGGCGGAATCGCAGGCCTTTCGGCGCTCCATCATCTGACGAAGGCGGGTGTCGACGCCCGGCTGTATGAGGCGCGCAACCGTCTCGGCGGGCGGATGTACACCCAGCGCGCGGCGGATGGGCAGCTGTTTGAAGCGGGCGGCCAGCTCGTCAATTCGGACCATGCCGATATGCATGCGCTGGCGAAGGAATTCGCAGTGCCGCTGATCGACCGCAAGTCCGGTCCCCACCGGTCGGTGATCCTGGCGGACGGCGCGGTTGCGTCACAGGCCGAGCTTGCGCGCCTTCTCACACCGCTCGCTGCGCGAATCGCGCGCGATTCGGAGGCGGTCGACGCCAGCCCGCGCGCCGCCGCCGCGATCGACCAGCTTTCGGTCGCGCAATATCTTGACCGCAACGCCGCGCTGATCCGCGACCCACGCGTCCGCGCGCTGATCGAATCGAGCATCCGCACCGAATATGGTTCTGAGCCGGGCGACGCTTCCGCGCTCCAGCTGATCTTCAATCTGCCCACCGTGAAGGGCGAGCATGTCGAGGTGCTGGCGGGCAGCGACGAACGTTACGTCATTGCGGGCGGTAGCGGCCGGCTCGCCAACGCCATTGCCGACGCGCATCGCGACCGGATCGAAACCGGCCGCCGCCTGCTCGCGATCCGCGAAACCGGTAGCGGCATCCGGCTCGAATTCCTCGACGGCACCTACGTCATTGCCGACACGGTTATCGTCGCCGCGCCTGCGCCGATCCTGCGCCAGATCGATTTCGCCGTGCCGCTGTCGCCGCGCTGGCGTGCGTTTGTGCGTGAGGCCGATCTTGGCCGGAACGAGAAGGTACAGGTCACCGCCACCGCGACCCCATGGGCCGATGCGCTCGGCACCGGCGGCGAGCTGTGGGATATCGCCTCACCCTATGCGCTCGGCTGGGACGGGACGCTCAGGGGGATCGAGGGCGGCAAGCCGGTGTGGAACTGGTTCCTCGGCGGCGATCAGGTCTCTGCGGCGACCGCTTCGCCCGAAGCGCTCGCCGCCGCCTTCGCACAGCGTACCGAACCCGCCATTCCCGGCATCGTACGGGCGGTGGCGGGCGGCGTGGTCCGCCGCACCAACTGGTGCCGCGATGCACTCACGCTGGGCGCTTACACCAACAGCGCACCCGGCCAGCTCACCCGCTTCGGTTCGCTCTTCTGGGTCGAATCCGGAGATTCTGCCGAACGGCAGCAGGCGGTCGCGGGACGGATCATCTTCGCCGGGGAGCATGTCTCGGACGCATGGGTCGGCTTCATGAACGGCGGCGCGCAGACCGGCCGGCTCGCAGCGCAGGCAGTGATCGCCGCGCGTGCCGGTCGCCGAGCCGCTTGAACGCAAGCCTTCGCGTCCCTAGTCAGACGCGCATGTCCGACGATCCGCGTTTCGGCCTTTCGCGCCATATCACCCTGCCTGGGCCGCTCAGGCTCGACGGCGGCGTGCTGCTGTCGCCGGTCGAGATCGCGTACGAGACCTATGGCACGCTCGCGCCCGATGGCGGCAATGCGGTCCTGGTCTGCCACGCGCTGACCGGCGACCAGCATGTCGCCTCGCCGCATCCCGTGACGGGCAAGCCCGGCTGGTGGGCGCGGATGATCGGGCCGGGCAAGCCGGTCGATCCCGACCGTCACTTCATCGTCTGCGCCAATGTGCTCGGCAGCTGCATGGGCAGCTCTGGTCCGGCCACGATCCACCCGGCGACGGGCAAGCCATGGGGGATGGACTTCCCCGTCATCACCATCCGCGACATGGTCCGCGCGCAGGCGATGCTGCTCGATCATCTCGGGGTCGGGCGGCTGAAGGCGGTGGTCGGCGGATCGATGGGCGGGATGCAGGCATTGAGCTGGCCCGCGACCTTCCCCGACCGGGTCGAAGCGGCGGTTGTGATCGCCTCGACTGCGCGTCACTCGGCGCAGAACATCGCCTTCCACGAGGTCGGGCGTCAGGCGGTGATGGCCGATCCGCGCTGGAATGGCGGGGCTTATTATGACGGTGAACCGCCTGCGGCGGGGCTCGCGGTCGCGCGCATGGCGGCGCACATCACGTATCTGTCCGAAGCGGGCCTGACCGAGAAATTCGGGCGGCGGCTTCAGGCGCGGGAGGCCAAGTCGTTCGGCTTCGATGCCGACTTCCAGATTGAGAGCTATCTGCGTCATCAGGGTCTGTCGTTCGTCGACCGCTTCGACGCCAACGCCTATCTCTACATCACGCGCGCCATGGACTATTTCGATCTGGCCGAGGAGCATGGCGGCCTGCTCGCCAACGCCTTTCGCGAGACCGAAGCGCGCTTCTGCCTCGTCAGCTTCGATACCGACTGGCTCTATCCGACGCGAGACTCGCGCGCGATTGTCCATGCGCTCAACGCCGCCGGCGCGCCGGTCAGTTTCGTTGAGCTGTCCTCGCCCTATGGCCATGACGCGTTCCTGCTTGAGGCGCCTGAGCTGAACCGGGTGGTCGACGGTTTTCTGAGGGCCGGTCGATGACGCAGGGCTATGACATCAGCCTCGATCCGGCGCGGCTTCAGCTCGATACGATCCACGGTTTCATCAGCGCGACTTATTGGGCGAGCGGCATGCCGCGCGAGACGATGGCCCGCGCGATCGCCAATTCGGTCTGCGTCGGCGCCTATCGCGACGGCGAACAGGTCGGTTTTGCGCGCGTCGTCACCGACCGTGCAACCTTCGCCTATCTCGCCGACGTGTTCGTACTGCCCGATCATGGCGGCAAGGGGCTGGCCAGGGCGCTTGTCACTGCGCTGCACGATCACCCCGACCTCCAGGGCCTCCGCCGCTGGATGCTTGCGACCAACGACGCGCATGGCGTTTATGCCGCGCTGGGCTGGCAGCCGATCGCCCGGCCGGAGCTTTTCATGCAGCGCCACGATCCCGATGTGTACCGGCGGGGTGCGGCATGAGCGCGCTTCGTCCCGATCTTGCGATCATCGCCGCCAATGTGAGCCCACACAGCCGCGTGCTCGATGTCGGGTGCGGGGATGGCGCGCTGATGGCGGCCTTGCGCGATGATCGTCAGTGCGATGCACGCGGGCTCGAGATCGATCCGGTCAATGTCGCGACCGCGGTGTCACGCGGGCTCTCGGTGATTCAGGGGGACGCCGATCGCGACCTCGCCGACTATCCCGACGCCAGCTTCGACTATGCGATCCTCAGCCAGACGCTGCAGACGACGATGCACCCGCATCATGTCCTCGATCACCTGCTGCGCATCGGCGAGCGCGCCTTCGTGTCCTTCCCGAATTTCGCGCATTGGCGCGTGCGCGTGTCGCTGCTGTGGGGCGGGCGGATGCCGGTGACGCGGCTGCTGCCCGTCGCCTGGTACGAAACGCCCAATATTCACCATGTCACGATCGACGATTTCCGTGCCTATGTCCGTGAGCGCGGGATCACCGTGGAACAGGCCTGGTTCCTCTCGGGAGACAAGCGCACCAGCCCCGCCGCCGCCAATTTCCGTGCTGAGCACGCGGTGTTTCTCCTGCGCCGCTGACTAGGGTTTTTCGACCAAGTGCAGATGACGCGGGCGGTTTCGCCCGTTACCACTCCCGCCCGGAACAGGTTTCAGGGAGCTTATCGGATGCGTCACTCGGTCGCTGGCGTCCTCGCCGCGCTTTTCGTTCTGGGTCAGGCCCACGCCCAGGAGAAGCCGGCTGACAAGCCCAAATGGGACGTCAGCGCGCCGCAGGGTGCGACGCTCAAACAGGCTGCGATCAATACCGACGAAGGCACATGGATCGACGTCGACGTTTCCCCCGATGGTCGGACGATCGCCTTCACCCTGCTTGGCGACATTTACACCATGCCGATCGCCGGCGGCACGCCGACGCGCATCGCCGAGGGACTGGCGTGGGAAGTCCATCCGCGCTTCTCGCCCGATGGCCGCCGCATCGCCTTCACCTCGGACCGCGGCGGTGGCGACAATATCTGGATCATGAACGCCGACGGCAGTGACAAGAAGCAGCTGACCAAAGAGGATTTCCGCCTCCTCAATCAGCCGAGCTGGTCGCCCGATGGCCAGTATATCGTCGCCAAGAAGCATTTCACGACCGGCCGTTCGCTCGGCACGGGTGAAGTGTGGCTCTACCACCTCTCGGGCGGCAGCGGCGTCAAGCTGGTCAAGCGCGCCAATGAAAGGGTCCAGAAGGAACTGGGTGAGCCGGTCTACGCAGCGGATGGCAAGTCGGGGTTCTTTACGCGCAACATCACCTCGGGTCCGATCTTCGAATATGCCCAGGATTCGAACACCAATCTGTTCAATATCGAGCGCTACGATCTCGAAAGCGGCGACACCACGACTGCGGTTTCTGGCCTTGGCGGTTCGGTGCGCCCGACGCCATCGCCTGACGGCAAGAAGATCGCCTTTGTCCGCCGCGAAGCGACCAAGTCCAAACTCTATGTCCGGGATCTCGCTTCGGGCGAGGAGCGCAAGATCTACGACGCGCTCGATCAGGACGTGCAGGAGACCTGGGCGGTCACCGGCGTCTATCCCAACATGGACTGGACACCCGACAGCAAGTCGATCGTCTTCTGGGCACAGGGCAAGATCCGCCGCGTCGATGCCGATGGTACGAATGCCGCGGTGATCCCCTTCCGTGTCGCTGACAGCCGCACCGTCGCGACCGCATCACACCCGCAGATCGAGGTCGCGCCCGCCAGCTTCGCGACGAAGATGACGCGCTTCGCTTCGGTCTCGCCCGATGGCGGCAACGTCGTGTTCGAAACCATAGGCAAGCTCTGGATCCGGCCGGTGTCCGGCGGCGCGCCAAAGCGGCTCACCGGTCTTGCCGAGGACGCCGGGCTTGAGCTCTATCCCAGCTGGTCGCGCGACGGCCGCTCGATCGTCTTTGTCGAGTGGAGCGACGCCAAGCTCGGCCGCATCCGCACCGTCGCTGCTGCGGGCGGCGCGGCGAAGGACGTAACCACCCAGCCCGGTCTTTATGCGCGTCCGCATTTCTCGCCCGATGGCCGCACGATCGTGTTCGAGAAGGCGGCGGGCGGCGGCCTCACTGCACCCGGCTGGTCGAATGATCCCGGCGTCTATCGCGTAGCGGCCACGGGCGGCGCGCCTGAACTCGTCGCGCGCGGCATGGCCCGGCCGCAATTTGGCGCCTCGAGCGACCGCATTTTCATGACCAGCCCGGGCGAGAACAAGCTCGAACTCGTCTCGACCGACCTCAATGGTGAGGGCAAGCGCGTCCATGCCAGCGGCGAGCTCGCCAATGATTATATCGTCGCCCCTGACGGCAAGAGCATCGCCTTCCGCCAGAATTATCAGGTGTTTGCGATGCCGCTGATGCCCGGCGGTCAGGAAGTCTCGGTCGGTCCCAAGGCCGATGCCCTCCCCGTGATCCGCGTCAGCACCGATGGCGCGGACTATATCCACTGGTCGGGTGACGGGTCGCGGCTCCACTGGAGCATGGGGCCGACACTCTACACCGCCGACCGTAGTGCCTTTTTCGCCACCGCGCCTGGCGTGAAGCCGAGCGTGACTCCGCGCACCACTTCGCTTGCAATGGAAGTCAGGGCGGCGAAGCCTTCGGGTCGTGTCGCGCTCACCGGCGCGCGCGTCGTCACCATGGCGGGTGCTGACGGCGGGATCATCGACAATGCGACGATCGTGATTGAGGGCGATCGCATCGTTCAGGTCGCGCCGACCGCCGCGATCCAGCTTCCCGCGGGTACGAAGATGATCGACGTCACGGGTAAGACGATCATTCCGGGCCTTGTCGATGCGCACGCCCATGGTCCCTATGGCACCGATGATCTGGTGCCGCAGCAAAACTGGTCGCTGCTCCAGAATCTGGCGCTCGGCACCACGACGATCCACGACCCGTCGAGTCAGGCAAGCCTCGTCTTCGCTGCGCAGCAAATGCAGCGCGCCGGCAAGATCGTCGGTCCGCGCATCTTCTCGACGGGCGAGATCGTCTACGGCGCCAAGAACGCCGACGTCTATGCCGAGATCAACAGCTATGAGGACGCGCTCGCGCATGTCCGCCGCCTGAAGGCGCAGGGCGGTCATTCGGTGAAGAACTACAACCAGCCGCGCCGCGAACAGCGTCAGATGGTCGGGGCGGCGGCGCGTGCCGAGGGGATGCAGGTCGTTGCTGAGGGCGGCTCGCTCTTCGGTATGGATATGAACCTGATTGCCGACGGCAACTCGACGCTCGAACACAACATCCCCGCGGACATCTTCTACAAAGATGTGCTGCAGATGTTCGGTCAGTCGGACACCAACTACACGCCGACACTCGTCGTCAGCTATGGCGGGCTTGCCGGGGATCCCTATTGGCGTCAGGCGACCGATGTGTGGAAGAATCCGCTGCTGGTCCATACCCCGCCTGCGCGTCTGCGCTCTGACACGATGCGCATCACTAAGGCGCCCGAGGACAATTTCGTCGATGACGACAATGCGCGTGAGGCGAAGAAGGTCGCCGCGACTGGCCGACTCGTCGCGATCGGTGCGCACGGGCAACAGGCGGGTATCGGCTCGCACTGGGAACTGTGGTCGTTCGTCCGCGGCGGCTGGGGTCCTATCGACGCCCTGCGCGCCGGTACC
>CAZBYE010000144.1:0-8234 GCA_964496045.1 uncultured Stakelama sp.
CCCGGTCCCGCCGCCGAACGGCGAGCAGCCGCAGGTCGCGCAGAAATTGTGGCGGATATTGTGCTTGTTGAACTGATAGGTGGTCATCGCCGCCGGGTCGGTGTGCAGCGTGAACTGGTCCGCCGCTGCGAAGTGGAGCAAAGATCCCTTGCGGCGGCAGATCGAGCAGTTGCACGATACCGCGCTGGAGGGCGCATCGCCTTCGAGCGTGTAGCGCACATTGCCGCAGTGGCAGCTTCCGGTGACGGACATTTCGGCTCTCCCTCGTTGACAGGCTCGCGCTGGTTCGCACAGTCGCGCCCGGAAGGAAACCGCATGGCCGTGAAGCTGCATCCCGACTGGCTCGAACCGCTGCAACGCGAGTTCGACGCGCCGTACATGGCCGCGCTCCGCCAGTTCCTGCTCGACGAGAAGGCGGCGGGGAAGCGCATCTTCCCCAAGGGCGTCGACTGGTTCCGCGCGCTCGATCTGACCCCGCCGCAGGACGTGCGCGTCGTCATCCTCGGTCAGGACCCCTATCATGGCGAGGGGCAGGCGCATGGCCTGTGCTTCTCGGTCCAGCCCGGCGTCCGCGTGCCGCCCAGCCTCGTCAACATCTACAAGGAACTGCGCAGCGACCTCGGCATCGAACCGCCGCGCCACGGCTTTCTCGAACATTGGGCGCAGCAGGGCGTGCTGCTGCTCAACAATTGCCTGACGGTCGAGATGGGGCAGGCCGCGTCGCACAAGGGCCGCGGCTGGGAGACATTCACCGACGCCGTCGTCGCGCACGTCAACGCGCTGCCCGATCCGGTGGTGTTCATGCTGTGGGGCAGCCATGCCCAGAAGAAGGCGCCGTCGGTCGATCCGCGGCATCTGGTGCTGAAGTCGGTCCACCCCTCGCCGCTGTCGGCGCATGGCGGATTCTTCGGCTGCCGCCATTTCTCTCAGGCGAACGCATTTCTGGAGGCAAAGGGGCGTGGAACGATCGATTGGGCGCTGCCCCCCTTGTAGGGAAGGGAAGCAGCGCCCGCCGGGGGCAACCTAGAAGCTTACACGGGCCGCCACGCGGATGTCGCGGCCGGCAAGCGGCACGAAATCCTTGGTGAACGAGGCATGCCGCCGCGCCTCGACATCGAAGATATTGTTGGCGGAGAGGATCAGCGCGGTCTCGCGCTTCTCGCCGAACGGGTGCCAGGTGAGCGACGCGTTGACGAGGGTGAAGGCCGGCGTTTCGGTCTCGAACGTCGCGATGCGCGCCTGTTTGGTGACGTGCTCGACCTCGACCCGCCCGCCGAACGGACCGTGGCTGGCGTCGATCCCGGCGAGGACGCGGAACGGCGGGATGCGCGGGACGGGGCTGCCATCCTGCAGCGTCGCGCGGACATAGTCGGCGACGATATTGCCGCCGAGCGTGAACTCGCCCTGCTGGATCAGCGTTGCGGAGACCTCGCCCTCGACGCCGAGATAGCGGGCATTGGCCTGCCGGTACTGGAACACCGGCAGTTCGTCGATCTCGAGGCCGGTCTCGGTCTCGTAGATATAGTCGGTGAACCAGTTGGCGTAGCCGGCCAGCTGGAACTTGACCTTGCCGAGCGTGCCGCGGGCATAGACTTCGCCGCCCCAGCTTTTCTCGGTGCGGAAATTGGGGTTGCCGACCTCATAGGCCTGCGTCGCGACGTGCGGGCCGTTGGAGAACAGCTCCTCGGCCGACGGCGCGCGGACGGCACGCGAGGCGTTGACGCCGACCTTCACGCGCGGTGCGACCTCATAGGACACGCCGATCGCGCCCGAAACGGCGTCGAAGTCCCGGTTCACCCGGCCCGTCGGCGCGTCCTCGTCGAGCCCCAGCCTGACCTTGTTCGAGCGCACCCCGGTCCGTTCGTAGCGCAGCGCGCCCTCAAGCCCGAGCTTGCCGAGATTGACCTCCTGCAGCGTGAAGAAGCCGTACTGGTTGGTGGTGTTCTCCGGCACGAACGCCTCGGCGCCGGTGGCCGAGAAGTCGCGGGTGAAGCCCTGGAAGCCCATCACGCCGCGCCAGCCGCCGCGGTCGGCCTGAACCAACTCGAGCCGCCCCTCGAACCCGGTCGAGGCGAAGACGGTGCCGACTTCGTCGCCCTCGAACTCGGTGTGCTCATAGTCCGAATAGCCGGCGCGGACGCGGATCTTGTCGAGGAACGCGCCATTGACGTTGACCTCGCCGCGCAGGTCCGCGCGCCATTGGTGCAGACCGATCGTCACCGGCCCCTCGCCATGGTCGTGCCCGGCGTCATGATCGTCGTGCGCGCCCGGCGGACGCTCGGGTACGCCGTAGTTGGTGTTGTAATAGCCGACCGAGAAGCCGAGGCTCCCGCCGTCGTTGATCAGCGCAAGCCCGCCACCCAGCGTATAGGTGCGCGTGCCGCTGTTGGGCAGGCGCCCGCGCTGGTTGGCGAGCGCAGTCGCTTCCGCCGCTTCATCGGCATGGCCGTCCTCAATCGCATGCTCAGCGCGGTGGAGCTGGTCCGCACGCAGCGGTGCGCTCAGCACATAGCCGCCGACGCGAACATCGTCGGATTTGCGGTAGCTGCCGTCGAGATGAAGGACGAACTGATGGTCGAGCGCGACATCGACCGCCGCCCCGCCGCTGCGTTCGTCCGCGGCCGAGCCATAGGTACCGACCGCGTCGACATGGAACCCCTTTTCGGGCACCGCACGCGGGATGCGGCGGTCGATCACATTGACCGCGCCGCCGATCGCCTGACTTCCGAACAGCAGCACCGCGGGGCCACGCAGCACCTCGATCCGTTCGGCGGTGAGCGGATCGATCGATACGGCGTGGTCGGTCGAGGTGTTGGACACGTCGAGCGTGCCGAGCCCGTCAGAGAGCACGCGCACGCGCTCACCCTGGAAGCCGCGCAGCACCGGGCGCGACGCACCGGGGCTGAACGAGGTGGCGGAGACGCCCGGAACCTTGGTCAGCGTGTCGCCGATCTGCCCGCGGATATCGCGCACCAGCGCGTCGCCCGTCACCACCGACGCGCCCGCGAGCAGGTCGAGATCGGCGACGTAAGGCGCCGTGATCACGATCTCGTCGTCCGAGTCGCCATGCACCGCGCTGCGGCTGGTGGCATCACGCTCGGAATGGGTTGTGGTCTGCGCCAAGGCGGGGAAGGTGAGGAGGCTCGTGGCGAGGAGGGCAACGACGCTACGCTTCATGGGTACACGGTCCTGCGACTGGAAACGCGCCCCTTTATTCGCAATGTTACATCATCACAAGTAGGAGTCTGCAGAAAGCGTGCGAGTTGGTGCCGTTACTGCGGTGCGGGGACGCGATCGGTGACGACATCCTCGAAGCGTTTGCCGGTCCAGATCGACGCGGTGAAGCTGCGGCTGCCGTCTGCGGCCATCGCCCAATGCCAACGCAGCGACCCGTCTGGTGACGTGCCGGAGCCGCTGTCGGGGCCCGCTGCCGCGAGGATCGGTGAGGAAGGCGCGCCGCACGCCGCGCGACGTACTCTGGGTCGTTCGGGGAGCGCGCGGGGTGTTTTCAGCGCGTCGCCGCCATCATAGACCCATTTCCATCCGTTACCGGCTTGCCGGATCCAGACGGTCGTGAAGAAGCCCGATCCGCGCGGTGCCGCCCACGGACCCGTGTTCACCGCTGCGGTCCCGTCGCACGAGACATAGCTTTCCGCGGGCCACCATTGCACCGATGCCGGTGGGTCCTTGCGATCCTTGAGGAAGGCCTGCGCATTGGCCGGCTTGGGCACGAACATCACCGCGTCGTCCGCGGCATAGCGGCGGAAGGCGGTCCATTGCCCTTCGGTCTGCGCCGTGCGGTTAAAGTCGCGTTCGGCCTCGACCGCAGTCCCCGCTTGCGCCAGCAGCAGGGCGGCGAGGATCACAGCGCCGCCGGATCCAGCGACAGCCCCTCGCGGCGATGCGCGGCGACCAGCGTATTGCGCAGCAGGCAGGCGATCGTCATCGGCCCGACTCCGCCGGGCACCGGGGTGATCGCGCCCGCGACCGATGCCGCGCTGTCGAATTCGACATCGCCGGTGAGGCCATTGTCGGTGCGGTTGATGCCGACGTCGATCACGGTCGCACCGGGCTTGAGCCATTCGCCCTTGACGAAGCCGGCGCGGCCCACCGCGGCTACGACGATATCGGCGCGCGAGACATGGCCGGGCAGGTCCCTGGTGCGCGAGTGGGCGAGCGTCACGGTGCAACTCGCCGCGGTCAGCAGCGCTGCCATCGGCTTGCCGACGATGTTGGAGCGGCCGATCACCACGGCTTCAAGCCCGCTCAAATCACCGAGCTGATCCTTGAGCAGCATCAGGCAGCCAAATGGCGTGCAAGGGACGAAGCCGTCCATGCCCGTCGCCAGCCGCCCGGCATTGACCGGGTGGAAGCCATCGACGTCCTTGTCCGGGCTGATCCTTAGCAGCACGTCCTGCTCGTCGAGATGGCGGGGCAAGGGCAGCTGGACGAGGATGCCGTCGACCGCCACATCGGCGTTGAGCGCATCGACCAGCGCGATCAGCGTGCCCTGATCGGTATCGGCGGGCAGGCGGTGTTCGAAGCTCTCCATATTGGCGGAGACTGTCGCCTTGCCCTTGCTGCGGACATAGACTGCGGAGGCCGGATCCTCGCCCACCAGCACCACCGCGAGGCCAGCCTTTCGCCCCGTCTGCGCCGCGAACGCGGTCGCCGCTTCGCCCACGCGTGCGCGCAGGCCAGCCGCAAATGCCTTACCGTCGATGATCTCAGCCGTCATGGCTTGCCCCATAGAACCCTGCGGCGATTCCCGCCAGCACCGAAGCGTCGCCCGCAATCGTCAGCCGCTTGATCCGGGCGGTATCGCCCGCGATCAGCCGCACATCACGTTTCGCCACGCCAAAGGTCTTTGCGACCAATAGTGTCAGCGCCGCATTGGCTGCGCCCTCAACCGGGGGTGCGGCGAGCCGGACCGCGAAATGCTCAGGCGTTCCGGCGAGAAAGGCAGGCCTCGACGCGCGCGGCGTCACCCGCACCGTAATACGGATACCCTCGGCAGTGACCTGCCAGGGCCGGGTCAGAGCGTGCTGCGGATCAGCGCCCCGGCCGCCCGCGGCAGAATCGCGTCCTGCAGGATCCAGATCAGGATCAGCACGACGAACGGCGCGAAATCCATCGGCCCGGTATCGGGCAGGAGGCGCCGGATCGGGCGATAGACCGGTTCGGTCAGCGTGTTGCGACCGCGCCACAACGAGCTGACGAAGTCGTTATAGGTGTTGATCACGTTGAACGCGATCAGAGTCGACAGGATTGCCTGCGCGACGATGATCCACCATGCCACGGTCAACAGGATCTGGAGGATGTCGAAGGTGATGCCGACTGCGGTATCCAACTGGGGTCTCCGGAATTTCTCAAGCGCTTCTACCGGAAAGCCGCGTCATGCGGCAACCGTATTAGCTATATAATACGGCTCAGCGATGCACCAAGGTGCCGGCGCCCTGCGGGGTGAAGATTTCGAGCAGCATCGAATGCGGCACGCGCCCGTCGAGGATGACCGCGGCGTCCACCCCGGCATCGACCGCGGCGACGCAGGTCTCGACCTTAGGGATCATCCCGCCGCTGATCGTACCGTCGCCCTTGAGCGCAGCGATGCGGCCGGGGTCGAGGTCGGTGAGCAGCTGCTTGTCCTTGGTCAGCACGCCGGGCACGTCGGTGAGCAGGAAGAGGCGCGAGGCGCCCAGTGCGCCGGCGATCGCGCCCGCCATCGTATCGGCGTTGATATTGTAGGTGTGCCCGTCGGCGCCCAGCGCGATCGGCGCGATCACCGGGATGAAGCCCTGCGCCGACAGCGTCGTGAGCACGCCGGCATCGACCGCGACCGGTTCACCGACGAAGCCGAGGTCGACATGGCGTTCGATCCCCTGCAGCGGATCGGCTTCGTTACGCGAAACCTTCTTCGCGGTGACGAGGCCCGAATCCTTGCCCGAGATGCCGATTGCTTTGCCGCCCGCGGCGCCGATCCAGCTGACGATTTCCTTGTTGATCGATCCGGCGAGGACCATCTCGGCGATCCGCGCGGTCTCGGCATCGGTCACCCGAAGTCCGCCGACGAACTGCGATTCGACGCCGAGGCGCTTGAGCATCTGGCCGATCTGCGGTCCGCCGCCATGCACGACCACCGGGTTGATGCCGACCGCCTTAAGCAGCACGACATCCTCGGCGAAATCGCGTGCCAGCTCGGGATCGCCCATCGCGTGGCCGCCATATTTCACGACGAAGGTCTTGCCCGCATAGCGCTGCATGTACGGCAGCGCGTCGGTCAGCGTCTCCGCCTTGGCGAGCATCCGGGGATCGGGAGCGTGATCGGTCATGGCGGGCCCTTAGCGTGAGTTGCCGGGATGCGAAAGCGGTGGAGGGAGGCGACTGTTACTGGGTGCAAAACTGACGTTCAGAGACCGAGGATGCTAAGCGGTCTTCGCTCTCGGCGCGCGTCGAGCCAGTCGGCCAGATTCTGAAGCAGTTCTGCACCATTGTCTTCGCCACATACCGCCGCGGAGCGGCGCTTGGCTTCGGTCCCAAGGAGGCTCGCTAGTGACGCTGCGGCTCCAATTGGAAGCTCAAAGATCCCGTAACGGTGCATCGGCGTCCACTCTGGACACGCGCTGCGAAGACTAGGTTCAACTAGATCGAAAGCGTCTTCGCAAAGTGCCAAGCCTTCGCCAATCTCATCGTCCTGCCGCCCCGTCCATCGCCCTTCTGCAAACTGGATAGTCAGACCCGCTACTAGCCCAACAGTCGGCCTTAGTTTGAGGTCTTGCGGCTTCATTCAGACGATTTAGCGAGAGGATCGATTGTACGCTATGGGATCGTGGACGGTCGTTCCCTTTTCTCGTCATCCCGGCCTTGTGCCGGGATCCACGGTCCGCCTGGGCGATGCGATAGAGCCTCTTGCTTCCTGCTCGCCTTCCGGTGGATCCCGGCACAAGGCCGGGATGACGGGCTATTTGCGATAGTGCGGGTTGGCGATTGGCCGCGCCCTCAGGCGTTGCGGTCCAGCCGGCGCCCCAGACCGACAAAGCCGTAGATCAGGATCGGCACGAGGATCGCCGACAGCACCACCTTGGCAATCAACTGACCCATCAGCAGTTCACCGATCGGGAAGACGCCATAGAAGGCGATGCCGATGAAGATCATCGTATCGACGATCTGGCTGAGCACGCCCGCCACCGCGGCGCGCAACCACAGCAATTTGCCCTCATCGCGCTTGAGCCATGAGAAGATGGTGACGTTGAGCGTCTGCGACACGCCATAGGCGAAGATCCCGCCGATCCAGATGCGCCAGGTGGCGAACAGGATACCCTGAATCGCGAGGAGGTCGGCGGGGCGTTGCTCGACCATCTCCTTCGACGCCGGGAGCGACCAGACGAGCAGCGAGAGCAGGAGCGAGGCGATCAGCGGGATGAAGCCGATCTGCACCAGCCGGTTGGCCACGCTGCGCCCGTGCAGTTCCGCCACCGCGCTCGACACCGCGACCAGCAGCAGGAAGGCGAAGATGCCGGCTTCCACAGCCAGCGGTCCGAGCGCGACCTGTTTATTGCCGAGCACGCCCGCGATGCAGACCATGCCGCCATAGAAGATCGAGAAGAAGAAGAGCGAGCGCGTCAGCGGGGCCGGTGTGGTCATGGGCGTTGCTAGCGCGGTTTCAAGCGATACGGAAGCACCTAGCGATGCCAGAAAGCGGCGCTATGCTGTAGCCCCATATGCCGCGCGCGAGACGCGGCGCTTGGGGGCCTTCCACTTGAACAATCTTCCGATCGGTATTCTGGGCATCGTCGCGATTCTCGCGATCGCCTTTGCGCTGTCATCGAACCGCCGCGCCATCCGGCTGCGTGTCGTCGGCGCGGCGTTCGCGTTGCAGACCGGCATCGCGGTCCTCGTCCTTTACGTTCCCGCCGGGCGCGCGGTGATCGAGGGGATGTCGCGGGGCGTTTCGGCACTGCTCGGCTATGCGCAGGCGGGGACGGACTTCATCTTTGGCCCGCTCGCCAAGCCCGAAATGGGCGGGCACAGCTTCGCGATCGCGGCGCTGCCGGTGATCATCTTCTTCGCCAGCCTCGTCTCGATCCTCTATTATCTGCGGATCATGCCGCTGGTGATCCGCTGGATCGGTGGCGCGATCGAGAAGGTAACCGGCGTCAGCAAGGTCGAATCGCTCTGCTCCGCCGCGAACATCTTCGTCGGCCAGAGCGAATCGCCGCTGGTGATCCGCCCCTATC
>CAZBYE010000145.1:0-8198 GCA_964496045.1 uncultured Stakelama sp.
GCCACGACCCGCGTCGCGCCGAGCGCCAGTTCCGGAGAGGGCGTCGCAGACGCGCCCGGTCAGCGGGCTGAACCCGACCACGGCGAACTTCGCGGACGTCGTCAGTGGGCTTCCGACGAGCGGACTGAACGCGAAGACGAGCGCGGACTCCTCGCCGAGCGGGCGGAGCCCGGCCGGGGCCTCACGGGCGAGGATCCAGGCCGCCAGGCCGACCCCGCCGATGAAACGTCGGGCGACGCCTTCATCAATCGCAATCGCCTCTGCTTCGCCGGCGGTCGCGTCGACCCGGAGGTATCGCCCGTGGCCTCCAAACATTCCGATCAACCTCCCACGTCGGCCGAGAGGAGCAAGAGCGAGTCGCCGTCGGACAGCGCCGTGGAGGGGCCCGAGACGAAGCGGTCGCCGTTCAGGCTCAGGCGGTAGGCGGGGTGAACGCCCCCCTCGGGGACGAGCACCAAGCTCTCCAGCGCCGGGCACGCGCGAACCAGGGCGAGCAGCGCCTCGCACAGCGTCGCTCCCTCGACGTCCAACCGGGCGACGCCGGCTCGGATCCGTGGGGCCCCGTAAAGCTCGACTCGCACCATGGCAATTGACCTCGCACGGAGTCGGGAATGCCGCCATCGAACTCGCCCGACCGGGTCGCGACCACCTCGGAGTGTCGCACCCCGCGCGTCTCTGCGTCCAGCCCGGCGATCCGGAGAATGGGGTTGCACGTCGTGAAGGCGAGAAGGACAATTCTGGATAGTCTGACCTGACCCGACGCCCGGCCGACGCGAGACGGCCGGACGCCACCCCTCGAACCGTCGGGAGCGTTCCATGGTCGGCGACATTGATATCGTTTGCCCCTCCTGCAAGGTCACGGGCCACGTCCCTATCGCTTTCGCCGGGAAGGACGTCCGCTGCAAGAAGTGCCAGACGCACTTTCGGGTCCCCACGGCAGGGCCGCCGGCCGCGCCCGTGTCGCCCATGCCGCCCGGTCGGACGCTGGGCGATTCGGTGGAGCTGGCCCCGCCCCCCCCCGATGAGGAGGCCCACGCGCAAGCGCGGTTCATGGCCCGGCCCTTCGGCCAGAACCGGCGTCCGGGCCGAAACCGGTGGCGCCTCGCCCTCGACGAGCATGAACAAATCGCCCGGCATCGGCTTGACCTTGTCGGCGGCGCCGATCGCAAATCCCTGCGCGCGAAGCGAAGAGACCAGCGCATAGTGCTGCCGAAGTACCGCGGCTGACGGAAAGATCGTCTGCATTCATTCCCCCTGTTGGGAGCGTGATGCAGGATTGATGGTAAACGAGTGGTAAACCAAACGGCAAAAATCAGCCGATCCGGCTTCAGATTGCCGCGCGCGCTCTCACGTACGTACGCGAAGGCGCGCGCGAGGCGTGGTTCAGAAAATTGCTTAATCCCCGTCTCAGCCTGTCGTTCCCTCCTGTGGCGGCCCGATCTCCTTCGCATTCAGGGGGGTAAGCGAGGACGCCGGACTGAACGGAGACAAGACATGACTGTTATCGGAACGAACATCGCGAGCCTTCGCGCCGCGAACGCGTCCAAGGTCGCTTCGTCGAGCCTGCAGACTGCCATGGAGCGTCTGTCGACCGGCAAGCGCATCAACAGCGCCAAGGACGACGCAGCGGGCCTCGCCATCGCGAGCCGCATGACCTCGCAGGTCAAGAGCATGGCCGTTGCGATCCGCAACGCCAATGACGGCATCAGCCTTGCGCAGACCGCTGAAGGCGCGCTGAGCGAAGTCACCAACATGCTTCAGCGCATGAAGGAACTGGCAACCCAGTCGTCGAGCGGCACGCTGCGCGACAGCGACCGCACCACGCTGCAGGCCGAAGTTTCCCAGCTCGTCGCCGAAATCGGCCGCGTTTCGGAGACCACCAACTTCAACGGCGTCAAGCTGCTCGACGGCAGCTTCGGCGAGGTCAAGCTGCAGACCGGCATCAACGCCGGCGAGACGATCTCGATGAAGATGGTCAAGACCAGCACCTCGGAACTGGGCCTTCAGGCACAGGTCAAGGGCGGCGTCGTCAACGCCGCGCTCGCGGCCGGCGATCTGGTGATCAACGGTGAAGACGTGGGCGCGGTTGCCAGCGTCGACGCCAAGGCAGTGGCCGATGCGGTCAACGCCAAGACGGCGACCACCGGCGTCAAGGCTACCGCCGAAAACGAAGTGACCGCCGATGTCGGCTCGATCGCGTCGGGTGACACGCTCACGATCGGCAGCACCGCCGTGACCTTCACCAACGAAGATACGGCCAGCGAAGTCGCGAACCGCATCAACCAGGTGCTGGGTTCGGGCAGCAACATCCAGGCGAGCCTGACCGATGACGGCAAGATCAAGCTGACCAGCAAGGACGGCTCGAACATCAGCCTGACCGACGGCGACGGCGTGTTCACCAACGTCAAGGATGCCGGCGGCGCAGCGGTGACGCTGAGCAGCACTGCCAGCGTTCTCGAAGGCAAGGTCACGCTGACCGCCGAGCCGGGCAAGAACATCGCGATCAGCGGTGCCGGCGAAGCCGATGCCGGCTTCAGCGAAGCCACCACCTCGGGCATCTCGATCGCGACCCAGGGCGGCGCTTCGGCGGCGATGGCAGTGATCGACGCGGCGCTGGGCAAGATCTCGGCAGGCCGTGGCAACCTCGGTGCGGTTCAGAACCGCCTCGAATCGACCGTCGCGAACCTGACGACCACGACCAGCAACCTCGCCGAAGCACGCAGCCGGATCGAAGACGCCGATTTCTCGGCTGAGACGACCGCGCTCGCCAAGGCGCAGATCCTGAACCAGGCATCGACCGCGATGCTGGCGCAGGCCAACCAGTCGCAGCAGGGCGTTCTCTCTCTGCTTCGCTAAGCGTGTGCCGGTCGGGGTGTCACCCCCCTGACAGGCATCACGGCCGGTCTCCCTCCTCCTCGGAGGAGGGGCATGCAAGGAAGCCCCGGTGGTCGAAAGGCCGCCGGGGTTTTTCTTTGTCGCCGGGCACCGGCCGCAACCGCCGCGTTCGGGTGCACACGGCCATCATTTCATCACCGCATCCCGACGCGCCACCGAAGCCTCGATCGCCCAAGCATAGGCGCCGATCTCCTGAGCCAGTCGCGCTTTGCCCATTCGGGCGCTTGCCTTTGCCGGCGCACCGACAATCCCTTGCGGAGTCAGCGCTCGCGCTCGCGCGCCACCGGTTCGCCATTCCCGCAGCTGATCGGCGTCGAGGTTCGTCGGCGGCAGGCGCCGGGCGGCGGCGGCGTCGACCCGCTCGGGCGCGATATGGAGCATTGCCGAGGTTTCCGCGGCACCGGCATGCAGGTCGGGATAGGCGGTGGGCGCAGCGGCCGGCCAAGGGGCGAAGACGAAATAGGGGACGGTGCGATCGAGGCCCAGGCGATCGCCAAGCATGTCGGGCACGACGAAGCGTGCGGCAATGATCTGCTCCTGGTTCGCGCGGCGCACGGCCTCCGCGATCGCCCGGCCATGGGCGGCGTCGAAATGCCCCGTGATGCAATAGACTTCGCGAAAACCTGACTGCCTGAGACTGCGGAACACGTCGAGCATGACCTCGACCATGATTTCCGGCCGAACATGGATCGACCCGGGAAAGGCGCCGGTCACATGATTGACGCCCCAATAATAGGGCGGAACGATGCTGCTCGCGATGTTCCGGCGCGACAATGCCTGTTTAACGCCGCGAAGCTGCGCTGAGGGAATCTCGACATCGGTCGAAAGCGGGAGGTGCGGCCCATGCTGCTCGATCGCGCCGATCGCCCAAAGCGCAACGGCACCATCGACCGCTGCCTTTTCCACCGCTGTGTAGCTTTGCTCCGCGATCGTAGATCGCAACACATCGTCGGCGGGGGCGCCGCTTTCCCGAGCCGAAGCGGGAGTAGCGAGGAGCGCGACAGCGAGGCTTATCGCGGCAAGGAGCTTAGAGTGCGATTCAGGATGCATTGACGATACTCCAACGATCCGGGCGGTCGCCGATCACCCGGGCGGCAGTCGCGCGATGGTCGAAAAACCATGACGATCCGCCCTTCGGATTACCGCATGGCCCTTTCTAGCCTTCCGGCCGAGTCCAGATCCAGCCCCCGACCAAGACGGCGGCGGCAAACGTCACCAGCGGCCAGGGCATCGGCGAGAAGATCAGGGTCAGCGCGATGCTGACCGCGAACGCCGCCGTCGCCGCCTTCTTACCGCCGCGGCTGATCGCGCCCTTCTCGCGCCAGCGCACGATATGTGGCCCGAACTTCGGATGCTCGAGCAGCTTACGCTCGAGCCGCGGCGAACCGCGCGCGAAGCACCAGGCAGCGAGGATCACGAACACCGTGGTCGGCATCACCGGCAGGATCGCGCCGATCACCGCGAGGCCGAGGCTGGCGAACCCCGCGGCGATATAGAGGTGCCGCCGCATCTAGAGGCCGAAGACCTTGTCGAACGCAGCAGCCCCGGCGGTGTCGAACGCGATCACGCGACCTGGCCCGCGTTTCGCCCAGCCCTGCCCCAGAACATGCTGGAGGATCGCCGCGCCGAGCGCGCCCGCGAGGTGATTGCGCCGCTCGCTCCAGTCGAGACAAATGCGGCATTCGGGGCGGCGGCCGTGCGATGGCAGCACCACGCCCAGCGCATCGAACCGCGCTCGCCCGGAATCGGTGATCCGCGGCATCTCACCCGCGGTGACGCTTCCCTCGGCGACCAGCTTCTCGGCGAGTCGCACCGCGCGCTCCCCGGCAAGGTGATCATAGCAGACCCGCGCCTGCCGCATCGCCGCGTCGCGCGGACCCGGACGGACCGGCTTGGCGCCCGTCCGCTCGGCGATCCCCATCAGCAGCTCGATCGTCGCGGCGACATCGCCATCGTCGAGCCGGAAATAGCGATGACGCCCCTGCCGCGCCGGCACCACAAGCCCGGCATCGCTGAGCCGCGCGAGATGCCCCGACGCGGTGGGCAGCGCGACGCCCGCACATTGCGCCAGCTCGCTCACCGTCAGCGCGCGCCCGTCCATCAGCGCGACCAGCATGTTGGCACGCGCCGGATCGCCGATCAGCGCCGCGACGCGCGAGATGGAAGGACCGTCCTGCATAGTTCGGTCATAGCCGAAGCATAGGCGTCGAACAATCGGCTATCGGTGCGGACAGGAGGACCCGCATGATCACCTGCTTCATCCGCTACCAAATCGATCCGTTCCGCATCGACACCTTCGAACATTATGCGCGCGGCTGGAACGACGCGATCCCGCGCTGCGGCGCGCAGCTCATCGGCTATTATGCGCCGCACGAGGGGTCGGCGACCACTGCTTACGGCGTCTACGACATCGAGAATCTCGCCGCCTACGAAGCCTATCGCGCCCGGCTGCGCGACGATCCCGGCGCGCGCGAGAATTTCGCCTTTGCCGCCGACGAAGGGTTCATCCGGCGCGAAGACCGCATCTTCCTGCGCAAGGTGATGGCATGATCGCGGTGATCTTCGAATCCGAACCCGCGGAAGGGCAGGAGACCGCCTATCTCGACATCGCCGCATCGCTGCGCGCCGATCTCGAGGCAATCGACGGCTTCGTCTCGGTCGAGCGCTATGAGAGCCTGACCACACCCGGAAAACTGCTCTCACTTTCCTTCTTCCGCGACGAGGCGGCGGTGGCGGCGTGGCGCAACCGTCCGCGCCATCGCGGCGCACAGGCGGCCGGGCGCAGCGGGGTGTTTCGCGACTATCGCGTACGTATTGCCGCGGTGGTGCGCGACTATGGATTGAACGACCGCACCGAAGCCCCGCCTGACAGCTGCGCCGCGCACGCGGAATGAAAGAAGGGGCGGAAGCACGCCCCCCGGCACGCTTCCGCCCCTGCCCCCTATGGAACCGGCGCCCCCCGGCACCGGACCCGTCCTATCCCATGCGTCGCATCAGCCCCTTTTTCAGCCGGTCATGCGCGCTCTTCTTGATCTGGCAGACACGCGCTGCACCCACGCCAAGCACCTGACCAATCTCTTCCAGATTCAATTCCTCGACATAATAGAGCTGGATCACCATCTGCTCCTTTTCGGGCAATTCGGCGATCGCCGCGATCAGCGCCTCGCGCTGGTCGGCGTCGGCAAGCTGGTCGAACGCCGACGGTTCGTCGGACATGAACCATGGCCCTTCGTCCGAATAGACCTCGTCGATCGAATCGAACCGCACTGCTTCCGCGCTGGCATAGTCGCTGCGCAGCTTGTCGATCGTGACTCCAAGCCGCGAAGCGACCGCGGCTTCGTCGGGCCGCTTGCCATGCTCGTCGGTCAGCGCTCCGACCGCGTCGTTATAGACACGCCGCCGCTTCATCGCGCCGCGGGTCAGCGTCGCCTGTCGCCGCAACTCGTCGATCATCGCGCCGCGCACGCGGGTCTGGAGGTACTGGTCGAAGCTGACCAGGCCGCGATCCTCGAAGCTCGCCGCGGCCTCGACCAATGCGACAAGGCCGATTTGCACCAGATCTTCGACGTCGATCAGGCTGCTCATCGATCCGTGGACATGCCAGGCGAGCCGGCGGACCAGCGGCATGTGCTTGCGCACAAGGCCGTCCATGTCGCGCTTCGTCTCGCCGTTGCGGCCATAGGTGAGCGCGAACTCATTGGGTGAGGGCTGGAAGTTCATGCCGGCACCAGCGCGGTTTCCGGCGCGCCGATCACGGCGACCACTTCGACCGACTTGTCCTCAGGCACTTCGAAGAAGCTCATCACGGGGGTATCCGGCAGACAGGTCTTAACCAGCTTGCGGATCGCGATGCGGATCGAGGGCTGGACGACCAGAGCGAAAGGTTTGGCCTCGGCGACCAGGGGCTGGGCAGCATGCTGGAGCGCGTCGACGATGCGGCGGCCGAGATCGGGCTCGATCGTGTTGCGCTTGGCCGGATCCGAACGGACGGCCTGACCCAGCAGCGCTTCGAGCTGGCCTTCGAGCGTCATCACGCGCAGCGGCTCGCGTACCCCGCACAGCCGCTGGATGATCAGCTGGCCGAGTTCGGGACGGATCAGCTCGATGATCTCGTCGGCGTCGTGCGTCTTCTGCGCGGCCATCGCGATCGCAGCGGCGATACGGCGGAACTCCTTGAGCGGGATGTTCTCCGCCAACAGCCCGCGCAGCACCTGAGTGAGCGTCGTGATCGGCAGCGGGTTGGGCGAGAGCGCCGAAACCAGCTGCGCCGCCCGATCGCGCAGCCCGTCTAGCAGCGCCTGCACCTCGTCGGGACCGAGCAGGTCCGACGCGTTCGAGATCAGCGCCTGATTGAGGTGAGTCGCCATGACGGTGCCGGGATCGACCACCAGCCAGCCCTGACCGGTCGCCGCATCGGCATCGGCAGGCGAGATCCACATCGCGTCGAGCCCGAAGGTCGGATCCTTGCCGGGCTTACCGTTGAGGGTGCCCACCGCTTGTCCCGTGTCGAGCGCCAACACTTCGTCAGGCGAGACGGTGTCCTCGCCGATCACCACGCCGCCGACGACGATACGATAGGTGAAGGGCGCGAGGTTGATGTCGTCGCGCACCCGCACCTGCGGCACGACGAAGCCCAGTTCCTTGGACAGCTGACGCCGCACGCCGGTGATACGGCCCATCAATGCGCCGCCGCGGCGCTCGTCGATCAAGGGTACCAACCCGTAACCAATGTCGATCATCACCTGCATGTTATCGGTGACCTCATCCCAGCCGATCTTCGAGGGATCGGTGGGTTCGGCGTCGATCGCTTCGGCCGGAGCAGCAGGACGTTTGCTCGCCTGATACATCTTCCACGCCATGAAGCCGGAGCCGGCGGCGGCGGGCAGGATGATGAAAGCGGGCATGCCGGGCATCACGCCGAGCAAGGCGATGATCACCGCAACCGGGGTCCAGGGCTTGTGGCTGGCGAACTGGCTGCCGATCGCCTACGACTTCGAGTTCCGGTCCGGCGAGACGGTGATCGCGACCAACAAGCGGCGCCGTTGGAAATGGCGCGACGTCTACGACATCGACGCCTCCCCCGACACCGGCCGCATCCTCGACAGGCGTCTGCTGCTGGCGGCCACTGTCGGGATGGACGCGCTGCAGGCTCGGTAGAGACCAGCCCAGGCGAGCAACGGATCAGCCAGCCGCTCCGGCAATCAGAGCGCGGGTACGACTGAAAGTCCCTCGGCGTTAGCCCCGGCTCGCAGCCGCTGATCCCACGCGACAAACAGCACACCGGCCTCCGCGAGCGTGGCAGC
>CAZBYE010000146.1:0-8136 GCA_964496045.1 uncultured Stakelama sp.
TCTGGGGAAGGACGGGAGTACCGCGGAGCACGCCGTGAATGTGTTCGCCCCAGGCGGACCCGAGGTCGAGGACCTTCGTCCGCGCCGTCAACCGGAAGGCATCGCCAAAGACGGCCGCGCACCGGCGGCGTGCGTTCGTCGACAGCCGGCCGAAGACTTTCCGGATGGCGTTTCCCATTCGCGCATTCTGCGCCCCTCGAAACGAAACGAGCCGGCGGTGGTTAGCCGCCGGCTCGTGTCATCGCAGTCCTACAGGATCAGAACTTGCCGCGCGCTCCCAGGAAGAGACGCTTGCCGAAGGTCTCGAACTGGATCGGACGCGCCGGCGCATTCTCCTGAATGACCACCTCGTCCGTCAGGTTGATGCCTTCGAGGCTCAGCTTGATCTTGTCCGTGAGGTTGTACGAGATCTGCGCGTCGATATTGGTCGTCGCATTGGTGCCGTTATAGGCGTTGCCCTCGGTCCCCGGCACCGCGGTGAGGTATTTCGAGCGATAGGCGATCGAGCCGCGGATCGAGAATTTCTCGGTCTCATAATAGAGCGTCGCGTTGGCGGCGTGCTTGGACAGGCCGAGCAAAGTCGCGGTGACGCTGTCGGTGCCGGTCGCCGACAGGCGATACTCGATGTCGGAGTCGACATAGGTGTAGTTCGCCAGCACGCCGAAATTCTTGAGGAAGCCCGGCAGGAAGGTGAAGGGCTGCTGCACGTTCACTTCGAACCCGCGGAGCATCCCGCCCTTCGAATTGACCGGCTGGCTGACAATGAAGATGTCCGACGGGGTGGCGGTGGTGCCGGTAAGCAGTGAGTCGGGCAGGCCGAGGCTGGAGAAGGGGACGCCGGTGCTGAGCGTCTGGACGAAGCTGCCGATATCCTTCTGGAACGCCGAGACCGCATAGATCGCGCCGCGCGTCGGATACCATTCGATCGACGCGTCGAGATTGGTCGATTCGGTCGGCGTCAGGTCCGGATTGCCCGAGCTGAAGGTACGGTTGCCGCCCGAGACGTTGAGGTTGCCGCCCGGGGTGAGGGACCCGATCCCGGCGCGCGCGATCGTCTTGGCCGCGGCGAAGCGGACGAGCAGCGTGTCGGTGACGTCGAAGACCAGATTGGCCGAGGGCAGCCAGCGATTATAGCTGCGGTCGGCGGTGACGAGGTTCACCGTGCCGCCCTGGCTGGCATAGCCGGTCGAGAGCTGGTCGGTCTTGACGTAACGGACGCCGACATCGCCGCGCAGCGGGAAGCCCGCGTCGGCAAGGTTGAACTCGGCCATGCCCCACACGCCGAGATCATCCTCGCGCACCGTGACGAAGGATCCGCGCGCAGTGGCGTTCTCGACTCCGCCGGTGGCGTAGGTGGGGTTTGTCGGTGCATTGAGATAGGCGAGGAAGGCGTCGAGGTTTGGAACCACCCAGCCGGTGGGGGTGCCTGAGGGCATAGCGAGGCCGCGGCCAAAGCCGGTGAACTGGGTGACCAGCGGCGCAATCTGAGCAGCAGTGAGCGTGCTCACCACCGTTTCACCCGAAAGGCGGCGGCGCTCGCTCGAATCATAGTCGAAGCGACGCCAGTCCGCTCCGGCCTTGAGCTTCAGAACCGGGCTTGCAGTCCACTCAAGGAAGCCCTTGGCGTTGGTGAAGCTGTTGTCGACGGTCTGCGGGCGGATGCGCACTTCCGAGGTGCCGTTGGTGAAGGCGAAGGTCGCCGGGTTGGTGACGTCGACACCCGGCTTGATCGTCGGGAAGCGCGTCGTGAAATCGTAGAAGAAGCCGTTGGTGTTGGCGGCGTCGAGCGTCACCGTGGTCTGCACCGGGTTGCGGAATTCGGAGCGCGAATAGCCGACAATCGCGCCGAATTTGAGATTCTCGCCCAGCTTCTGATCGAGCGTGCCGGTGAGCTGGTAGAAGTCGGTCTTGAGCTCGTCATAGCGGGCCTGAACGCGCAGATCGACCGCGTCGAACGTGCCGCTGACGATGTTGTTGTTCGCGTCGACGGTGCCCGAGCGGATGATCGTCTGGGGCTTGCCCGAGCCCGAGCGGCTGAAACCGATCGCCTGCAACTGCGCTTCCTTGCGGGTGCCGTCGAGACGCGAATAGAGGCCGTCGATCGAGATCAGTGTCGCGTCGCTCGGGCGATATTGCAGCGCGATCGCGGCGCCGAGACGCTTCTGGGCGATGTCGTAGCTGACGAGGCCCGGGATGCGCGGATGATAGAGCGCGGTTTCGGGGTTGGTGTCGTTGATCTGCGCGATCGTCTTGCCGGCGATGGTCGACGCGGCGTTGAACCCGCCATTGAACCCGCCATAGGTCCAGCGCGTGATGTTGGCGCCTTCCTCGACCAGCCGGCGTTCCTCATAGGCGATCGAGACGAGCGCGCCGAACTTGCCATCGGGGCTGGTGGTGGTCAGCAATGCGGAGACGCGCGGCGTCGCCTTTTGCGCAAGGTCGTTATAGCTCACCCCGGCGGAGAAGACCGCGGTCGGCTTGCGATAGTCGAACGGGCGCGCGACCTGGAGATCAACCGTGCCGCCGAGCGACCCTTCTTCGACGTCGGCGGTGGCGGTCTTGCGGACGGTCAGGCTGTTGAACAGGTCTGACGAGAAGATGTTGAAATCAAACCCGCGACCGCGGTTGACGCCGCCCGAATTGTCGGTGCCGCCGGTGGTGCCGATCGCTTCCATCCCATTGATGCGCACGCGGCTATAGTCGGGGCCAAGGCCGCGGATCGAGATGTTGCGGCCCTCGCCGTTGACGCGGCTGATCGCGACGCCGGGAATGCGCTGGAGCGATTCGGCGAGGTTGAGGTCGGGGAATTCGGCGATGTCCTCGGCCTTGATCGCATCGACCGCGGCGGTCTCGCGCTTCTTGATGTTGAGCGCGCTGCTAAGGCTTTCGCGGAAGCCGGTGACGATCACTTCCTGACCGGCTTCGGCCGGCGCTGCCGCTTCCTCGGGGACCTGATCCTGTGCGGTCTGGGCGTGCGCGGCGGAAAGGGCGGTGACCGCAGCCGACAGCGCGAACACGGATTTCAGGACATGGGCACGGGACATTTCAGACTCCCCTCGGTAGCTGTGTACGGCTTCGTGGACGAGCCGATTGCGATGTTCTGCTAGGCGGGACCGGGGCGGCGAGGCCAACGCCAATCGAACATGGATCGATGCGCGACGCGCACTGATCGTGTCTCGGCGCTGGCGAACCTCATGTCGATCCAGCCAGTTTGCGACTTGATCGTCCCGCTCTTTGTCTTGGACCCGCTCCGCTGCCCCGGTTACCGACTAACCACAACAAGGACCATGCGCATCCGACGCGCGGGCATGAGGAGAGCGACGCGTGACCGACCAGCGCACCCCGGCGACAGAGTCGCGCCCGACGCATGTGCGATACGCGATCATTGCGCTGATCTTCATCATCACCAGCGTCAACTATGCCGATCGCGCAACCTTCTCGATCGCGGGCAGCGCCGCGGCGCACGAGCTGGGGCTGAACGCGATCCAGACCGGCTTCATCCTGTCCGCCTTTGCCTGGGCCTATGTGCTTGCGCAGGTACCGGGCGGCCTGTTGCTCGACAAGTTCGGCACCAAGCGCGTCTATGCCGCTGCGATCGCTTTGTGGTCGGTATTCACCGCGCTGCAGGGCTTTGCGGGGATGATCGCGTTCCTGCCCGCAGTGGCGATGCTGTTCGGGCTGCGCTTTCTGGTCGGACTCGCCGAAGCGCCGTCCTTCCCCGGCAATGCACGGCTGGTGGCGTCGTGGTTTCCGTCGGCCGAGCGCGGTACCGCTTCGGCGATCTTCAATTCGGCGCAATATTTCTCGCTGGTCGCGTTCGCGCCGCTGATGGGCTGGCTCGCGCACAGCTATGGCTGGCGGTCGATCTTCTGGGTGATGGGCGTGCTGGGGCTGATCGCGACGGCGGTGTTCCTGCGCTACATCCATAGCCCCGCGCGCCACCCGTCGATCAACCGGGCCGAACTCGACCATATCGAGGCCGGCGGGGGGCTGGTCCATATGGAGGATGGCGGTGCGGGCAGCGCGGCTGCATTTGATTGGGGCAATGTCGGAAAGCTGATCGCCAACCGGATGATGCTGGGCATCTATCTCGGTCAATATTGCATCAACGTGCTGACCTATTTCTTCGTCACCTGGTTCCCGATCTACCTCGTCAAGGAACGTGGCCTAAACATCATGGAGGCAGGGTTCGCTGCCGCGGCTCCGGCGCTGTGCGGCTTTGTCGGCGGGCTCGCTGGCGGCTATGTCTCCGACCTGATCCTCAAGCGCACCGGATCGCTCGACCTCGCGCGCAAGGGACCACTGACGGTGGGGATGCTGCTCGCCACCGCGATCATCGGGTGCGTCTGGGCGCCGCAGGAGTGGCTGGTGGTGACATTGATGTCTGTCGCCTTCTTCGGAAAGGGTGTCGCCTCGCTCGGCTGGGCGGTGATGGCCGATGTCGCGCCCAAGCGGCTGGCCGGTCTGTCGGGCGGGGTGTTCAACATGTTCGGCAACATGGCGGGGATCGTCACCCCGATCGTGGTGGGCTTCATCGTCGCGAAGACCGGGTCGTTCGACTGGGCGCTGGTGTTTGTCGGCGCGCATTGCCTGCTGACGATCTTCGCGTTCCTCGTCATCGCCGGGCCGATCCGCCGGATGCAGATCGGCGAATGAAGGTGGATCGCAGAGGGCTGCTGCTGGGCGGAGCGGCGGCGACCTTATTGCCTGCCTCCGCGCGGGCGGGGCGGGCGCAACTTGCCATCACGACGCCGATGGCGGCACCCGAATGGGCATTGCTCCAGCGCAGGCTGATCGCGCGCAACGCTGAGGCGTGCGAGGCCTTCTATGCGCGATATGTCGACAAGCGCGATCACTTGCGGGTGTTCGAGCGCTGGGGTGCCAATGACGGGCCGGATGACGCTGCGGAGGCGACCAACGACTGGGTGATCCTTCACGCGCTCGGGGCGCCCGACCGGATCCTGACGCTCACCCAGCGCTTCTGGGAAGGACATTTGCGGCAATATGCGGCGATGCGCACGGTGGATGTGCCGATCGCAAGGGCTGGCATGTATCACCGCGACTTTCCGGTCCAGATGGACTGGCAGCATAATGCCGAGGGGCTGACGACGTTCAACGTGCTGGGTCTTTCCGCCCCCCGCGACCCCGCGCTGATCGCGCGCACCCGGCGCTTCGCGGACTTTTACACCGGGCACGATCCGAGCGTCCGCAATTACGACCCCGCGCACCGCATTATCCGCAGCGTAATGAATGGCAGCCGCGGGCCGATGATGCGTGACGCCACCGCGCTGGACTGGGCGGGTGACCCGTTCGAGGCGGGCGAGCGCTTCCATATGGAGCATGGCGAGTCGACCTATCAGGAGACGCTCGACCATTATGTCGAGTATACCGATGTGGTCGGCGACAACCCGCTCAACCTGCAGGCGACGACGCTCGCGCTCAACGCGTACGCGCTGGGCGGGGGCGAGCGCTACCGGCGCTGGGCGCTCGACTATCTCGACGCCTGGGTGAGCCGCGCCAGCGCCAATGGCGGCATCGTGCCGAGCAAGGTCGGGCTCGACGGCAAGGCTGCGCCCGACTGGTGGGGCGGGGTCTATGGCTGGGGCTTCTCGCCCGTCGTGCCGCAGACCGGCAAGCGCGAGGACCGCAACCGCGTGCCGCGATCGATCACCGCGTTCCTCAACGGCACGCTGCTGACCGGGGACAGCGCCTATGTCGAGGTGTGGCGGCGCCAGAACGCCCGGATCAACGAGGCCGGGCGCCAGCGTGACAGCCGGTTCGAGACGCCGACCATGTATGGCGCGGACGGCTGGTACGGGTGGAAGCCCGGTCCCTATCGCACCAATGGCTTCGAGATCTGGTACGTCACCCAGCGCGCCGATGATCTGGAACTGGCGGGCGACAATCCCTGGGTGTCGTTCCTGCAGGGCAAGAATGACACTTACCCGGTCGAGGCGCTCAACGCCGACCTCGCCCGCGTCGCCGGGCGCGAGAAGAAAATGCGCGAGGACACCACCACGCGCGACACGCGGCTCGCCGACTGGCCGCTCGACAAGACCCCGGCCAGCGTCAAAAGCCTGATCCAGCTGATGACCGGCGGCATGCACATCGCCCGCCCGCCCTGGTCGTCGACCTCGCCCAATCAGGGCGGCGTCGTGCTGCATTGCCGGCTGCGCTATTTCGATCCCGAGCGGCGGCGCGCGGGGGTGCCGGAGGATGTCGCGGCGCTGGTGCACGCGTTGGGCGATGCTTCGACGCAGGTGACATTGGTCAATCTCGGCAAGGTGGCGCGGACGGTTGTGGTTCAGGGCGGTGCCTATGCCGAGCATCGGATCGAGTCCGTGACGCTCGACGGGCAGGACGCGACCGTCGGCGGACGCGACTTCACGCTGCGGCTGGAACCCGGCTGCGGCGCGCGGATGAAGATCGCGATGCGGCGCTACGCCAATGCGCCGACGCTGGCGTTTCCGTGGGATCGGTAGGTCAGGGTTTGTTCGGCATGTGGTCCCGCGTGTCGAGCATGTCGCGCAGATCGGCATAGGCTACGCGCCAGGCAGGATCGGATTTGAAGAGAATGAGATTCGCGGCCGAAGCTACCTCCGCATCCGAGAGGTCGCTGTCTTCACGGCGTTCTTCGCACCAGCGCAAACGTTTCAAGCGCGCGAGCAAAGCGCCTGTCGCCATTCCTTCAAGTTGCTGCCGCGGGATCGGTTGCAACGCCCGCTCCAGACCATGTCCTTTCTTCATTGCGACAGCGTAGCGAGGAAAGCATGGCGGCGGCAATCTCCGTCCGCCGTCACCCGCCCGGCTTGATATAGGGTGCGACCGACCAGAGCAGGCGTTCCTCGCGCCGCGGGTCCGAAACCACCCGCGTGTCGGTGTCGAAGATCATCGTCTGCCGCCCCTCCAGCGTGAATTTCGGCCAGCTCGGCACGCTGGCGCAATTGGGGTCGCCGGTGCGGGCGAAGGCGATGAAGGTGTCGGCCATCCGCCCGGCGAGGCGGTGCGCGGCGAGGCTGTCGCCGGTGCGCGAACCCCTCGCTGTCGCATTGTCGAACACCAACGGGATATCGAGCGTGTGGAAGGCGCCAAGCACCCCGCCCGCTTCGGGTGAAGCAAAGTCGAGCTGATACATCCATGTCGGCGCGCCGATCTTCGCGCGCTCTTCAGCCTGAATGAGATGGCCGGGCCAGGAACGGCCTGCAGTGGTCGCGGCGAGCAGGATCTGGCCGGGGGTCTTCTCGGGATAGATTGCCCGGTAGCGCTGGACGACCCAGTCGGGCGCGACGTCCTTGGTGATCTGCGCGCCGATGCGCTCCGCCAGATTGTCCCAATTGGTGTCGCCGCGCTTGAGCTGCTCGGCGATCCACAGCCCCGTCTCGTCATGCGTATTGCCGACGATCAGCGGGATATGCGCCGCCTCGCGCGGGGCGTCGGGGACGAAGGGGTGGCGCGGAAGGACATGATGGTCGAGCGTCGAGGTGAAGCTGATCTCGCCCTTGCGCTCGATCGGGTCGGTCATCGCCATCGCTTCGACCAGCCGCTCGACCGGAAGTGCCTTCAACTCCGCGACACTCTTCGCGCCCGCCTTCTCCATCCACGCCCGCGCGCGGATCGTCGCATTGCGCGGACCCGCGGCGGTGACGTGCTGCCCGCTCATCGTCGCGGCGCGGTGGAACAGCGGCCGCGCTTCGGGCATTGCCATCAGCGTCACCGCCTTGGCCCCGCCGCCCGACTGGCCGAAGATCATCACCCGATCCGGATCGCCGCCGAAGCCCGCGATATTGTCGCGTATCCATTTGAGCGCGAGGACGATGTCGAGATTACCGACATTGCCCGACTCCGCCGGGCCGCCGAGCTGGGCGAGATAGGCGTATCCCAGCCCCGCGAGGCGGTGATTGAGCGTCACCACCACCACATCGCCGCGGCGGACGAGGCTGGCGCCGTCGTAGAGCGGGTCGGACCCCGATCCATGCGCATGGGCGCCGCCATGGAAATAGACCATCACCGGGCGCCGCCCGCGATCGAGCGCCGGGGTCCAGATGTTGAGGAACAGGCAATCCTCGCTGGTCGGTTCCTCCGCGCGAGTCTGCGGCGCGGCAGGCGCATAGTGCAGGGCGTCGATGATATCGAGCC
>CAZBYE010000147.1:0-8130 GCA_964496045.1 uncultured Stakelama sp.
TCGATCGAGGCGATGATGCAGGACGGCAAGGCGCTGCAGGCCGGCACCAGCCATTTCCTGGGCACCAATTTCGCGTCGGCGCAGAACATCCGCTTCCAGAATGCGAATGGCGAATTCGAGCTGGCCAACACGATCAGCTGGGGCATGTCGACGCGCATGATCGGCGGCATCATCATGGTGCATGGCGACGATGATGGTCTGCGCGTGCCACCGCGGCTCGCGCCGTGGCAGGTGGTGATCGTACCGATGCTGCGCGACAGCGACGAGGACGCCGCACTGCTCGACTATTGCGAGGGGCTGAAAGCCGATCTGGTCAAGCAGAGCGCGTTCGGCGAGCCGGTGCGTGTGTTGCTCGACACCCGCGCCGCTAAGGCCGCGACCAAGCGCTGGGGCTGGGTCAAGAAGGGTGCGCCGGTGGTGATCGAGGTCGGTGGCCGCGACATGGCGGGCGGCAATGTCTCGGTGATCCGCCGCGACCGGCTGTACCGCGAGGACGGCAAGCTCGACAGTGCGATCCTGGCCCAGAGCGAGTTCGTCGCGCAGGCGACGGAGCTGCTGGAGGAAATCCAGACCGCGCTGCACACGCAGGCGCGCGCCAAGCTGGAGTCGAACATCGTCCGCGGGGTCGAGACGTTCGACGCGCTCAAGGCGCATTTCGAAGGCTCGGGCAAATATCCCGGCTGGGTCGAGGTGCAGTGGGCCAAGCCGACCGGTGAGGAGCTGGACAAGGCGGTCGAGCGGATCAAGACGCTCAAGCTCACCTTCCGCAACGTGCCGCTCGACGCGGCGCCGGCGGAAGGAACCTGCATGTTCACCGGGCGCCCGGCGGTCGAGCGGATCCTGGTCGCGCGCGCTTACTGAGGCGCTGAAAGGGCTGCCCCCGCGGGCGGCGGGGGCAGCTATTCGATCAATCGGTGCCGGTTCCGGGTTCGGTTGTCTTGGGTGGCTTGCCGTCCTCGATCCGGCCTTCATTGCGCAGGTCGCGACCCTCTTGGGCGCGCTTTTGCGCTTCCGGCGACTTGCCGTGTTCGTTGAGTTCTTCCTTCACGAAGCCGGCGGCTTCCTTGAGCTTTCCTTCGACGCTCATGGGCTTTCTCCTGATTGCCGTAAGTGACGGTAATCAAAGCGGTTGAGACGAGGAAAGGGTCCGTGCGCTACGGTCCGGCGCGATCAACCGAGATCTAGGCGCGACGGCGGCCGTCGCGCCTGGCACGTGGAAGTCAGGGTAGCGGCCGCTCGTGTGTTATCGGCCGTGCCGTGAACGCCATTGCGGGCGCCAGTTTCGCCATTGCATGCTCGGCAAGGGCGCGGGCTGTGGTGATTTTCCCGCCGAACACCGACAGCACCGGGGCGCCGCTTGTGTCGAGTTCGAGGACATAGTCGCGTGTGATCGTGCGCGCTTCGTCGCGGCCATCGTCATAGAGCGCGCGGATGCCCGACCACGTGGCGGTGATGTCGGCGGGCGCGATCCGGCGCTTGAAGTAGCGGTTGGCGGCGGCGCAGAGATAGTCGATCTCGGCCGGGGTGATCCCGGCATCCTCGGGCCGCTCGACCGGCACGTCGGTAGTGCCGATCATCGTGCCGCCGCGCCAGGGGGTCGCGAAGACCACACGGCGATCGGGCTGTTGCAGGATATAGGCCTGATCGCCCTCCCACAAAGCGGGCACGACGATATGGCTGCCCTTGATCAGGCGCAGGCCACTGGCGGTGCGGATGCGGATCGTGTCGAGAAAATCCTTCACCCATGGCCCGGTGGCGTTGACGATGGCGCGGGCGTCGATCGTGCGACCGTCGCTGAGCGAAACGCTCCAGCCTGTGCCGTTGCGCTCGGCGCCGGTGACGGCGACGCCGGTCTCGACCTGTGCACCATTGGCGACAGCATCGGCGGCGTTGGCGCGGACCAAAGCGGCATCGTCGACCTGCGCATCCCAATAGAGGAAGCCGCCGACCTCTTGTGCGATTGGGGCGAGGCGGGGATCGTCGCGGCGAAGCGCGCGCGAACGGGGCAGCGACGAGCCGAGGCCGAGCAGATCGTAGAGATAGAGCCCCGCGCGGACCATCCACCATGGGCGGACGCTGTGTGCATGGGGGAGGACGAACGCCATCGGGTGGATGAGGTGCGGGGCGGCGGCGAGCATCCGCTCGCGCTCGTGCAATGCCTCACGCACCAGCCGGAACTCATAGGTTTCGAGATAGCGCAGCCCGCCATGGATCAGCTTGCTGGAGGCGGATGAGGTGTGCGCGGCGAGATCGTCCTTTTCGACGAGGAACACGGAGAGGCCGAGCAACGCCGCCTCGCGCGCGATGGCGCAGCCGTTGATGCCGCCGCCGGCGATGAGAAGATCGTACGTCACCGCATCAGCCTATTCGGTTGGGAATCGGGCGGACAGCCCCTATATTCAGGGCCAATGGCAAAACAGAACAAAGCAAAGAAGCCCGCGCCCGGCATGCCGACGCGGCAACAGATTCTCGATTTCATCACCTCTTCCGACACTCCGGCGGGCAAGCGCGAGATCGCGCGCGCCTTTGGGCTTTCCGGCCAGGAGAAGATCACGCTCAAGGCGCTGCTGCGCGACATGGCCGACGAAGGGCTGATCGACAGCGCCCCTGGCCGCGCCTTCCACAAGATGGGCGGCGTGCCCAAGGTGACCGTGCTGCGCGTCACCGATTCCGATGGCGATACCGTCTGGGCGGTGCCCGAACGCTGGGAAGCCGAAGGCGTGCCCGTGCCGCGGCTGCGCGTGCGCGAACGCGGCAAGCATAGCGCGCTGGCCGTCGGCGACCGCATCCTGGCGCGCACCGAAGAAGCCGGAAACGGTCTGATCGCACACCCGATGAAGAAGCTCGCCCGTGGCGAGGAAGCGATGCTCGGCGTGGTCAAGGAGGAGGGCGGACGGCTCTATCTCCACGGTCTGGAGAAAAAGGAGCGCAACAGCTTCGTCATCTCCGAGCGCAACGGCGCCGAGCCGGGCGATCTGGTGATGGCGGAGAAGAGCGGGCGCGGTCCGCGCATCTTCGCCAAGGTGACCGAGGTGCTGGGCGATCCGTTCGCGCCGCGCAGCTTCAGCCTGATCGCGATTCACAAACACAGCATCCCGAACGTGTTTTCGGAGGAACTGCTGCAGGAGGCCGAGCGGGTTGCGAAGCAGGATCTTGGGAAGGGGCGGGAAGACCTGCGTCATGTCCCGATCGTCGCGATCGACCCGTCCGATGCACGCGACCATGACGATGCGGTATGGGCGGCGCCCGACGACGATCCCAAGAATGAGGGCGGGTGGAAGGCGATCGTCGCGATTGCCGATGTCAGCTTCTATGTCCGCCCCGGATCGCTGCTCGATCGCGAGGCGCGCAAGCGCGGCAACTCGGTCTATTTCCCGGATCGCGTCGTACCGATGCTGCCAGAGGTGTTGTCGGCAGATGTCTGCTCGCTGAAGCAGAACGTCGATCGTGCGGCGATGGCGTGCCATCTCCAGATCTCGGTCAGGGGCGAGATCAAGGGCTGGCGCTTCACGCGGGCCGTGGTGCGGCTCGCGGCGAACATCGCGTACGAGGACGCGCAAGCGGCGATCGATGCGGCGGGGGAGAAGATCGATGTCGCTTCTTCACCCTGTGCGATGCCGGCGGAGGAGCTGGCGGGGGTCGATCCCAAGCTGGTCGACAGCACGCTGCGGCCGCTCTGGGCGTGCTGGCGCGCGCTCAACAAGGCGCGGGAGAAGCGCGAGCCGCTGGACCTGGACCTGCCCGAGCGGCGGATCATGCTCGACGAGAAGGGGCGCATCCTCTCGGTCGCGCCGCGCGAGCGGCTCGACGCGCACAAGCTGATCGAGGATTACATGATCGCGGCGAACGTCGCGGCGGCCAAGGCGTTGGAAGCGCGCAAGGCGCCGGTAATGTACCGCGTGCACGAGCCGCCGAGCCGCGAGAAGCTGGCCGCGCTCAAAGAGTATCTCAAGACCCTCGAGGTCGAATTCACGCTGGGGCAGGTGATCAAGCCCGCGACTTTCAACCACGTCATTGCGCGCGTCGGTGAGGCCGAGTTCCGCGAAGAGGTGATGATCCAGGTGCTGCGCACGCAGACTCAGGCCTATTACGGGCCGCAGAATGCGGGGCATTTCGGCCTCGCGCTGGGCAGCTATGCGCACTTCACTTCGCCGATCCGGCGCTATGCCGATCTGGTGGTGCACCGTGCGCTGGTCGAATCGAACAAGCTGGGGCCGGGCGGGGAGCTGCCTACCGATGCCGAGATGGCGAAGACCGGCGAGGTTATCAGCCAGCTCGAACGGCGGGCGATGGAGGCTGAGCGCGAGACGGTCGACCGCTATGTTGCCGCTTATCTTTCAGCGCATGTTGGCGAGGTGATGGAAGCGCGAATTACCGGGGTGCAGAATTTCGGTTTCTTCGCGACGGTCGATGGCGTCGGCGGCGACGGACTGGTGCCGGCGCGCGATCTGGGTCGCGAATATTTCCGCTATGACGAGGCGGCGCAGAAGCTGGTGGGCGAGGAGACCGGCGAAGAGTTCGCTCTGGGGCAGCGGCTGCCGTTGCGGCTGGTCGAGGCGAACCCGGTGTCGGGCGCGCTGCGTTTCGAGCTGCCGGATGGAAAGGGCAGCGGATCGGGGCCGGAGCGGCGGCGCGGCGGACCGCCCAAGCGGGTGATCAAGCATCGCGGGCGGCCGGCGAACATCAAGCATCAGGGCAAGAAGCGGTAGACGGGGTGGGGTATGGCGGTTGAGTCGGTTGCGATCACCAAAGCGGGGCGGGCGCGGCGCAGGCTGGTCGACCATTTCTGTGCGGCGCATGCGATCACGCCGTACGACACCATTCTCTATACCCCGCCCGCCGACCTGCGACCGGCGTTTGACGGGCTGCTCGCTGAGCGGCTGATCCGCAAGGAGGGGCACGCTTATTACTGGCTCGACCTGCGCGCTTATGAAGCGGCGGTCGAGCGGCGGCGGCGGAAGCTGGTGCCGGTGGTGATTGCCGTCTCGGTGCTGCTCGCGGCGGTCGCGATGCTGTTCTACCAGAATGGATCCCCGTAGCTGCCGGGATGACGGGTTGGTCGGCTCAGGTGATGCGGAACGTCAGGCCGGCATTGGCCTCGAGCCGGGCTTTGAGCGGCTCCGCCATCAGCGCGCCGGGGGTCCAGACCCCGCCCGCGCCATCGACGTCGCGCAGCAGGCACAGTGCCGCCTCCGTAATCATCTTGCTCGTCGAGCCATAGCCGGGGTCGCGGTCGCCGGTGACGGTGGCGGTCAGGCGCTCGCCCGAGGGCATTTCGGCGATGAAGTCGATCTCGTAGAAGCCGGCCTCGCGCTCTTCCTTCGACGGGCCTTCGCCGGGAGCGGGACCCTTGTCTGAATTCATCGGGTTCATCTTGGCGATCGCGTCGGCGGCGGCCTTGCCAAGATCGCCGAGGCCGGGCGCGACCATCATCTCGTCATAGCGGAAGTCGCGGCCATAGGGGTGATGGGCAAGGAAATTGGTGCGGTGGATATTCTTGGTGTTGATCACCGCCATCATGAAGGGCGCGACCCACCCGCCGACCGCCTCGTCATATTCGGGCATGATCCCCTTGGGCTGATCGGGGCCGGTGAAGCCCGGGGTGAGCGCGAAGGGATCGAGCAGTATCTTGAACACGGCGGGGTTCTTCGCGGCAGCGGCGGCGGTTGCCTTGCCGCTGGCGAAGGTGCCGCCCGAAAAGGTGCCCTGCATTTTCCGCACGCGGCCCTTCACACGGGGGGCGGGTTCGCCGAACTTCGCCTTCGCCGCCTGCTGCACGGTCCACACGCCGAGATCGAAGGGGATCGAGTCGAAGCCGCACGACAGGACGATGCGCGCGCCGCTCGCCTTCGCCGCGGCGTCGTGCCGGGCGATGACGTCGTGCATCCAGTTGGGCTCGCCGCACAGGTCGACATAGCCGGTGCCGGTCTCGACACAGGCGGCGACGAGATCGTTGCCGTAGAGCTGATAGGGGCCGACGGTCGAGATCACGACCTTGGTCCGCTCGGTCATTGCCCGGAGCGCGGACGGATCGTCGGCATTGGCGGCGATGAGCGGAGTGGAGGCGGGCGCGCCGATCTCGTCGCGGATCTGCTCAAGCTTGGTCAGCGAGCGGCCGGCCATCGCCCATTTGACGCTGCCGTCACCATAGCGCTGCGCAAGATATTCGGCGACGAGACGGCCGGTGAAGCCGGTGGCGCCATAGACCACCAGATCGAGCTCGCGTGCCATCATTCCTCTCCCGCTATCGCCATACCGAAACCTCCAAAGGTCCCAAAGGTCACGCTCCTACACGCGCGAGTCCTCCAAACCCCGAAGCATACTGTAATCGCTAGCGGAGCAGACGTGCTCCAACATTGCAAGACCCGCTAGCGCTTGCGGCGGGCGATGGCATGGGCTTCTGCCTTGGACAGCAGCACGTCGAGATCCTCGCGGCTGATATCGAAGCTGTCGGGCAGTTCGGCGAGCGCACTGTCGATATCCTCGAGATGCAGACCCGCTGCCTGCGCGCTGGTGTCAGCCGGGATGGGGACGTGCGGGTAGCTGTGGCCCGAGATACGGTGGAAGATCATTCCAAGCGCGACGAGCGCGATCGAGTTGATCGCAACCGGGGCGAAGGCAAAGGCATAGCCCGCGGCATGAATGCCCTGACTGCCGATCACTGCGGTGAGCGCCGCCGCGCCGCCCGGCGGGTGGAGACAGCGGCACAGTGACATGACGAGGATCGCCAGCCCGACCGACAGCCCTGCAGCGATCGTCGGATCGGGAACATGCTGAAACACCGCAACCCCCACCAGCGCCGAGATGGTGTTGCCGCCGATCATCGGCCATGGCTGAGCCAGCGGGCTGGCGGGGACGGCGAAGATCAGGACGGCCGAAGCGCCCATCGGCGCGACGATCAGCGGCAAATCCGACGCTTCGAGCGGAAATTGCGCGCAGATGAACACGGTCAGCGCAAGACAGATCGCTGCGCCGATACACGCGACGATGCGGTCGGGCAGCCGCGCGCCGGCAAGGATCGGGCGAAAGAAGCGAAAGGGCATGTGGAGCGCTTTGCTACAGAGAAGAGATACAGGGGAGTAGAAGATTCTTTGGGTGCGTGAAGCTGGTGAATACTCCGATCCGGCGATTGCACTCTTGAAACGACCGGATCAGCCCCCGACTATTGGCAACATCATTTCAGGGAGTGCGGACGTGTCGTTCGGTGGGTCGCCAGATCTGGCGCAGTTTCGCGTTCAGCGCCATTTCGCCGATCATCGGGCCGTCGCGCCTGGCGATGCGATCGAATATGTCCCGTCGGGCCCGGTGGAGCGCCGCGCCTTTGACCGGCTGCTCGCTTCGGGCGTGATCCGGCAGACGGCGCCCGCCCAATATTGGTTTGATCTCGACCGCATGGGCCGGGCCCGCGAACGCCAGCGGAACCCGAAGCGGGTGGCGATGATCCTGCTGGGGATCGTCCTCGCCGCTTTGGCGTATATGCTCTATCGCGGGTAGCGGACGCCTTGCGGGCGCGAGGCGGGGCCCCTAAATTCAATTTGTTAGTGCAGGAGTGTGTGGCGTGAATGACCGGATGAACAAAGCGATCCGTTTTGCAACATCCGATCTTCAGGGTTCCCATGTCCGCACTTCTTACCTTCGACTCCGTTTCCGCACGCACGCCTGACCATCGACTGTTGTTCGAGGGCCTGACCCTCGCGCTGACGCGCGAGCGGGTCGGGCTGGTCGGCCGTAACGGCAGCGGCAAATCCACATTATTGCGCATCGCGGCGGGAGAAGCCCACGCAGCGTCGGGCGCGGTAAGCCGCAGCGGATCGGCGCGGATGCTGGCGCAGGACTGGCCGCCGGGCCAGACGCTGGCGCAGGCATTGGGTGTCAGCGACGAACTGACGCGGCTCGATCGCGTGCTCGCGGGACAGGGCGACGCCGCCGATCTGGAAGCGGCGGACTGGACGCTGGACGCGCGCGTCGCGGAAGCGCTGGCTGAGGCGGGGCTGGCGGACATGCCGCTCGACCGGCGGATCGGATCGCTGTCGGGTGGCGAACGGATGCGCGCGGGGATTGCCCGGGTGCGGATCGAGAAGCCCGATCTGCTGCTGCTGGACGAACCAACCAACAATCTCGATGCCGTCG
>CAZBYE010000148.1:0-6790 GCA_964496045.1 uncultured Stakelama sp.
GCGCCGAGCACGGCTGCGGCCTTCTTCGCCTCTTCCTTCACACCGAGCGCGAGATAGGATTCGGTCAGGCGCATCAGCGCTTCGGGCGTGTGGGTAGTGGTCTGATAGGTGTCGATCACGGTGCGGAAGCGCGTGATCGAGGCGAGCCACTGGCCGCGCACCTGATAGTAACGGCCGACCTCCATCTCCTTGCCCGCAAGGTGGTCGCGGACGAGATCGACCTTGAGCAGCGCGTCGGCGGCGTAGCGGGTGTTCGGATAGCGGCGGTTGAGCTCGCCCAGCGCGTCGAGCGCCTGCTGGGTGATCTTCTGGTCGCGCGTGACGTCGCTGATCTGCTCGTAATAGCTGAGTGCGATCAGATAATAGGCATAGGGCGCATCGCGGTTGCCGGGGTGGACGGCAAGGAAGCGCTGCGACGACTGGATCGCCTGAGTGTAGTTGCGGTCGAGATAATAGGCGAAGGCGCCCATCAACTGCGCGCGGCGTGCCCAGATCGAATAGGGATGCTGGCGCTCGACTTCGTCGAACAGCGCCGCGGCGAGCTTGTACTGGCCGCTGTCGAGCCGGTCCTTGCCCGCGGTGTAAAGCGTGCCCACGTCGCGCGCGACATAGGGCAGGTCAGTGCGGGTGCCGCCACCTCGGTTGCAACCGGTAAGGGCTACGGCTGCGACGAGAATAAGGGCGAGCGGACGGATCGAAAGCATACGCATGGCGAGGTTCTTAGCGGAGCCCTTGCACGACGCACACACTTTTTTGGTGACTCCTATCGCAAGGTGGATCGCAGGTTGACGGTAAGGCGTTAGGGTCTTGGCGGGAGAATGAGGAACGACATGCCGGCCAAGCGCCTGACAACACACCGGGTCGAGAAACCCTGGGGGCGCCGGCACCTGTGGCCGGGATTCGCCGACCCGGAAGCCGGCGGTGAGCCGGTGGGCGAAATCTGGTTCCAGACACCGGGCGACAGCGCCCCGGACCTGCTCGTCAAATATCTTTTCACCAGCGAGAAATTGTCGGTGCAGGTGCATCCCGACGACGCGCAGGCGCGCGAACGGGCGCTACCGCGCGGCAAGGACGAGTGCTGGATGATCCTCGCGGCCGAACCCGATTCGACGATCGCACTCGGGACGCACGAACCGGTTGATGCCGACACGCTGCGTGCGGCGGCGCTGGATGGAACGATCGAGGCGCTGCTCGACTGGAAACCCGTGAAGGCGGGGGATTTCATCTATGCCTCGGCACGGACGATTCACGCGATCGGTGCAGGGATCACGCTGATCGAGATCCAGCAGAACAGCGACACCACCTATCGCCTCTACGACTATGGTCGCCCGCGCGAGCTGCATCTGGAGGATGGCGTAGCGGTTGCCGATGCGGTGCCGTTCGTCGATGCGCCGGTACCGGGCGAGGTCGAACCGGGGCGGACGATTCTGGTGGAGGGGCCCAAATTCGTGGTGGAGCGCTGGCCCGGCGGCGATCGCGCTTTGCGGATGCCCGGCAGCGTGACCGGCTGGTTGGTGCCGGTGCGCGGGCGCGGAACGCTGGACGGCGTCGCCTGGGAGGCAGGCGAGTGCCTGACCGTGACCGGCAGCGGCTTGCTCACAGCTTCGGAGGACGGCGATCTGCTGTTCGCCTATCCGGGCACCAAGCGACTGTAATCGCAGGCGGATCGTGCAACCCGATCCTGTCCCGCCCCTTGAGGCGGGGTCAGGAGAGGAGGGCGACTGCTGCGCTCAGAAGAAGAACCCGCCGAGCCACAGCCGGACGAATCCGACAACCAGCACGACGAGGTTGAGGTTCCGGCCGGTGTTCGAGTCCGACAGGGCGCCCAGCGCGGCGCCGAGCACCGTGAGCGGTATCACCAGATAATTGAGCCAGCCCAGCAAGGGGATGAGGCCAAGCAGCATCACCGGAAGGGCGACGACGCCGACGACAATAGAGACAAGGTTCAACATGGCCTGAAGATGGTTCCTTTCGAACGATCTGACAAGGTGTCTTGTTCAAATAATACACATGCGCCGTCGTTGAAGATGAACGAACCCTGCGCGGTTGCGACACTCGGCGACACAAAAGCACGGCTTTGGTGAAATTGCTGCGACAGACCGCGGGGATAACGACATTCGACCGCAAGAACGGTCCGGTTTGAGTGAGGAGAACAGAAATGAAGAAGATCGCAATGCTGATCGCCGGCCTTGGCATCGCCGCAGCCACCATTCCCGCCGCTTCGGCCCAGCATCATGGCGGCTGGCAGGGAATCAACCAGCGTCAGGCGCAGCTTGACCAGCGGATCGACCGCGGTGTGCGTTCGGGCCAGCTCAACCGGCGCGAGGCTGCGCGGCTGCGTGACGAGTTCCGCGGGATCGCCAACCTCGAGCATCGCTACCGCCGTTCGGCTCCCGGCCTGACGATGGCCGAGCGCCGCGATCCCGACCGCCGGTTCGACGCGCTGTCGCGCAAGATCCGCTGGGAGCGGAATGACCGGAACTATGGCCGCTAAGGCACTGAACAGCTAATCGAATGACGGCCTCTGCCCTGTCGGGCAGAGGCCGTTTCGTTTCAGCGCAGTGGCTGGCCGCTGTCCTTCCACTTGTCGAGGACCTGCGAGTCGGGCGCCGCGGTATATTCGGGGCGGACATCGCCGCTGCGGGCATATTCCTGCTGGACGGGAACAGGCGCTGAGCGTTGGGGCGCGACAGGGGATTCGGGCATCGCTGTGGGCATCGGTACCGTCGCAGCGGCGGCCGCCGCTGCGATCTGCGCCGCGGTAACAGCGCGGGGATGCGGGCCGGGATAGGGTTCGCCGCCATGATAGGCCTGTTTGAACGCCGCGCCCGTGCCCCAATAGCCCTTCCACCTGTGGAAGAAATGCGCGCCGAACACGCCGGTCATCACCAGGCTGCGGTTCCACGACGGGGTGACGGCATAGGTGTGATAGTGGGTCGCCATGCCGACCGGCGCGAACACTTCGCCCGCCAGCGCTGACGCGGCGACGCGCGAGGCACGCAGCCACGCGGCGCGCGACGGGGTGCGGGCCATCGCGCCATCGCAGGCATAGCTGAACTGGCAACCGGCTTTCTCTGACCCCTGATAGATCACCCCGCACACGGTGGCGGGGAACGTCGGATGCCGGACGCGGTTAAGGATCACCTGCGCCACCGCGCGCTGGCCGTCATCGGGCTCGTTCGCCGCCTCGTAATAGATGGCGGTGGTGAGGCATTCGAGCGCGCGTGCCTTGTCCTGCGGCGTGCCCCGCATGACGAACGGGGCGGCGGGGCGCAACGTGGGATCGGGCAGGTAGTTCGCCGGTTCGGGCCCCGTGGGCAGCGCGACGGTGCCGGTGACGCCGGCGGCGGGCGCAGCGGTTTCGTCGCTGGCGAGCTGATAATAGGCTGCACCGGGGAAATGATCGTCAGCCTCATAGCCGACAGGGGCCGGGCCGACGAGGTGCACGCGCTCGTCACCTGCGCTCAGCACCGAGAAGCCGGCATGGGCCGAAAAGCCCGCGCCGACCAGCGACACCAGTAGTGCCGCCACGATTCCCCGAAGCTGTAGTCGCGTGAATTGCCGCAGCACGATGGGTTCCCATGCGAGGCAATGGCCTCGTCAGGCGGCCCCCATAGCGCGAAACGGATGAATTTTCTGCCCCGGATTTGGGGCCGTCCCGCGACGAGACGGTTGGTGGTTAAGGTAAGCTTTTAACTTGCCTAAGGCACCAGCCCGACCTGCTGCATGAAGGCCGCATTGTCCCAGAACAGCCATTCTTCCTTCATCACGCCGTTTTCCCAGCGTCCGATTGTCACCATCGGCAGCCGGAACGTCTTGCCGGTCGGCGCCGCGGTCTTTCCGTTCCCAAGGTCCATCGGCTTGGAGAAGGTGCCTTCCATGACGCCCGTGACCGATGTGAAATTCCCGTCGGCGAGCCTTATGGGGTGCTGCTTGATCCGGGTGTCGGGGGCGAAGGTGAATTGCGGCTTCAGCCTGTCGATATGCGCGTCGATACCGGTCGTCGTGCTGCCGTCGGGATAGTGGACGACGATGTCGGGAGCATGGCTCAGCTTCAGCTCGTCCCACTTCTGGCCGCTGTACACCCGGAAATCGAGATCGTCGAAATTAGCGAGATTCTTCTTCTGCGCTTCGGTGTGCGAGGTGTCGGATGCGGGATTCTGCGTATTGCCGCCGCCGGGTGAGCACGCGCTGGCCATGAGGCCTGCGACGGTGAGCGCAACGATGCTGGTGTGCCGGATCATGAGGACAATCTCCCTCATTATCGGGATCAATTTCCCGCGGAGACTGTGCGCCTCGCGCGCCGTGACTTCAAGCGACAGCCGGTCGCGTCTCACGATCGCGACCGGCTGCTTCCAACGCCCCGGATCAGGCTATTTCAGCGTCGCGCTGTCGAGGTTGAGCGACGTGGCCGGGATCACCTCGAGGTTCGGATGCGCCTTGCGCAGTTCGTCCACGAACAGCTTGGCATCGCCGACGACGACGATGCTCGCACCCGTCGGGTCGAGTACCTTTTTCGCCGCAGCCTGAACCTTGGCGGGGTCGACGCCCTGGATCGAGGGGATGTAGCTGCTCAGCGTGTCGAGCGGCACGCCTTCGGCGACATAATCGGCGAGCGCGCCGGCGATGCCGTCGGTCCGTTCGATCCGGCGGCCGAAGCCGCCGACCAGCACGGCCTTGCGCGAATCGAGTTCGGCGGCGGGGACGGGGGATTCGCCAAGCTTCTTCATCTCGGCGGCGATCAGCGAGACCACCTCGGGTGCCGACGGGTTCTTGGTCTGGGTCGAGGCGGTCGCGATGCCCGTCAGCTTGCGGGTATCGACGCTGCTGCCAGCGCCGTAGGCGAGGCCTCGCTTGATCCGGATCTCACGGTTGAGGCGTGAGGTGAAGCCGACGCCGAGCGTGGCATTGGCGACTTGCGCCGCGTAGAAATCCTTGTCGTCGCGGGCGATGCCGGGGCGGGCGATGACCACACCGGCCTGACCCGCGCCGGGCATGTCGACGACGATCACGCGCGGCTTGGGTTGGACAATGCGCTCGCTGGGGGAGATGGTGATACCGTCGGTCTTCCAGTCGCCGAACAGCTTCTGGGCGAGCGCGGTGGCGTCCTTGTTCGCGATGTCGCCGACTACGACGAGCGCTGACTGGGTGGGGCTCCACGCGCGGCGATAGGCTGTCGAAATGTCGTCGCGGGTGATGCGTGGGAGCGACGTAGGCGTTCCCGAAAGCAAATTACCATAGGCCCGATCGCCGAACACCGCGCGGCTGGCGACGATGCCCGACAGCGCGGCGGGATCCTTGAGCTGGACGGCGACGCCGTCGAGCGATTGCTTGCGCGCGCGGTCGATCTCTTCCTGCGCGAAAGCCGGATTGCGCGCGACATCGGCGAGCAGGGTGAGCGCGGGATCGACCTGATCGGCCTTGACCGTGACCGTGGCGAACGCCGCGTCCCAATCGGCACCAGCGCCGATCGAGCCGCCGAGCGACTCCACCTGCTGGGCGATCTGTTCGGCTGAGCGGGTGGTCGTACCCTTGGTCATGAGATCGGCAGCGAGCGAAGCGGTGCCGGCCTTGCCCACGGGATCGCGCCCGCCGCCCGCCGGGCTGACGACAGTCGCGGTGACGATCGGCAGGTCGCGCTTCTCGACCACGATCACGCGCAGGCCGTTGGCGAGTCTGGTCTCCGTGGCCTTCGGGATCACCGGGGAGATCGCGGCGCCGGGCGCGGGGACGGCGATGCGCTGGCCTTCGGGCGCCTGCGTATGGATAACGACGTCGTTGGGGACGACCAGCGGCGCGACCTTGACGGTCGAGGCGACCGCGATGGTGTCGCCCTTTGCGCCCTTGGCCATGGCATCGGGCAGGTAGATCAGCGCGGCGGACTGGTTGTCGCCGAGATATTTGCGCGCGACGCGCTGGACGTCGGCGGCGGTGACCCGGGCGACGGCGGCAAGCTGTTGATCGGCTGCCTTGGGGTCGCGGCTGACGATGATCGCATTGGCGAGGGTCGAGGCCTTGCCCTCGGCGGTCTCGCGGCTCTTGAGCGAAGCGGTGAGGATCTCGTTCTTGGCCTCGGCCAGCTCGGCGTCGGTCACCGGCTTGTCGCGCAGATCGGCGATCTCGCGGCGCATCGCCTTCTCGCCCTCTTCGGCCGATTTTCCGCCCGCGAGGATCGCGTACATCGCATAGGAACCGGTCGACTGGCGCGTGTCGAGGAAGGTGTCGGCCTGCGCGGCAAGCTGATCGCGGTAGACGAGATTGCGGTAGAGCCGCGAATTCTCACCACCCGAAAGGATGCCGTCGAGCACCGCGAGCGCGGGCGTGTCGGGATCGTTGTCGGCTGGAAGCTGGTAGCTCAGCAACACCGCAGGGAGCGGGGTGTTCGTCTCATAGACCGTCTGGCGCGTCGCAGTGGTGCGCGGCGGCTCGGCGACGGTGACGCGCGGAATCGGGCGGTTCGGCTTCGCGATTCCGGCGAAGTATTTGTCTACCCATTTGTCTAACTGGGCTGGATCGAAATTGCCTGCGACCACCAGAACGGCGTTATCGGGTCGATAATAGGTGGCGTGGAAGGCACGGATGTCGCCGATCGTCGCGGCATCGAGATCCTCGATGCTGCCGATGCCGGGGCGGGCATAGGGGTGCGTCGAATAGGAGATGTTGGGGAAGTAGATGTAGAAGAGCTTGCCATAGGGCGAGGCGAGGACGCGGTTGCGCAACTCCTCCTTCACCACATCGCGCTCGCTGGCGAACACCTTCTCAGTGACGACGAGGCTGGCCATGCGGTCGC
>CAZBYE010000148.1:6800-8107 GCA_964496045.1 uncultured Stakelama sp.
CGAGGCGTTGTTATAGCCGCCGACATCCTCGGTCAGCCGATCCATCTGCTCGTCGACCAGATTGCGCGTGCCCTTGAACATCAGATGCTCGAACATGTGTGCGAAGCCGGATTTGCCCGCGGGATCGTCCTTGCTGCCGACGTCGTACCAGACCTGAACCGAGACATTGGCGGTCGAGGTATCGCGGATCGCATAGACCTTGAGCCCGTTGGGAAGCGTGCGCTCGGTATAAGCGAGCGGGGCAACCTTGATCTCCTTTGCGGGCGCCGGAGCGGCGGTTTGCGCATGGGCGGCGAAGGGGAGCAGGGCGGCGCTCAGGCAGAGCGCGGTGCGGGTCAGGCGCATCAGGGTCTCCGGTCGGAAGGGGAGGGAGGTCAGTCTTTCTTGCGGGTGCGGGCAGCGTAAATCACCGCGGCGGCGAGCGCTGCAGATCCGATGCCGATGCCGATTTTGGTCAGGGGCCATTTCTTGTCGTCGCCGGGCTTGGGAGTGCCTTCGGCGCGCTCTGCGGTCTCGCGTGCGGCGCGGGCGGCGGCGGTGATCTCGTTCGCGATTTCGTCTTGTTCGTCAGTCTTGTCGGTCACTGGATACTCCTCTGTTGCACAGGAGTAAGACTCCGGAGCCAGCGGCGCAATCAGCCTTTGCCATAATAGGTAGCGCGGAAATCATTGGCGAAGGCAGTCAGGCGGCCTTCGGCAATCGCGGCGCGCAGATCGGCCATCAGCGCCTGATAGAAGTACAGATTATGCTCGGTCATCAGCATCGCGCCGAGGATCTCGCCCGCGCGGACGAGATGGTGGACATAGGCGCGGGTGAAAGTGCCGCAGGTCGGGCAAGCACAAACCGGGTCGATCGGCCCCTGATCCTCGGCGAATTTCGCGTTGCGGATGTTGATCGGGCCTTGCCGCGTGAAGGCCTGTCCGGTGCGGCCCGAGCGGGTGGGGAGGACGCAGTCGAACATGTCGATCCCGCGTTCGACCGCGCCGACGATGTCATCGGGCTTGCCGACGCCCATCAGGTATCGCGGCTTCTTCGGGTCGAGCTGGCCGGGGGCATAGTCGAGGCAGGCGAACATCGCTTCCTGCCCCTCGCCGACCGCGAGGCCGCCCACGGCGTACCCGTCAAAGCCGATGTCGAGCAGTGCGTCGGCGCTGGCCTTGCGCAGCCCCTGGTCGAGCGCACCCTGCTGGATTCCGAACTGCGCATTGTTCTCCGCATGCGCGCCGCCGGCGTCGAATCCTTCACGACTGCGTCGGGCCCAACGCATCGAGCGTTCCATTGCCGCGGCTTGCACCTCGCGGGTCGAG
>CAZBYE010000149.1:0-8070 GCA_964496045.1 uncultured Stakelama sp.
AAGGGCTGGTGTTCGAGGGCGGCGTCTATGCCACCGGCACCGAGCTGCGCCACCCGATCCCGATCGTGATCGAGCAGGACATCCACACCGAGGGGGCATTCGGTCGCTTCGACCTGTCGGGCGAGATCGGCGGGCATCGCGCCGACCTGTTCTTCGGCGCGAGCTTCCGCACCGGCGCGGTCGATCAGCAAATCTATGCCAACAATGCCGGCAACAACGGCATGAAGATGGGCGACGCATTGCAGAAGGCGAGCGGGCTCGACCTGTTCGCCGAGGGGCGGTTCTTTGTCACGCCCGAGCTGGCGCTGGTCGCAGGTGCGAGCTGGGGCCATGCCAGCCGCGACTTCACCAACCGGCTGACGAACCGCGGCGACGAGAAGGATTTCGACTGGCTCGCCCCGCGTTTCGGCATGCTGTGGGAGCGCGGCGGGACTCAGGTCTATTTCAACGTGACCAAATCGGTCGAGCCGCCAGCCTTCGGTGCGCTGGCGCAGTCGGGCTATTCGGGCTTCGCCTTCGTGCCGGTCGATCCGCAACGCGCCTGGACGGTCGAGATCGGCACGCGCGGGCGCAGCGGCGCCTTCTCATGGGATGTCGCGGCCTATCGCGCTTCGGTGCGGGGGGAGATGCTCAACTTTACCGTCACTCCCGATATTCCGGCGGCGACCTTCAACGCCGATCGCACGCGGCATCAGGGCGTCGAGGCGAGTGTCGACTGGCGGATCGTCGATGGTGGCGGCACGCTGCTGCGACTGCGCCAGACCTGGGCCTGGTCGGACTTCACCTTCGCCAGGGACGCGACCTATGGCGACAACCGCCTGCCGGTGGTGCCCGAACATCAGCTGCGCACCTCGCTGCGCTACGAGCATCCCGTGGGAGCGTGGATCGAGCCGATGCTCGACTGGCGGCCCAAGGATGTGTGGGTGGACTATCGCAACACGCTGAAAGCACCGGGCTATGCGCTGGTGCACCTGTCGGCGGGCATCGACCTGCCGGGTGGCGTGACCTTGTTCGCCGATGCGCGCAACCTGACCGACAAGGTGCATGTGCCCGAGTTCGGTGCGGTGGTGAACGCCAATGGCGTCGATCAGGCGGTGTACTATCCCGGCGAGGGGCGGTCGCTGTTCGGCGGCGTGCGGGTGCGCTTCTGATGCGCGGGGCGATCCTTGCGCTCGCCTTGTTCCTTCCTGCGGCGGCGTGTTCGCCGTCGCAGGATCAGGAGGCGGCGGCGATCACCGCGGTGATGCGCGGCCTGTTCGACAAGCCTGGACTGCCGCTCGACGCGGGGCCGGTCGCGGTGAGCGGTGGCCACGCCGTTGCAGACTGGACGCAGGGGGCGATGGGCGGGCGCGCATTGCTCGAGCGGCGTGGCGGCAAATGGGTGATCCGTTTGTGCAGCGGCGAGTCGCTGCGCGACGCGACGGTGCTGCGGGCGGCGGGGGTTCCTGCCGCGAACGCGGAGGCGATCGCCGCCGGGCTGGCGGAGGCCGAGCGATCGGTTTCCGCCGAGCGGCTGAAACGCATGGCGAGCTTCAAGGGGACCGTCGAGATGTGACGGCGCGGGGTCAGGGCAGGCAGCCGCCGTCCCTGACCCCGCTGACGCTGCCAGTGCCAAGGATGATCTTGGCGCGGCGCGAGAAGGTCAGTGCCTGCCACCGGCCCGAATTGCCGATAGCGGTGCGGCTGCGGAGGTAAGTGAGGTGGAGCAGCTCGAACTGCTCGTCGTCGACCCGGCCGGCATCGCCCAGCAGCCCATCGTCTCGGGGATCGAAGTCCCCCGCATCCGCTGGAAGATCTCGGCGCGGTCGAGGCCGATCTGGGCGAGCTGCACCGCGGCCTGCGGGTCGATGGCGATATGGGGCAGCTCGCCGACTTCGCGGCAGGGCGGGCGATCCTGCGCGGCGGCGGTACCGGTCCAGCCGAGCAGCAGCGCCGCGAGCGCGATGATCCCCCTGTGCATGCCGCCACCCTGCCGCGTGGGCGGGGCGGCGGCAAGCGAGGTCACAGCACGTAGCGGCTGAGGTCGGTGTTGCGTGCGATGCTGGCGAGCTGGCCGTCGACATAGGCCGCGTCCACGACCAGCGAGGCGCCGCTGCGGTCCTCGGCGTCGAAGCTCACTTCCTCGAGCAGCTTTTCCATCACCGTCTGGAGCCGGCGCGCACCGATATTCTCGATTTCCGCATTCACCTCGGCGGCGATGCGCGCGATCGCACGGATGCCGTCGTCGGTGAAGTCGATCGTCACGCCCTCGGTTCCGATCAGCGCCTTATACTGTTCGGGCAGTGACGCCTTGGTGTCCGACAGGATCGAGACGAAGTCGTCCTCGGTCAGGCCCTTCAGCTCGACGCGGATCGGCAGGCGGCCCTGAAGTTCGGGCAGCAGGTCGCTCGGCTTGGCGACATGGAACGCGCCCGAGGCGATGAACAGGATATGGTCGGTCTTCATCGGCCCGTATTTGGTCGAGACCGTCGTACCCTCGATCAGCGGCAAGAGGTCGCGCTGGACGCCTTCGCGGCTGACCGAACCGCCGCGGACGTCGCTGACCGCGATCTTGTCGATCTCGTCGAGGAAGACGATGCCATTGGCCTCGGCATCGGCGAGCGCGACGCGGGCGACATCGTCCTGATCGAGGCGCTTATCGGCTTCCTCCTCGACCAGCTTGGCCCAGGCGGCGTGGACGTTCATCTTGCGGCGCTTCAATTGCGGGCCGCCAAAGCCCTTCATCATCTCGCCGAGGTTGATCATCTGCGGGCCGGCGCCGGGGATTTCGAACGGCATCCCGCCGGTGGCTTCGACCTCGATCTCGATCTCGCTATTGTCGAGATGGCCGGCGTTGAGCCGCTCGCGGAAGGCTTCGCGGGTGGCCTGCGAGCTGTCCTTGCCGGTGAGCGCATCGAGCAGGCGGGTCATCGCCGCGGCCTCGGCCTTGTCCTTGACCGCGGTGCGGCGGCGTTCGCGCTCAAGCCGGATCGCTTCCTCGACCAGATCGCGGACGATCTGCTCGACGTCGCGGCCGACATAGCCGACCTCGGTGAACTTGGTCGCCTCGACCTTGATGAACGGCGCATTGGCGAGCTTGGCGAGGCGGCGGCTGATCTCGGTCTTTCCGCAGCCGGTCGGCCCGATCATCAGGATGTTCTTGGGCGTGACCTCATCGCGCAGATCGGCCTTGAGCTGCTGGCGGCGCCAGCGGTTGCGCATTGCGACGGCGACCGCGCGCTTCGCTTCCTTCTGGCCGATGATGTGCGCATCGAGCGCGGCGACGATGGCTTTGGGGGTCAGGTTTTCGTTCATTCTCGGGGGTTCGATTCTCAGGGTTATTCGGGGAGATAGGGAGCGCCGGGGCGGGCAGCCAGTGCATGGGCGATCGGCTGGTCGATGCGGTCGATGAAGAAGCCGGGATAGGCGCGGGCCTGTGCGCTGACGCTTTCCATCGCGGCGATCTCTTCGCCGCTCAGCTTGACGTTCACCGCGGCGAGATTGTGGTCGAGCTGGTGCAGTTTGGTCGCGCCGAGCAGGATGCTCGATACCTGATCCTTGCTCAGCAGCCAGGCGAGCGCGATCTGGGCGATGCTGACGCCATGGCCGTCGGCGATGCCGCGCATCGTGTCGATCAGGCGGAAGCCCATCTCCTTGTCGAGCGGGATGTCGTCATGGCTGGCGAGGCGGTCGTCGGCGCCGCCGGCATTCTCGCGCGTGTATTTGCCGGTCAGGAATCCGCCGCCAAGCGGGCTCCACGGCGTGATGCCGAGGCCATAGCGGCGCGCCATCGGCAGGAATTCCTGCTCGATGTCGCGGTGCATCAGCGAATAGAGCATCTGGGCATGGGTGAAGGGCGCCCAGCCATTGGCGCGCTGCAGCTCCATCGCCGCGGCGACCTTCCATGCAGGCCAGTTGGATACGCCGAGATAGCGCGCCTTGCCCGCGCGAACGATGGCGTCGAGCGCCTGGAGCGTCTCCTCCAGCGGCGTGTTCCGGTCGTCGCGATGGGCGATATAGACGTCGACATGGTCGGTGCCGAGCCGCTTGAGGCTGTGGTCGATCGACCAGTGGAGATGCGCGGCAGAGAGGCCTGAGCGGTTGAGCGGCTGGCCGGTGCGCCAGCCCGCCTTGGTTGCGATCACCAGTTCATCGCGGCGTCCGGCGACGATCTTGCCCAGCATCTCTTCCGACTCGAAGTCCGAATAGACGTCGGCGGTGTCGATGAAGTTGATCCCGGCCGCGAGGGCGTGGTCGACCAGTGCCGCCGCGTCCTTGAGATCGGTCTTGGCGATGGCCTTGAGGCCGCCGCCGCGGGTGAAGGTCATTGTGCCGAGCGACAGGCGCGAGACGATCAGGCCGCTGTCGCCGAGACGGGAGTAGAGCATCGGGGTCTCCTTAGTCGGATGCGGTATCAGGATCGGCAGCAAGCCAGGCTTCGGCTTCCGCCCGGGTCAGGAAGACCCTCACCCGCGGATGCGTCAGCGTGCGTTCGGCCTGCAGCTTGCTGAGCTGGCTCCCGACGACCACCGCCGAGCGGCCCGAGGTGAGGGCCATGCCGCCGCGCATGATGTTCGGAAGCAGGTCGGCGACGTCGTTTGCCTGAACCGGGAAGGCGAGCGATTCGACGAGCACGTCGAAGTCGTCGCGGATCGCACGCGCCTCCTGAATTTTTGCGCCCACCGCTGTGGCGAAGGCGGGGATCATGTCGGTCGTCCAGAAATCGCGCACATGGATGAGGATCCGGTTGGTGTGCGGCCGATAGTCGACCTTGAACACTGTCCGATCCTGCATTTCCGGCCGGAGGGCGGCGGCGTTCAATTCACACTGTCCAGCGTCTCCACCGTCAGCCGGTCGTTGGTATAGACGCACAATTCACCCGCGATCTGCATCGCCTTGCGGCAGATCGTCTCGGCATCCTGCTCATAGTCTACCAGCGCGCGGGCGGCAGCGAGGGCGAAGTTGCCGCCCGACCCGATCGCGGCGACGCCGGCTTCGGGTTCGAGCACATCGCCATTGCCGGTGATGATCAGCGTCACTTCCTTGTCGGCGACGATCAGCATCGCTTCGAGGTTGCGGAGGTATTTGTCGGTGCGCCAGTCCTTGGCGAGTTCGACCGCGGCGCGCATCAACTGTCCCTGATGTCGTTCGAGCTTGGCTTCGAGCCGTTCGAACAAAGTGAAGGCGTCGGCGGTGGCCCCGGCAAAGCCTGCGATCACGCTGCCATCGCCGATCGGGCGGACCTTGCGCGCATTGGGCTTCATCACGGTGCTGCCCTGGCTCACCTGGCCGTCACCGGCGATGACCACGCGGCCGTTGCGGCGCACGGAAAGGATGGTTGTGCCGTGCCATGTCATTTTGTCGCTCATGGCCGCGCATATCGGGTGCGTGTCCCGTGGGTTCAATCGCGATTTTTCGTGTATAGCGGGCCAGCACGAACAGGGAGGGCCTCTGTATGACCGGCGAGACTTCAAGCAGTCTGATCGAGCGTTGCAAGAATATCCTGTTGAAACCCAAGGAAGAATGGGAACGGATCGACCCCGAACCCGCGACCGTTGGCGGGCTGATGACCGGTTGGGTTGTCCCGCTTGCTGCTATCGGGCCGGTCGCGGGGCTGATCGGCGGGCTGGTGTTTGGCTATGGCGGATGGGGGATCACCTGGCGCCCGAGCATCACCATGGCGGTTACCGGCGCGGTGATCGGCTATGCGCTGGCGCTTCTCTGCGCCTGGCTGTTCTCCAAGATCATCGATGCGCTGGCGCCCAGTTTCGGCGGGCAGAAGAATCCGGTGCAGGCGATGAAGGTGGCCGCCTATTCCGGCACGGCCGCCTATCTGGTTGGTATCTTCCAGCTCATTCCGCAGCTCGCGATTCTTGGTATCCTCGGTCTCTACAGCCTCTATCTCCTCTATCTGGGCCTGCCGCGGCTGATGAAGGCGCCGGAGGACAAGGCGATGGGCTACACGGTGGTGACGGTGGTCGTCGCGATCGTGCTGTTCTTCGCGGTCAGCGTGGTCACAGGCGCGCTGACCGGGCTGCTGGCGCCGCGAGCGATTACTTCCGGCACCATGAGTGGCGAAGTCAGTGTGCCCGGCGTCGGCACGGTCGACCTGAACAAGCTCGAGGAAGCATCCCAGAAGATGGAAGCCGCTGCCAAGCGTGCCCAGACTGCGACACCGGTCGACCGCCAGGCGCTCGCCGCGCTGCTGCCGGCATCGGCAGGCGGATGGACGCGCACCGCGCTCGAAAGCTCGACCGCCAGTGCGGGCGGGATGGGCGGATCGCAGGCCGAGGCGCGGTACGAGGCGAACGGACAGGGCGTGCGCCTCAAGGTCGCCGACCTTGCCGCCGCCGGTGCATTCGCGGCGATGGCGAGCACATTCAAGGTCGAGACCAGCCGCGAGGACGATCAGGGCTATGAGAAATCGGGCCTGATCGACGGCCGCTACACGATGGAGAAATGGAACAAGGAAGGGCGCGGCAGCTATGGCGTGCTGCTGTCCGACCGGTTCCTGGTCGAAGCCGAGGGCAGCGCCCCCGACATCGGCACGCTGAAGGCGCTGGTCGGCGCGATCGACCTGGGCAAGCTCGAAGCGCTGGCGAAGTGAACCGGACGATGTCGGGGAGCAGCTCCGCGCTCCCCGACAAAGTTGACGAAGTTACGCGAAACGCACTTCATTCTGTCACTTTTCGACACCCCTGATCTTTCCCCATTGGCGCGCGGCGGTGTAGCCGAGATAGCCGGTACCGAAGAGCGCGTAGAGCGGCTCGGGAATCCCCGCGAGATAGGCGTTCATGCCGTTGGCGATGCCCTTCGCCATCTCCGGCTCGACTGCGCCGATCAGCCCCATCGGGATCGCCCAGAGCAGCAGCGCGTACATGACGTAGAGGAAGCTCGGCCGCGCGCGGCTGGTCCAGGGATCGGACGACTGCGCCTCGGCGACGATCGCCGAGAGCTGGGTGCGGACCGACTCCATTTCCTGTGTGCCTTCGAGCTTGAGCAGCTCGAGCTTGGCCGCGTCGCGCGCCTTGGGGTCGGGGATGATCTTGTCGATCAGGCCTGCAATGGGGCCGATGATACCTGCGATGATGCTCATGTCATATCCTCGTCAAAGTGAAGGGGTGTGCGGTTTGTTTTTTCACTTACGAACCGATCCGGTTTGCAAGCCAGCCATAGAGAAAGGCTTCGTTGGCGGGGCGGCGTTCGGCGAGCGCGAGGTAGCGTTCGCCCTGAAGCGCCTCGACCGCCTTGATCAGCACAGCCTCGCCCGGCGGGCCGCGATGGCCGAGAAAGGCGTCGAGCGCGGCGAGCGTGGCGGGGCCGATCGCGCCGTCGATGGCCATGTCGGCATAGTCTTTGCCATTGCGGTTGAACGCGTTGAGCGCGCGCTGGAGAAAGCGTGAGGCAACCGCCGGTCCCATGTTGATTCCAGTGTCGAACAGTTCGGCGGCGAGTGCCGGTGCGCGTTCCGCGACATCGGCGATGCGCGGCCGCAGCCAGTAGAGGCGCCGGTAGATCGCCGCTGCCTCCTCGCGCGGGAAGACGCGCATGTCGCCGGCGAAGCCATGCTGGCGCGCGACTGCCTGGGTGATGCCCCAGCGGGTGGGGCCGCCGCGGTCGGCGGGGTGGTTGGAATAGCCGCCCTCACGGGCGATCACCTCTTCGATCAGATCCTCGATGGTCATTTCAGATCGCTCCTGCTGAACGACTCAAGATAACCTATATGGTTCGTTGTAGGAAAATGCTTTCTGTGATAGTGCGCGGCGCATGGCAAAGACCCGACCCGATCAACTGCTCGTCGAACGCGGGCTCGCCGAGAGCCGGACGCGCGCGCAGGCACTGATCCTGGCGGGGCTGGTGTTCAGCGGCGACAAGCGCGTCGATAAGCCTGGCCAGCCGATCGCGCCCGATGCGCCGCTGGAGGTGAAGGGGCGCGATCACCCCTGGGTCTCACGCGGGGGGGTCAAGCTCGCGCATGGGCTCGACCATTTCGGGATCGATCCGGCGGCGATGGTCGCGATCGATGTGGGATCGTCGACGGGGGGCTTTACCGATGTGTTGCTGACGCGCGGCGCGGTGCGGGTTTATGCG
>CAZBYE010000150.1:0-8013 GCA_964496045.1 uncultured Stakelama sp.
GGCCTCGAGGTTGACGCGGATCACCTGATCCCATTCCTCGTCCTTCATCCGCATCGCAAGGTTGTCGCGGGTGACGCCGGCATTGTTGACGAGGATGTCGAGCTTGCCCAGCGCCTCGACCGCGCGCGGGACCAGACCGTCCACCTCGTCGCCATCCGACAAATTGCACACCAGCGCGACATGGTCTCCGCCCAGTTCGGCGCGAAACGCTTCCAGCTTCTCGGCATTGGACCCGGAGATCGCCAGCCGGGCGCCCTGCGCCGCCAGCCCCTTCGCGATCGCGGTCCCCAGCCCGCCCGAAGCGCCGGTCACCAGCGCGGTCATGCCTGTAAGGTCGAACATTGAGGTAATCCTAGCTGTTAATTCCTGTGGAACGCGCGCCTCGTAAACAGGCTCGCTGGCAATCTAGTCAAGCTTGGCGCGCAAAAAGCCCGGTTATGATTTGAACGGCCACAACCCCGGGTGCCGACGGCGTCCGTGACACGATACTTCATCCGGAAGGGGAACAGCATGACCAAGGACGCCAATCCCGCACTATCCGCATCCGCGGGTACCACCACCTATCAGCGTATCACGCTCGACATCGCCCTGAACAACCCCCAGTCGGGCGAGCGCATCGCCATCACGCTGAGGGGCAGAGACGGCGCACGCGTCGCGTGGAGCACGGGACAGGAATTCAGCACCTCTTCCGGTATCCGGCTAAGCGCCAACCGGGGGGCCGTGCCGCTCTCTACCCTGAGCATCGACGGAGAGATGATCGTATTTACGATCGCGCCCAACGACACGGGCGCGGGCTCCCGTTTCACCGTGCAGATCTTCCTCGCGGCCACCCCCGACATCCGCCAGTTCACGCTTGCGCTGACGGCCGATGCCGGCAGTTCGGTGAGTGCCGCTCTGTCGATGTGGGAGCCCAAACCACTAAGCGGCAGCCCGACCATCTTCGACTGGCGCGAATACTGATCAGGAACCCTGCCTGGAGCCGATCCTAGAGGCTCTTTTCCAGCGCCTCGATGTCATCCATCGTCACCACACTGGTGACGATGGCATCGGGCGCAATACGCTTGACCATCGCGCCCAGCACCTTGCCGCCCAGCTCGACGAATTCGGTGACGTCCGCCTCGAACATCGCCGCCACCGATTCGCGCCAGCGGACCATGCCCGTGACCTGCTCGACCAGCAGCGTGCGGATCGTGTCGGGATCGCTCACCGGCGACGCGGTGACATTGACATAGACCGGTACCAGCGGCGCGCGGATCGCGACTTCGGCCAGCGCCTTCTCCATCGCGTCCGCCGCCGGCTGCATCATCGGGCAGTGGAACGGCGCCGAAACCGGCAGCAGCACCGCGCGTTTGGCGCCATGATCCTTGGCGATCGCGACCGCACGGTCGATCGCGCCCTTCGCGCCCGAGATCACCACCTGCGACGGGTCATTGTCGTTAGCGACGGTGCAAACTTCACCCTCGGCCGCGGCATCGGCGATCGCCTGCGCCTTGACCAGGTCCGCGCCGAGCAGGGCGGCCATCGCGCCCTCGCCCACCGGCACCGCCGCCTGCATCGCCTGCCCGCGCAGCTTGAGCAGCCTGGCGGTGACGCCCGGATCGAGCGCGCCTGCTGCGCACAGCGCGGTATATTCGCCCAGCGAATGCCCCGCGACGAAGTCCGCCTTGTCGGCCAGCGAGAGGCCGCCTTCCTTCTCCAGCACGCGCAGCACCGCGATGGCATGCGCCATGATCGCCGGCTGCGCATTCTCGGTCAGCAGCAGGTCGCCCTCCGGCCCCTCGGTCATCAGCTTGAACAGATTCTGGCCGAGTGCCTCGTCGACTTCCTGAAACACTTCGCGCGCGGTTGCGCTCGCCTGCGCCAGCGCAAGGCCCATGCCGACCGACTGGCTCCCCTGCCCCGGAAAGATGAACGCACGCATGTCTCTGGCTCCCAATATGAAGCCGCCGCCCTATGCCCGCGCGACAAATCCCGCAAGCGGGGCAGGTTTACAGCCGGTTGACACCGGGCCGGAGTGTCAACCGGCCCCTGCCCCGGCGAAGCAGATGATCTTTCCACTTTAAATGTTGTAATTCATATATTTGTATTGATCTCAATGGATCTGGTGTGAACATGTGCAGGGCCGTGGAAACACGTCAGATGTGTCAACTTTGTCAACCTGCGCGGCAGGCGGAGGGGGAGCCCTTGCCTTTTGCCCCCACCCCGCGTAGAGGCGCCATCGTTGAGCGGCAGCTTCGGCTGACCGCTTTTCGTATTTGGAACGACAGCCGGAGGGGCGTCGCACGGGGCGGCGTCAGCGATCGGCCAACAGTGAGAAGACGCATGGCTCTGTACGAGCATGTGTTCCTTGCGCGCCAGGACCTGGCACAGGCGCAAGTGGACGCACTGGCGGAAACCGCCACCAAGATCGTCGAGGACAATTCGGGCAAGGTCGTCAAGACCGAGACCTGGGGTCTTCGTTCGCTCGCCTACAAGATCGCGAAGAACCGCAAGGCGCATTACGTGATGCTCGAAATCGACGCCCCCGCGGGTGTCGTCGCCGAGCTCGAGCGCCAGACGCAGATCAACGAAGACGTGATCCGCTACATGACCGTCCGCGTGGACGAGCATGAGAACGGTCCGACCGTGATGATGCGCAAGGGCCAGGAGCGTGAGCGCGGCCGTGGTCGTCGTGATCGTGAAGAAGGTGGCAACACCGGCTTCAGCAACTCGGGCGAGTAAGGAGAAAGTATTATGGCACGTCCCTTTTTCCGCCGCCGCAAGAGCTGCCCCTTCTCCGCGAAGGAAGCACCCCGGATTGACTATAAGGACGTACGTCTGCTGCAGGGCTTCGTGTCCGAGCGTGGCAAGATCGTCCCGTCGCGCATCACTTCGGTGAGCGCGAAGAAGCAGCGCGAGCTCGCAATTGCGATCAAGCGCGCGCGTCATCTGGGCCTGCTGCCCTTCATCGTTAAGTAAGGAGCGGACCCATGCAAGTCATTCTGCTCGAGCGGGTCGAGAAGCTCGGCCATATCGGCGACGTGGTCAACGTGAAGGACGGGTTCGCCCGCAACTTCCTGCTGCCCAACAAGAAGGCGCTCCGCGCCAACGAAGCCAACCGCAAGGTCTTCGAAGCCAACCGTGAACGCATCGTGGCCGACAACGCCGCGAAGCGCAGCGAGGCCGAAAAGGAATCGAAGAGCCTCGAGGGCGTTTCGGTCACCCTGATCCGTCAGGCGTCGAACACCGGCCAGCTGTACGGCTCGGTCGCGGTGCGCGACATCGTCGAGACGCTGAACGCCGATGGCCACAAGGTCACCAAGTCGCAGGTCGTCCTCGACAAGCCGATCAAGTCGATCGGCATGTTCGAAGTGCGCGTCGCGCTCCACGCCGAAGTGACCGTGGCCGTAAAGGTCAACGTCGCACGCTCGCCTGAAGAGGCCGAGATGCAGGCGCAGGGCGTCAACGTCATGGAAGCGATGTTCGAAAAGGACGAGACCGGCTTCGTCGAAGCCCGCGACCCGAACCTTGAGCCGGGCGAATTCGCCGCGGACGAGGCTCCGGCCGCCGAGGAGCAGGCCGAGGGCTGAACCCCTCGCCGTTCCGGCACGTCAAAGAAAGGGCCGCTCGGGAAACCGGGCGGCCTTTTCCGTTGTGAGGTGGCTTGCAAAGTTGGATTTCGCCTGCTCACCTCGCCGCTATCAAAGGTGAAGCCGGATCATGATCAAGATTCTCGTCCTGGCCGGCCTGGCGTTTGTCGCCGCCTCGATGCTCGCGACCTGGCTCTACGGCCGCTTCGCAGCCGGTGTTCAGGGCGAACCCTCTTATGCCCTGCCCGTCGAGGACGATCGCACCGCGCTTGATCGCCGCATCGGCACGGCGACAGCCACGCACCCCGGCGAGAGCGGCCTGCTACTGCTCGACGAGAATCTCGACGCCTTCGCCGCGCGCGGCATGTCGGCGCGGCTGGCCGAACGCTCGCTCGACCTCCTCTATTATATCTGGAACGACGACCTGACCGGCCGCCTCCTGATGGCCGAGATTCTTGCGGCGGCGGAGCGCGGGGTTCGGGTCAGGCTGCTGGTCGACGATATCGGCACCGGACACAGCTCCGAAGCGATGTCCGCGATGGCGCATCATCCGCAGATCGAAATCCGCATCTTCAACCCAACCCGCGCCCGTCCGGGCAGCTTACGGCGCGGCGTCGAGATGGCGCTGCGCACGTTCAGCGTGACGCGGCGGATGCACAATAAGGCATGGATCGCCGACGGCCGCATCGCGATCCTCGGCGGGCGCAATATCGGCGACGCCTATTTCGACGCCGCCGAAAGCACCAATTTCCGCGATATGGACGTGCTGGTGATGGGGCCCGCGGTCGGCCAGACCGAGACGATCTTCGACGATTACTGGAACAGCGGCCTGGCGCTGCCGGCTGACAGGCTCTCCCCGCTGCGCGACCCCGATGCTGCGCGGGCAAGGGTCGCTCCCCAGCTTGCCGCCACCGCCGCGCGACCCGACGCGAACGCCTATCTGCAGCGTATCGCGCAGCGGCTCGCGATGTTCGATCCGGACGCGACACAGCCCGACTGGACGCCAACCGCGCGCGTCCTTGCCGACCCGCCCGAAAAGGCGCTCGGCAAGAAGGGTGAGAACTGGCTGATGCGCGAGCTGTCACCAGTGTTCGGGGCAACGCAGCAGCGGATCGAGATCACCTCCCCCTATTTCATCCCGGGCGACGAGGGAACCGCGGCGCTGGCAGCGCTCGCCGCGCGGGGCGTAACGGTCTCGATCCTCACCAATTCACTCGCTGCGACCGATGTCGCCGCGGTTCACGGCGGCTACGCCCCCTATCGCCTTCCACTACTGAAGGCCGGGGTGAAGCTATGGGAACTTCGCCCCGAAGCGATAGGACGCGCCTTCTCCCTGCGCGGATCGAGCAGCGCCAGCCTGCACACCAAGGCATTCACCGCCGACGGGCAGACCGGCTTCGTCGGATCGATGAACCTCGACCCCCGCTCGGTCTCGCTCAACACCGAGATGGGCGTGCTGTTCGACTGCCCGACGATCGCCGCGAAGATGGAGGCGGTCTGGCAACACGATACCGCGCCGGACCACAGCTTCGCGGTCAGCCTGACACCGGACGGTGCGCTGCAATGGCAAGCCAGCGATGATGGAAAGGCCGTCACCTACGACCGCGACCCCGAAGCGTCCTTCTGGCGCCGCCTGACCGCAAGGGTCGTCGGCTGGCTCCCGCTGGAATCACAGCTTTAGATGTTCGGCATTCCAATCAATGTCGACAGCAAGGCCAGCAGAGATACAAGTCGTCATCGAGTTGTGTCGAAACGATCACGCCTTGGCGGCCATGAACTTTACCCACCATTGCGATACGCGCGACGCTATGTAGTCCACATTTCCGGCCATAACTGGAACGTTAGCGCGCACCTCAGGCATCGGAATGACTGCAATTGAACCCTTGAAGGGTTCTGGTTCATGTCCGGCACGCCGGAACGCTTCTCGCTCATTCATCGTGAGCGCAACCAACGCATCGTGATCGCGATGACGACGGACTGCCCAATGAGCGAGTAGATGCCGGGTGGAACTGAACGATATCAGCATCGAAAGTGCAGTCTTACATTGCTCTTGCTCATCGGAGTCCAACTGGAGCTGATCAAGTTGAGCAAGAAGGGTGGGAAGCACTTTTCCATCTCTGTAGGCTGTCTTAACCGCCCGTGGTTGCTTTCCATTGACGTGAGCTATGATTTCGAGCGCACGACGGCCGTTTAGGTCCGCATACGCAAACCCCTGCACGATCGCACCAACCGCCTCGAAATCTATTGAACTCGGCTGCTGGAGGTACTGAAACAAGTCCTCTCCGGCGGCATGCAACTCATCGAGAATGCGAGCGACTTCCGCCTCAGCCTCTGCGACACTACGCACCATCCCTCCCTCAAGCTCAGTTTTATACTACAATCGCTCATTTCCGTCCGAACAGCTTCTCGATGTCGCCGTGGGCCAGCTTTACCCAGGTCGGGCGACCATGGTTGCACTGGCCCGAATGCGGGGTGATTTCCATCTCGCGCAACAGCGCGTTCATCTCTGCGACCGACAGCACCCGCCCTGCCCGCACCGATCCGTGGCACGCCATCGTCGCCGCGACATGGTCGAGCCGCTCTTTCAGCGAAAGCGCCTCGTCGAACGCAGCCAGCTCATCGGCGATGTCGGTCACCAGCGCCGTCACATCGCCCCCGCCCAGCATCGCCGGAGTGGCGCGCACCAACATCGCACGCGGGCCGAAGCATTCGAGCTCCAGCCCGAATTCGGCCAGCCCGGCGGCACGCGCCTCCAGCCGGTCGCAGGCAGTTTCGTCGAGTTCGATCACCTCGGGTAGCAGCAATGCCTGCGCCGAAACCCCGCCATTGCTCATCGCCCGGCGCATCCGCTCGAGCACCAGCCGCTCATGCGCCGCATGCTGGTCGACCAGCACCAGCCCGTCCTCGGCCTCGGCGACGATGTAGGTGCGCGCGACCTGTCCCCGCGCCACGCCGAGCGGGAAGCTGGTCACGCCCGGCACAGGCTCGGCCGCGGGTTCGGCGCGCGCCTGGGGCGGCGCGATGAAGCTCGGGCGGCGGTCGAATACCGCGTTGTGGCGGGTCAAAGTCTCGGTGCCGCCATGGCCGATACCCCACAGATTCGCCTGCGGCTCCGGCACGGCCGCAACCGGCTGCTCGGCCTTCCACCGTCCCATCACCGCGGCCTCGGCGCGCCGGACGCTGCGGTGTCCCGCCTCGTCCAGCGCACGCCGCAGGCCGCTGACGATCAGCCCGCGCGCCAGCTGCGGATCGCGGAAGCGCACTTCGGTCTTCGCCGGATGGACGTTCACATCGACCTGATCGGCGGGCACGTCGAGGAACAGTGCCACCACCGGATGCCGGTCGCGCGCCAGCATTTCGGCATAGGCGCCACGCACCGCGCCGTTGAGCAGCCGGTCTTTCACCGGGCGCCCGTTGACGAACAGATACTGATGGTCGGCAATCCCGCGGTTGAACGTCGGCAGGCTCGCGACCCCGCCCAGCACATGGTTTTCACGCTCGAAATCGACGCCGACGCTGTTGGCGGCGAGATCGCGATCGGTCAGCGCCGCGACGCGTTCGGGCCGGGTCATTCCCTCCTGAACGCTCAGCACGCGGCGTCCGTCATGCTCGACCGAGAAGCCGAGGTCAGGCCGCGCCATCGCCAGCCTTTTCACCACGTCGAGGCAGGCGGCATATTCGGCGCGGGTCGAACGCAGGAACTTGCGCCGTGCGGGCACCTTCTCGAACAGCCCGTCCACCCGCACGCGCGTGCCGGGCGGAAGCGCCGCGGGGCCTTCAGCCGTCAGCGCGCCATTGTCGACCGTGCGCGCCCAGCCTTCCGCGCCGCGCACGCGGCTTTCGATCGTCAGTCGCGCGACGCTGGCGATTGAGGGCAACGCCTCGCCGCGAAAACCCAACGTCGTGACGGCCTCGATCGCGTCGTCAGGCAGTTTGGAGGTCGCGTGCCGCTCCAATGCCAGCGCCATTTCGGCACGGTCCATGCCACAGCCGTCGTCGGTCACTTCGATCAGGTCGATGCCGCCCCCTGCGAGGCGAACCGCGATCCGGGAGGCCCCGGAATCGATGGCATTTTCCACAAGTTCCTTGAGCGCGCTGGCGGGGCGTTCCACCACTTCGCCGGCGGCAATTCGGTTGACAAGATGCTCTGGGAGACGGCGTATTGACATGGACGCCGGTGTAGCCCAAGCGGCGCCATTCCGCGACCCGTATCCGCTAGATTTGAGTCCGCCTGATCGGGGCTGGAGTCGATCCGCCCGGATCGGTCCGGATTAGTCTCAGTGCGAATAAGCGGCTTGGGCCCAGCCGCAACAGGACGGTGCGATCAAATGGTATTTTCCCGCCTTTTCAAGTTCATGTCCCACGATCTGGCGATCGATCTGGGAACCGCGAATACGGTTGTGTATCTGCGCGGACGCGGGGTCGTCCTGAATGAGCCGTCGGT
>CAZBYE010000151.1:0-7984 GCA_964496045.1 uncultured Stakelama sp.
GGCAACGACCCGCTGATCGTGATGGAGGATGCCGATCTCGACAAGGCGGCCGAGTTGGCGGTGGCGGGAGCCACCAAGAACTCCGGCCAGCGCTGCACCGCGGTCAAGCGCATCCTCGCCGTCGAGGCGATCGCCGACGACTTCTCGAAGCTGGTCGTCGAGAAGGCGAAGAAGCTGCGGAGCGGCGACCCGATGGACCCGTCCACCGATGTCGGCACCGTCATCAACGAGCGCTCGGCGATCCTGTTCGAAAGCCGCGTCAACGATGCGGTCGCGCGCGGGGCGGATGTGCTGCATGGCAAAGCGCGTGAAGGCGCGCTGTTCGCCCCTACCGTGCTCGATCATGTCCCGGCGGATTGCGAACTGGTGTTCGAGGAAACGTTCGGCCCGGTGATCCCGATCATTCGCTGCCCGAACGACATCTCCGACGTCATCCGCATCTCGAACTCGACCGCGTACGGCCTTTCGTCGGGCGTCTGCACCAACCGGCTCGATTATGTCGAACGCTTCGTCGCGGAGCTGGAGGTCGGTACGGTCAATATCTGGGAAGTCCCCGGCTACCGGATCGAGATGTCGCCGTTCGGCGGGATCAAGGACTCCGGGCTCGGTGACAAGGAGGGCGTGGTCGAGGCGATGAAGGGCTTCACCAACGTGCGCACCTGGTCGATGCCGTGGAGCGTCTGAGCTAGAACCAAATAATTGTAATAAAACGATAATAATGGTGCGCCGTGGCAATGCCACCGGAGGGATGCGTATGAACTATGTTCAACAGGGCGGTATGACCGGCCAGGTTTCGTCCGGTGAACAGCCGGGTTTCCGCAGCGCACAGCGGCGGATGCTGCTCGCCGCGATGTTCTGCTACCTGTTCTTCTATACGGGCCGGCAGACCTTCGGCTTCGCCATCCCCGGCATCCAGGCCGAGTTCGGCGTGTCGAAGGAGACACTGGGCTGGGTGAGTGCGGCGCTGCTGTGGTGCTATGCGATCGGACAGGCGATCAACGGCAATATCGGCGACAAGTTCGGCGGCCGCCGCGTGATGAGCGCCGGCGCGATCCTCTCGTGCATCGCCAATTGGGCGGCGAGCTTCGCAACCGGTGTTGTCAGCCTCGGCGCGCTGTGGGGGCTTAACGGCTATTTCCAGGCCTTGGGTTGGGCGCCCGGCAGCCGTCTTCTGTCCAACTGGTTCGGCAAGCACGAGCGCGGCAAGATCTTCGGTTTCTACGTCTTTGCCGCGGGCATGGCGTCGGTGCTGTCGTTCGTCACATCGATCGTCGTCGTGCACACGCTGGCGCTCGACTGGCGCTGGATCTTCCGCCTGCCGGTGCTGCTGATGCTGGTCGGCGGCATCTCCTTCTATCTCATCGCGCGCGAACGTCCCGAGGATCTCGGTTTCCGGTCGCCGCATGACGATGATGATGACAGCGCCGCCGATGCCGCGGTCGCCGACGACGAGGGGTCGTGGCAGCGCTACAAGGCGGTGCTGTCCAACTGGCGGCTGCTGCTCGGCGGCCTCGCCATCGGGTTCCAGAACGCCGCGCGCTACGGCCTGATCGTCTGGGTCCCCGTGCACTTCCTCGGCGGGAGCGGCGACGCCGCGCCAGCGAACAGCTTCATCGATCCGCAATGGATCGCGGTCGCGCTCCCCGTCGGCATGGCGATCGGCGCGGCCACCAATGGCTGGGTCTCCGACAATGTCTTCGGGTCGAAACGCTATCTCGCGATCGTTCTCTACATGGTGCTTGCCACGATCACCTCGCTGTTCATGTACACCATCCCGACCAGCCAGGTGTATCTCGGCCTCGCCACGCTCTTCCTGTGCGGCTTCTTCGTCTACGGTCCGCAATCGTCCTTCTGGGCGCTCTGCCCCGATCTGGTCGGCAACAAGCGGTCGGGCACCGCCGTCGGGATCATGAACTTCTTCGCCTATCTCTTTGCAGGGCTCGGCGAACCGCTGATCGGCGGGTTCATGGATACGCACCACGACACGTCGCTGGTATTCCTGATCGTCGCCGCAGCCAGCGCCGCCAGCGCGACGGTGGCGATGTTCATTCGCCGGTGATTCCCCCGGGGCGGACCGGGTTCTCCCGGCCCGGTCTGCCCCTTATCGTTCAGTTCCGCGTCGCACGCCCGGCCTTGGTTGCGCGCAGCGTCTCGAAGAATGACGCGATGATCCGGCTGCGCCGCCGTTCGCGCAGACAGCAGACATAGATATGGGTCAGGACGGGTGAGCCCGCGATCGGCAGCGGGTGGAGCTGCTCGTCGGGGATATACTCGGACTCGGACACCGTTCCGATGCCCAGGCCGCGGATCACCGCCTCGCGGATCGCTTCGCGGCTGCCGATCTCCATCGCCACACGCGGCATCGCGCCGATCGTCGCGAACCCGTCTTCCAGCGCGCGCCGCGTGGTCGATCCGCGCTCGCGCATCAGCAGTTTCTCCTCGGCCAGGCTGGTCAGCTCGATCGTCCGGAGCGCCGCCAGCCGGTGGTCGCGCCGGACGAATGCGATCACCGGATAGCTCGCATAATGTTGCACATGGTAGCGATCGTCGTCGGTGTCTCGCGCCATGATCCCGACGTCGCATCCATAATTGGCGAGCTCGCGCAGCACCGATTCGGAATTGCCCAGCGCCATCGACAGAAACACGTCGGGATAGCTGGCATTGAATGTCTCGATCATCTCGATGACGTGGAACGGGCTGACCGCGCCGATCTTGAGCGACCCGCTGCGCATCTGCGCGCTGTCCTTCAGCATCATCGCCGCATCGTCCTCCAGCCCCGTCATCCGGCGCGCAAGGTCCAGGAACTCGCGACCGATCTCGGTCAGCTCAATGCGACGCCCCCGCCGCTCGAACAGGCGGATACCGTGCTCCTCTTCGAGCGCCTGGATCTGCGAGGTGATCGTGGTCTGGCTCATGTTGAGCGCGCGCGCCGCGGCGGTGAAGCCATTGTAGCGGGCGACGGCGACGAACGCGCGAAGCTGAGTCAGGGTCATGCAGGTTCATCCATCGAAATTCTCGTTCCATATATCGGTAATGCACGTCTATTTCGACATAAATGAGCCATGCTAGCTTCCTAGAAACATCGACGAAGCAGGACGCTGGAGCCCGCCAATTCCCACGTCGGGGCGACGGGGAAATGACGTTCCTATCGGGCTGGATTTGTCGAGATTACAGGAGGGGACAAATGGCAATTCGTCATTCGATTCGTTGCGGCACCGCGATTCTGGCCGTGTTGGCGCTGACCGCTGGCGCGCATGCACAGATCGTCGAACAACCCGCCGATGTTGAGGCGCCGGAGGACACCAAGGAAGTCGTCGTCACCGGCTCCAACCTGCGCCAGGCGCAGGAAGGCGCGCTGCCGGTCACCGTCATCGACCAGTCCGAAATCGACCTGCGCGGCGGCTCCACCGGCGCCGACCTCTACGAAACCCTGCCGTCCGCCGCCCCGCCCGAGATCAATGAGGGTACGATCGCATCCCAGGGCGCACGCGGCGACGTTTCCTCCCCCGATCTTCGCGGCATTGGCGCGGGCAGTACGTTGCTGCTTATCAACGGCCGCCGCCTCGCGCCGCACCCGATCACCGGCACCGATCAGGGCGTGCCCTCGCTCTCGGCCAACGCCAATGTCGTTCCCACCTCGCTGATCTCGCGGGTCGAGGTGCTGCGTGACGGTGCCTCGGCGATCTACGGTTCCGATGCTGCCGCGGGCGTGATCAACAACATCATCGATCCGGGCAAGGACCGCGGCCGGATTTCGATCGAAAGCGCGATCACCGACGATGGCGGGGCCGACGAGTTCCGCATCACCGCGGCCAAGACCTTCCAGTTCGGCCATACCTCGATCGGCGTCTCCGCCGACTATTTCGATCGCAACCAGCTGTTGTTCGGCGACCGCAAATGGGGCTCCCAGTCCGATCTGCGGCGCACGCGCGAACTGCCCGCACCGTGGAATGGCGAGGCGATCGTCGATCCCGCGACCGGCGCCAATTTCTCGCGCGATAATGATCTCGATAACGGCAGCACGATCACCCATTACGGCCAGTATCGCCGCGGCTTCATCCAGTCGGACTTCCTGACCTTCAACGGCGGCCGTCCCGACGGCAACCGCGGTATCTCCACCTCGACCTCGCCGACCGGCGGCGTCGCGACGGTGGCGACCGACGGCACCTTCTTCCTCTATCCCGGTGCCGACGGCGCGGTGAATTTCAAGCAGACCGCGCCATCGCGCACGCTGGGCGGCGCCGAGGACGAATATTACGACAACCGCCTGCCGCATCGCACGCTGGTGCCCGCGCTCAAGCGCCTCAACCTGGCCGGGTTCATCGAGCACGAGTTCAACGACAGCCTGACCGTCTTCGGCGACGTGATCTATTCGGGCTCGCGCGCGAAGAGCCAGCGCGAAGAAGCGAACATGCAGAACGTCAACGAGCCGGGACTCTACGTTCCCGCCTCGAACCCCTACAATCCGTTCGGCGTGCGCTTCTATCATCCCACGGGAGCACCCAACGCCGACGGCACATCGCGCATCGTGGGTACGCCAGCCGATGTCACCATCGTCTCCGGCCTGATCCCGCCGGGTACCCGGCAACGCTATATCCAGGTGAATTCGAGCTTCTATCGCGCGCTCGCGGGTGCACGCGGCAATTTCGGTCGCAACTGGTCATGGGAAAGCGGCGTGCTGATCTCGGGCGCCTACAGCCACGAGACCGAGTCGAACATCTATCGTGAATCGCTGTTGCGCATGGCGCTCAACCGCACCGACGCGACCGCGTACAACCCGTTCCCGGTAACCTTCAAAGTGGTGAACAATCGCGTCGTCGCGGACCAGCCCTATCTCAATCCCGCATCGGTCACCGACCCGATGTACGATACCGACAACCGTTACGGTAAGACCCAGCTGATCGTCTGGGACGCGAAGATCGCTGGCGAATTGTGGAAGCTCCCCTTCGGCGGCGGCAATATCCAGGTCGCGGCGGGCGCCGAGGCGCGCTGGGAACGCTACGATGCGTGGAAGGCGCCCTATGCGGGCCTCAACCCGCCGGGTTCGGGCAGCCAGTTCCCCTATCTGCGCGAGAATGACAATGACTTCATCGCGATGAGCCCGAACTCGGACATCCACGCCAAGCAGAACATCCAGGCGGGCTATGCGGAGATCGCGCTGCCCCTGGTCACGCGCGACAATTCCTTCTTCCTGTTCAAGGTGCTCGAACTCAGCGCCGCGATCCGGCATGAGCGCTTTTCGATCCACGGGTCGAGCACCACGCCCAAGTTCAGCGTGCTCTGGGGCCCGACGCCCTGGCTCAAGCTGCGTGCGTCGTACAACGAATCCTTCCGCGCGCCGAACCTTGCCCAGACCAACACCACCCCGCTGCTGCGCGTGAACTATACGCAGGATCCCTACCGCTTCGACGTCACCAACTCGGCGGCGGACGACAACGCCCCGCGGCGAACCTTCCGTCAGGGCAATGACCGGCTCAATCCTGAGCGGGCGAAGAACTTCGGCGCGGGGTTGGTGCTCGACGTGCCGGGCGTCCGCGGCCTTTCACTGACCGTCGACTATTGGAACCTCTATCAGCGCGACGCGATCACCGCGCTCGGCAATGCCGAAGTGCTGGCGACCGACGAGCTGCTGCTCGATCTCGCGACCCAGGCGGCGCTCGCTTCGGGCACGCCGATCGGTCAGATCAATCTCGGTTCAGGCACCGCGAGTTATGCCGGCAACAGCCGCGTCACGCGCCGTGCGCCGACCGCCGCCGACATTGCCGCCTTCGCCGCGTACAATGCCGCCCAGCCGACCAACGCCACCAAGCGCGCCACGGTCGGGGAGATCACCAGCCTGATCAACGACTATATCAATCTTGGCTCACGTAAGCTGGCGGGCATCGACTTCGCGCTCAACTGGCGCCTGCCCGATTTCGGTCTCGGCCAGTTCACGCTCAAGGCCGAGGCGACCAACTATCTCAAGCGCGACGAAGAACTCGCCGACGACGGCATCGTCACCGACGAACTCGGCAAGAATCGCCGTCCGAAGTGGAAGGGCAATTTGTCGCTCGGCTGGCGCAGCGGCCGCTGGTCGGTCAACTGGTTCACCAGCTATTTCGGCGCCTATGCCGACAGCTCGGCCTCGACCACCCAGGCAATCTACGAGGCGCTGGGCAAGCCCAAGACCATCACCGTGTTCAACGACAATGGCATCAACCGCTATTACATGCGGGTGAAGCCCGCGGTGCTGCACAATCTGCGCGTCACCACCGCGCTCGGGCCCGACAGCAAAACGCGCTTCACCTTCGGCATCAACAATGTCTTCAACACCTGGCCGCCGGTCGCGGACGAGGATGAGGGTTATTTCGTCGGCACCGTCAATCCGCGCGGGCGCCAGTTCAAGGTCAAGCTCGAGCATCGCTTCTAGGCCGCCCACCTGCCCGGTCCGGAAGAGCAAATGGAGTCAGTGATGAAGCGACGGCGCATTCTTCAGGCCACGATCGCGATTGCCGCGATCGCGAGCCTCTCCAACGGATCGGTCGTGGCGCGTCCCGGCACGCCGCAAACGGCCGCAGAAACACAAGCACGCCATCCGGTGCTGCTGATCTCGATCGACGGCATGCGGCCTGATGCGGTTCTGGAGGCCGACAAGCATCGGCTCGCCATCCCCGTGCTGCGCGGCTTCCTCAAGGAGGGGAGCTATGCACAGCAGGTGATCAACGTGAACCCCACCGTCACCAATCCCAACCACACCACGCTGGTGACGGGGGTGCTGCCGCTCGAGCATGGCATCTACAATAACCGCCCCTTCGCGGCGACGGCCAAGCTGCCCAAGGGCTACAGCGCCTATGCGGAAATCAAGGCGCCGACGCTGTGGGGCGCGGCGAAGAAGGCGAAGCTCCGGACTGCCAGCATCTTCTGGCCTGTGACCAAGAAGGCTCACGACATCGATTTCAATCTGGTCGAAGGCAATGACGAGGACGATGTGAAGATCGCCGACGATGCGATCGCGCTGATCGAACAGAAGCGCCCCGATCTGCTCACGGTCCATTTCGTCGCGGGCGATCATGCCCAGCATGAACATGGCCCGTTCAGCGCGGAGGGTAACGCCGCGCTCGAACGGATCGATACCCAGATCGGTCGCGTCGTGGCCGCGCATCGCAAGGCATTCCCCGGCTCCGTCGTCGCGATTGTCTCCGATCACGGCTTCGACGCGGTGACGCATCAGGTGAACCTCAACGCCGGGCTGGTCGATGCCGGCTTCATCAAGCTCAGCGGCGAAGGCGAAGATCGCGTCGTCACGTCGTGGAAGGCCTTTGCCTGGTATGTCGGCAGTTCAGCGGTGATCGTGTTCCAGAATCCGAAGGACCAGCAGGTCCGCGCCGAAACCCTCGCCTATCTTCAGAAGCTCGCCGCCGATCCGGCGAACGGTATCGAGAAGATCTATGCACGCGAGGACTATGCGAACCGCGGGCTTCCGCCGGGCGTCGCCTATGTCGTCGGGTTCAAGCCGGGCTATAAGATGGGCAATGCCATGTCCGGCGTGCTGGTGAAGAAATCCAAGGGCGGCTCGCACGGCGCCTTCTCGACGCGAGACGTTCGCCCGGACATGCACTCGTCCTTCTTTATCACCGGCCCCGGGATCGCGGCCGGCAAGAATCTCGGCACGATCGACATGCGCCAGATTGCGCCCACGCTGGCGCGGGAACTCAAGGTTTCGCTCCCCGCGGCAAAGGCACCGCCGCTGCCGGTGCGCTGAGAACGACAAGCATATTCTTGGGGGACCGCCGCCGTGTCAGCGGTGCTGCGCGGTGGCGGTAAATACGGGGAGTGATGTGTGTCCGAAGTCTATCCGGTCGCGGCGGAGTGGAAAGAAGCCGCGTCCATCGATGAAGCGGCCCGCACCGAAATCTACACGGCCTCGCTATCGCAACCCCATGCCTTCGGGCTGGATCAGGCGAAGCGTCCGGAGGGGGTGAAGCGTCCGGAGCTGGGGGGGTAG
>CAZBYE010000152.1:0-7984 GCA_964496045.1 uncultured Stakelama sp.
AACGACTCCAAGGGAACCAATGCGGATGCCGCGGCCCGCGCGCTGTCGTCGTTCAAGGATATTTTCTGGATCGCAGGCGGCAAGCCGAAAACCGGCGGCATCGAAAGCTTGCGCGAATTCTTCCCGCGTATCCGCAAGGCCTATCTGATCGGCGAGGCGGCGCAGGAATTTGCGAAAACCCTAGGCGACATTCCGCACGAGATTAGCGGGACTTTGGAAGGCGCCGTGCCGCACGCCGCGCGCGATGCGGAAGCGTCGGGTCTTGCCGAGCCTGTGGTGCTGCTGTCGCCGGCCTGCGCGTCGTTTGACCAGTTCAGGGATTTCGAAGACCGCGGGGCACAGTTCCGCGAAACGGTGGGGGCGCTGCAATGACCGATGTGAGGCGGAACCTGCCCGTCGTGCGCAGCAAGGGCTGGCGCGCCAAGGTCGAGGACAAGCTGAGCCGCGGAAGCAATTCCAGCTTCGGCCTGTGGTTCTGGGAAATCGATCGCATGCTGCTGCTGCTCGCGGTCTTGCTGATCGGTATCGGACTGGTCGCCGTCGCGGCCGCTTCGCCTGCCTCTGCGGTGCGCTATTCGGATGGCAGCACGCAGTTCGCGTCGATGCACTATTTCTGGCGGCAGGCGGTCTGGGTCGGTCTGTCGGTGCCGGTGCTGCTCGTGGTTTCGATGCTGCCCGTCAGCTTTGCGCGACGCATGGCGATCGTCGGCACTGCGATCTGCATCGTGTTGGTCGCGGTGGCCGCGTTCTTCGGCGCCGAGATCAACGGTGCGCGGCGCTGGATCGGCTTCGGCTTCGCGAGTGTGCAGCCATCGGAGTTCCTCAAGCCCTTCTTCATCGTCACGGTCGCCTGGCTGCTGTCGATGCGCTCGAAGGACGCGGATCTGCCGGTGATCCCGCTCACGGGTCTGATGACCGCCGTGGTTGCGGCGCTGCTGATGAAGCAGCCCGATTTCGGCCAGACCATGGTGTTCGGCCTGGTGTGGATCGTGCTGCTGATGCTCGCGGGCATCTCGACCCGCGCAATGGGCGTGCTGGGCGGTGGTGCGGTTGCGGGCGTGGTCGCGGCCTATCTGTTCTACGATACGGCACGGACGCGCATTGATAGTTTCCTGTTTCCCGATCCTGAAAAGGCGGCAGCAGAGCATTACCAGACCGACATGGCGCATGCGGTGCTCACCGGCGGCGGCGCGACCGGCACCGGGCCGGGAGGCGGCACGGTCAAGTTCAAGCTGCCTGAGGCACATACCGACTATATCTTCTCAGTCGTGGGCGAGGAGTTCGGGCTGATCGCGTGCATTGGCATCGCGATCCTCTATCTCGCGATCATCCTGCGGGTGCTGGTCAGGCTACTCGATGAGGAGGACAATTTCCGTCTGCTCGCCGCGGCCGGGCTGGCGGCCCAATTCGGGATTCAGGCGCTGATCAATATGGCGGTGAACACCGGCCTTGCGCCTTCCAAGGGCATGACCTTGCCCTTCATTTCCTATGGCGGCTCATCGATGGTCGCGCTGTCGATCGGCATGGGACTATTGCTCGCGTTCACGCGGCGGAATCCGTATCTCAAGCGTTCGCCTTACACGGTTCGGGGAAGCGGTTGATGAGTTCGGGAAAGCGTTACGTATTGGCGGCTGGCGGCACGGGCGGGCACATGGTCCCGGCGGCGGCATTGGCGACCGAACTGATGCGGCGCGGGCATAAGGTCGCGCTGGTTTCGGATGAGCGCGGCGTGCGCTTCCCCGACCTGTTCGATGGGATCGAGACGCGCGTTGTTCCGGCCTCGCGCTTCTCGGGCGGCCCGATCGGCTGGCTCAAGGCGGCCAATGCCATGCGCAAGGGGCGGGCGCAGGCGCGCGCGCTTTATCGCGAGTTCCGCCCATCGGCGGTGATCGCGTTCGGCGGCTATGCTTCGCTTCCTGCGTTGATGGCAGCGTTCTCGGCCAAAGTGCCGGCAGTGATCCACGAGCAGAATGCCGTGCTCGGCCGGGTCAACCGTCTGGTGGCAGGCAAGGTCGCGGCGATCGCGACCCGTTACGCGGACGTCGAGCGGCTCAAGGAAAGCCACGCGATCAAGACGCATCTGGTAGGTAACCCGGTGCGGCAGGCGGTACTCGACCTTCGCCTGAAGCCCTATCCGGCGCTGGACGAAGAGAGCATCTTCCGCGTGCTGGTGACCGGTGGCAGTCAGGGCGCGTCGATCCTGTCGCAGGTCGTCCCTGACGGCCTCGCGCTGCTGCCCGTCCACTTCCGCCGCCGGCTTCAGGTGACGCATCAGGCGCGGCTGGAGGATATCGACGAGGTTCGCCGCAAATATGCCGAGCACGGCATCCCGGCGGAAATCGCGACCTATCTGCCCGATCTGCCCGAGCGGCTGGCCTGGGCGCATTTGGTGATCGCGCGTGCGGGCGCGTCGACCATCGCCGAGCTGACCGTGGCGGGCCGTCCGGCGATCCTCGTGCCGTTGCCGTCCTCGACCGACGATCACCAGACCGCCAATGCGCGCGAGATCAGCGAAGCGGGCGGTGCACGGACCATCGCGCAGCGTGCCTTCACCGCGCAGGAACTCGCCAAGCAGATGCAGAAACTGGGGTTGGAGCCGGACGCGCTCGCCAATGCCGCAGCGTGCGCGCGCAGCGTCGGCCGGCCCGATGCGGTACGCGATCTGGCGGACCTGGTGGAGTCGATCGATGCCGACTGGGCTTCGGCCGGGCAGGGGCACGCGAAACCTCAGAAGATCGAAGGGGCAGCTTACGCATGAAGGGCGTCGCCAAGGATATCGGCACCATCCATTTCGTCGGGATCGGCGGGATCGGCATGTCCGGCATCGCCGAGGTGATGCACAATCTCGGCTATAAGGTTCAGGGCAGCGACAGCGCTGAGGGCTATGTCGTCGAGGGGCTGCGCAAGCGCGGCATTTCGATCGCGATCGGTCAGTCAGCCGACAATCTCGGCGACGCCGCGGTGGTCGTTACCTCGACCGCGATCAAGCGCGACAACCCGGAGGTTCAGGCCGCGTATGCGAACCGCATCCCCGTGGTTCGCCGCGCCGAGATGCTCGCCGAGCTGATGCGCCTCAAGTCCACCGTTGCGGTGGCGGGCACGCACGGCAAGACGACGACGACGAGCATGATCGCGGCGCTGCTCGATGCGGGCGGGGTCGATCCCACGGTCATCAACGGCGGCATCATCAACCAATACGGCTCGAACGCGCGCCTCGGCGACAGCGAGTGGATGGTGGTCGAGGCCGACGAGAGCGACGGCAGCTTCCTGCGCCTCGACGGGACGATCGCGGTGGTTACCAACATCGATCCCGAGCATCTCGATCACTATGGCAGCTTCGACAAGGCGAAGGACGCCTATGTCGAGTTCGTCGAGAATGTGCCCTTCTACGGCGCGGCGTTGCTGTGCCTCGACCATCCCGAAGTGCAGGCGATCATCCCGCGCGTCCGCGACCGGCGGATCGTGACCTATGGATTTGCCGCCAGCGCCGATGTGCGCGGGGTCAACGTCCAGCCCTATCCGGGCGGCAACCGGTTCGAGGCGATCATTCGCAGCCGCGACGGCGCCACGCGCTCGATCGAGGGGATCGAGCTGCCGATGCCGGGCCGCCACAATGTCCAGAATGCGCTCGCTGCGATCGGTGTGGCGCTTGAGATGGGCATCGACGACGCGACCATCCAGAACGGCTTCGCCAAGTTCGGCGGGGTCAAGCGGCGCTTCACCAAGGTCGGTGAGATCGGGTTCGACAGCGGCAATCCGGCGATCGTGATCGACGATTACGGCCACCATCCGGTCGAGATCCGCGCGGTGCTGTCGGCGGCGCGCGAGAGCGTTGAGGGCCGGGTGATCGCGGTCGTCCAGCCGCACCGCTATTCGCGCCTCGGCAATCTGATGGACGACTTCGCTCAGGCGTTCAACGACGCCGACATGGTGTTCGTGACCCCGGTCTATGCCGCGGGCGAGGCGCCGGTCGAGGGCATCGACGCCGACGCTTTGGTCGCGCGCACCAGCGAGCGCGGGCATCGCGCGGCGGCGACCATCGCCGATGCCGCGGCGCTGGCCGAGAAAGTGGCGAACATCGCCCAGCCGGGCGACCTGATCGTGTGCCTGGGTGCAGGGGATATCACGAAATGGGCCGCGGGCCTTGCCGACGCCGTGAACGCGCAGCGCAAGCAGGCCGTATGAGCGACTGGTTCACCCTCGCCACCGACATGCAGCGCGAGATCATCCGCGCGCAAAGGGCGCATCTCGACGCAGCGCAGAAGCTGCTCGATGCGGGTGGGCAGGTGAACGACCTCCAGCAGGCTGGCCAGAAGGCGGCCGAGGCAAATCTTAAGTACTGGAAACAATGGGCAAAATTGTGGGGGGTGAAGTGAACGTCGCGCTGCTCCCCAAAGTCCGCGGCAAGCTCAACGCCGATGCGCCGCTGGCGCCGCTGGTGTGGTTCAAAAGCGGCGGCACCGCGCAATGGCTGTTCGAGCCTGCGGATGTCGACGATCTCGCCGATTTCCTGCGCGAGCTGGATGCGGACGTGCCGGTGATGGCGCTGGGGCTCGGCTCCAACCTGATCGTCCGCGACGGCGGAGTACCCGGCGTGGTGGTGCGGCTGGGCAAGCCCTTTGCGAAGATCGAGCGGGTCGACCCGACGACGCTGAAATGCGGCGGCGGAGCGAGCGGCATCCTTGTTTCCTCAAGTGCACGCGATGCCGGAATCACCGGCGTCGAGTTCCTGCGCTCGATCCCCGGCACGGTCGGCGGCTTCGTGCGGATGAACGGCGGCGCCTATGGCCGCGAGACCGCGGACGTGCTGGTCGAATGCGAGATTGTGCTGCGCTCGGGCGAGCGGCAGACGATGGCGGTCGATGCGCTTGGCTATACCTATCGCCACTCCGAACTGCCCGAGGGCGCGGTGGTGGTCAGCGCGACCTTCCGCGGCGAGCCGGGCGATCCCGCCGCCATTCAGGCTGAGATGGACCGCATCGCCGCTGCGCGCGAGGAATCGCAGCCGCTGCGCAGCAAGACCGGCGGGTCGACCTTCAAGAACCCGCCCGGCGACAAGGCGTGGCGGCTGGTCGATGCGGCGGGCTGCCGCGGCCTGCGCAAGGGCGGCGCACAGGTCAGCGAAAAGCACACCAACTTCCTGCTCAACACCGGTGACGCCACCAGTGCGGATATCGAGGAGCTGGGTGAAGAGGTCCGGGCCAAGGTCAAGGCGAGTTCAGGGATTGAGCTGGAATGGGAAATCCAGCGTGTTGGAGTGAGCAAGTGAGCGTATCGGTGAAGCCCCTCCATATCGTCGTGCTGATGGGCGGCTGGTCGGCGGAGCGGCCGGTGTCGCTGATGTCCGGGACCGGTATCGCCGATGCGCTGGAGTCGCTTGGCCACACGGTCACGCGGATCGATATGGGCCGCGACGTCGCGGCGAAGCTTGCCGCCGCCAATCCCGATCTGGTCTTCAATGCGCTGCACGGGACCCCCGGCGAGGACGGGACGGTGCAGGGCATGCTCGACCTGATGGGCCTCAAATACACCCATTCGGGCATGGTCACATCGGTCATCGCGATCGACAAGCAGCTGACCAAGCAGGCGCTGGTGCCGCAGGGCATCCCGATGCCGGGCGGCCATATCGTCCGTACCGAGGCGCTGTACGCGCGCGACCCGCTGCCGCGCCCCTATGTGCTCAAGCCCGTCAATGAAGGCTCGTCGGTCGGCGTTGCGATCGTCACCGTCGAGGGTAATTACGGCAACCCGATCTCGCCGCAGGCGACCGGGCCCTGGCAGGAGTTCGACGAACTGCTCGCCGAACCGTTCATTCGCGGACGCGAGCTGACCACCGCGGTACTGGGCGGACAGGCGCTGATGGTGACCGAATTGAAGCCCAAGAGCGGCTTCTATGATTTCGACGCCAAATATACCGACGGCCTGACCGAGCATATCTGCCCGGCTGAAATCCCCGACGAGATCACCGAAGCGTGCAAGCGCCTTGCGCTCGACGCGCACCGGCTGCTCGGCTGTAAGGGCGCGTCGCGATCGGACTTCCGCTGGGACGACCATCTCGGCGTCGAGGGCCTGTTCCTGCTCGAGGTGAATACCCAGCCCGGCATGACCCCGCTCAGCCTTGTCCCGGAACAGGCGAAGAAGCTCGGCATGAGCTATGCGCAGCTGGTGCAGGCGATTGTTGATGAGGCGATGGCGGATGCGCCCGTCGAGGTGGCCGGATGAGCCGCAAGCCCAGCCCGGCAAAGCGTCCCGCGGTCAAGCCGAAGCGGCGCGCGCAACAGCCCAAGAAAAAGCAGGCGAACGTCCTCGACCTCGCGGTTGCAGCGCTGCCTGTCAGCGAAGCGACGCTGCACAAGATCACCGTCTGGGGTATCACCGGGGTCGCGGTCGCCGCGGCACTGGGCGTTGCGACCTTGTTCGGCGTGCCCGGTATCGTCGGCACCGCCGTCGCCGAGGGGATCGGACGCGCGGGCTTCCGCGTCGAGAACGTCGAAGTGAGCGGCATCAAGCGCGCCGACAAGGAAACCGTGTTCGACTATGCCTTTGGCGCGAAATCGCAGCCGATGCCGCTGGTCAACCTCGACGAGGTGCGCGGCAAGCTGATGACGATCGGCTGGGTCGCCGACGCGCGCGTCTCACGCCGGATGCCGGATACCGTGATCGTCCAGATCGTCGAACGCAAGGCAGCGGCGGTCTGGCAGCATCAGGGTCAGCTGATGCTGATCGACAGCGAAGGCGTGCTGCTCGAGCCGGTTTCGGCGGAGGCGATGCCTGATCTGCCGCTGGTGATCGGCGACGGCGCCTATGCCCAGCAGCCCGCCTATCAGCAGCTGCTCGACGCTGCACCCGCGCTCAAGCCGCTGGTCAAGGCGGCGACCTGGATCGGGAACCGGCGCTGGGACCTGTCGTTCAACACGGGGGAGCGGCTGGCGCTGCCCGAGGGTGAGGCATTGGCGGCCAAGGCGCTGAAGAAGTTTGCCGAGCTGGACGGAGCGGACCGGTTGCTCGGCCGGGGATATCTGAAGTTCGATATGCGTGATCCGACGCGGTTGGTGGTGCGGATGCCGGGACAAACGGCGCCCAAGCAGATCGAAACCGCCGGTGTGAGTGAGTAGGGGGTAGGGAAGATGGCAAAGACAGCGCCCGAGGGATTGATCACCGCACTGGACATCGGTTCGTCCAAAGTGTCGGCGCTGATCGCTCAAAAGGGGGACGGCGGCGAACTGGTGGTGCTCGGCACCGGCCAGCGCGAGAGCCGTGGCGTCCAGCGCGGCTATGTCGCCGACATGCACGCGACCGAGATTGCGGTGCGCGAAGCGGTCGAGCAGGCCGAACGGATCGCCGGCACCAATATCGAGGATGTCTGGGTCAGCTTCTCCGCCGGTGGTCTTGTGTCCGACATCCTGCGGCTCGAAGTCGATCTGGGCGGGCATCGCGTTGAACAGTCGGACATCGACGATCTGCTGCGCGCGGGGCGGGAGTCGATCAATCCGGGCGGGCGGATGGTGCTGCACGCGCAGCCGACGCGCTACACGCTCGACGGTCTTGCCGGGGTCAAGCAGCCCAAGGGTCTGCACGCCGAACGGATGGGGGTCGATATCCATGTCGTCTCGACCGAGGGCGCGCCGGTGCGCAACCTCGATCTGTGTGTCCGTTCCGCGCATCTTGAGGTCAAGTCGATCATCGCTGCGCCCGTCGCAACGGGGCTTGCCTGCCTGTCCGAAGAAGAGCGTGAGCTGGGCGTCGCGCTGGTCGAGATTGGCGCGGGCGTGACCAACGTGTCGGTCTATAAGGATGGCGTGCTCACTGGCCTGTCGTCGATCCCGAGCGGGTCGGCGGACATTACTGACGACATTGCCAGCGCCTTCGGCACCCGCCGCGGGCAGGCCGAGCGGATGAAGTGCTTTTACGGCAGCGCCAATATGACGCCGCGCGACAATCACGATATGATCGACGTCGCGCCGAACGCCACCGATGAGGAAAC
>CAZBYE010000153.1:0-7965 GCA_964496045.1 uncultured Stakelama sp.
ACGAGAGCAAGGCGACGGGCGGCGGCAGCGCGATCCTGCCGACCCCGGCGATCGGCGGCGTCGGCATCCTCGCCGACTGGTCGAAGTCGATGACGATCGGCTTCAAGGCCACCGGCGAGGCGATCATCGCGGTCGGCGAGCGCAGCGGTCATCTCGGCCAGTCGATCTGGCTGCGCGAGATCCATGGCCGCGAGGAAGGCCCGCCCCCGCCCGTCGATTTGAAGGCAGAGAAGCGCACCGGTGACTTCATCCGCGCGATGATCGGTCGCGGCGTTGTCAACGCCGTGCACGACGTCTCCGACGGCGGCCTTGCCGTCAGCCTCGCCGAAATGGCGCTGGCGTCAGGGATCGGCGCGATGATCGATCAGGCGCAGCCTTTCGGAATCGCCGGCTCGTTCTTCGGCGAGGATCAGGGCCTCTACCTCGTCACCGTTCCCGATGAAGCGCTGACCGAATTCCTCACCGCAGCCGCTGAAGCGGACGTTCCGGCCGACCCGCTCGGCCGTACGATCAAGGACCGGCTGATCTTCGAGCTGGACGAAGGCGACTGGTGCGTGAAGCTCGACGATCTGCGCGCCGCACATGAGGGCTTCTTCCCTGCGCTGATGGGACCGGCGGCGAACTGAGCGTCTAGCGGCTCACCGAGCGCGAGGATTCGTCCACCGGCCAGGCCGCGGTAACGCGGTTGCGCCCGGCGCGCTTGGAATCATAGAGGGCGGCATCGGCGCGCTCGATCAGCCGCTGCCCGGCGTCGCCATCGACTTCGGTCAGCCGTGCGACGCCGATGCTGACCGTCACCCGGCCATCGGGCGCGGGGGACGCGAGCGCGAGCGCATCGATCGCGATCCGCATCGATTCCGCGACGCCCAGCGCTTCGGCAGGGCTCGCGCCCGGCAGGATCGCCGCGAACTCCTCGCCGCCATAGCGCGCGACGACATCCGTCGCGCGCGTCGCGCGGGCCTGAAGCGCCTCCGCCACGTCGCGCAGCCGTTCGTCACCAGCTTGGTGCCCCAGCGTATCGTTGAGCAGCTTGAAATGGTCGATATCGATCATCAGCAGCGCCAGCCCCTGCCCGCCTCGGTCCGCACGCACCAGCTCGCGGCGCAATGCCTCGTCGAACTGGCGGCGGTTGGGAAGCCCGGTCAGCGCGTCGACCTGCGACAGCTGCGCCAGCCTGTCGCGTTCGCTCATGCCATGTAGTTGGGCCAGCACCGCGCGCAGGCCATAGCCCAATGTCGCAGCAACGCATCCGGCGATCGCCAACGCGGGCATGACCGGGACCAAAGCTGCCGAGACGATCAGCAGGCTCAGCGGCAGGATCAGCGGGCTTCCGGTCCTGGCGACCCGCGCAAGTGTCGCATTTGCATCGATAGCGGGAGATCCCGCTGGCCCGCGCAGCGCCAGAACCGCGAGCAGAATGAACGGGATCCCGACGACCACGCTGACCAGCGCACCGATCCTCTGATCCCAGAAGTGATTATAATATCCGGCAGCGAGCATATAGGCCCATGCGAAGGCCGCGAGTGTGCCGAACAGCCGGTACTCCCGCTCGGTCGCGCTCGCGCGGTAGCGGAAGAGCGCAAAGATCGCGATGAAGGCGTTCTGGATGTCGAACATCAGCGCCAGCGTCAGTTCGTCCGCGGTATCGACGACCCCGGACAGGTGGACGAAGCTGAAGATATAGGCGCCGAACAGCGCGCCCAGCACCACCGCCAGTACGCCGTCGACCAGCCGCGCGCGCCAGGGGTCCCCGTCCGGACTGGCGAGCAGGAACACCAGCGGCACGCCGTAGAGCACGAACAGGAACATCGAGATTGCGCCGGTGCCATAATGGTCGGCCAGCGTCAGCGCGCCGAGCAGCTGCCAGCCGACCCCGACGCTCCAGCAGAACATCGCGAAGGCAACCAGCAGCCAGGCAGACCGCGCGCGGCCTCCGTTGCGCTGCCCCCGCCACCCGCAAGCGAGCGCCGCGATCAGCACCGCCGACGTCTCGAACACCAGGGTTCCGGCCCCGATTGGATTTTGGGTTATCAGCGCCACGGCGGCATGAACGGGGATGAAAATCAGCGGCAATGCCAGCGCCAGCCGTGTCGCGACCACATCTGCACGTCCGGCAGCCATTGTGCCGAGCTCAGCGGCCGCGTCTGGCGCACTCCTACTCATCCTCCACACTCTATGCGCGCGCGGTTAATACTTGCATAGCAAGAGCAGCGGACGAGGTTGGCGTTTTCCTACCGCGTCATTTTGTGCCACCCTCCGTCCCGGTGCTGCCGGGTCCGATTGGCACAATCCCGGCCTCGCGCGTTTGAGTAGGCGATGTTCGCTACTTTCTGAACGGATCACGGGAGGAACCACAGCAAGTGACCGCCGGCTATTCGACTACTCCGCTCGCCGACAAGCTCGGGTTCAAGCCCGGCATGCGCGCCTTCATCGCCGACATGCCTGCCAGTGTCCGTGCCGACATTGCACTCGACTCGCTTGGACTCGAACTGCTTGCTGCGCCCGGAGCCGGCATCGACATGGCGCATGTCTTCGTCACCGAACGCGCCCGGCTCGACTGCGAGCTGGTTGCGTTGCGGCAGCTCATTGCCCCCAGCGGTTTCATCTGGGTCTCGTGGCCCAAAAAGGCCGCGAAAGTGGAGACCGATATTACCGAGGATGTGATCCGGGAGATCGCTCTTCCGCTCGGCCTTGTCGACGTGAAGGTTTGTGCGGTCGATGAGATCTGGTCGGGATTGAAACTGATGATCCGCAAGGAACTGCGCTGACCAGCGAACGGAACAAGGGGGGAAAGATGCAAAACTGGAGTACCGCAAAGCGAATCGCCGTCGCCACGCTCGTGGCAGGCACGCTCGATATCCTTGCAGCGATCGGAATGACGCTCGCCTTCGGGCGACAGGTGGACGCGATGCTGCGCTACGTCGCTTCCGGCCCCTTCCCCGATGCAAAGCTCTGGGGCACAGCCGGTGCCGGGCTCGGCCTCGCCGTACATTTCACGCTGATGGCGGTCATGGCAGTTGCCTTCGTCCTCGCCGCGGACCGTTTTCCCAAACTCAAGGCGCAGCCCATCTACTGGGGTGTCGTTTACGGCCTGATCACCTATGTGGCGATGAACCTGCTGGTCGTCCCGTTGCGCTTCGGCACCTTTCCCAGCGCGATCGCCATTGCCAGCCAGTTGCTGTTCCATATCCTGCTTGTCGGCATCCCCATTGCGCTGGTGGCACGGCGCTAGCGCCGCCTTCGATGGCGGTGTAGCAAGCGCGTAACACAGGGGGGAATTCATGGCGACCACGGCACGCGACCGCATCCTCACGCTCGACACGGTGCGCGGCGTCGCGGTGATGGGCATCCTGCTCCTCAACATCATCGCCTTCGCCATGCCCCCCGCCGCCTATATGAACCCGCGCGCCTATGGCGGCTCCGAAGGTCTCGACCTCGCCGTCTGGCTCAGCAACTTCATCTTCTTCGATGGCAAGATGCGCGGGCTGTTCTCCTTCCTCTTCGGCGCCTCGACGCTGCTGGTCATCGACGGCGCGACGGCGAAGGGCGAGAGCGCCGCAAAGATCCACTATGCGCGCATGATATGGCTGCTGGTCTTCGGCCTGCTCCATTGCTGGCTGATCTGGTGGGGCGACATCCTCAACCACTATGCCATCATCGGCATGCTGCTGTTCTTCTTCCGCAACACGTCGGTGAAGCGGCTGATCGGTCTCGGCATCGTATTCCTTGTCCTCCAGCAGCTTGTTGCGCTGGCAATGTTTGCCGGCCTCGAATTCTCCCGGGCCGGACTGACCAACCCGAACCCGGAAAGCGCACGTCAGGCGCGTGAAGCGATCGAAGCGTTCACGCTCGGCTTCGGTGTGCCATCCGATACCGTGATCGCCGATATCGTTGGCACGCATCGCGCCGGATGGCTGGAGATCGCGGTTGAGCGCTTCAAGACCGCCGCATCGTCTCCCTTCGACTCGCTGTTCATGTTCGGCTGCGAGACGCTCGCCTATATGCTGTTCGGGATGGCGGCATTCCGGTCGGGCATGCTTACCGGAAGCTGGGACCGCCGGCGCTATCTGCGCTGGGTCGCGATCGGGTTCGGTGTCGGCATCCCCGCCTATTCCGCATTCGCCGCGCTGATCGTCAGCGCGGACTTCTCGATGTCTTCGGTCGTGCTCGGCGTCATCGTGCTCACCATTCCGGTCCGCCCGCTGATGATTCTCGGCTGGGCAAGCCTCATCATCCTGCTCATGCGTCCAGGCGGCGGGCTCACCACCCGCATTGCAGCAGCCGGCCGGATGGCGTTCACCAACTATCTCGCCACCAGCCTGATCTGCACCACGATCTTCTATGGCTATGGGCTGGGCTGGTACGGCGAACTGTCGCGCGCAGAAGTCTATCTGGTCGTCTTCGCCATCTGGGCGCTGATGCTTCTCTGGTCGAAACCCTGGCTCGAGCGATTCGCCTATGGACCGCTCGAATGGCTCTGGCGCAGCCTCGCGCGCGGTAGCTTTCAGCCGATGGCCGGCGGCGCACTCAAACGATCAGTTGCGAACGCAACGCAATAACCATTGCGAATCACTCTCAGTCGCCCTAACTGTTGCGAATAGCGTGAGGGTTTCGATGGTCGTCTGCGTCTGCAATGCAATTCGCGAAAAGGATGTGCGGGAAGCAGCCCGTGACGGCGCGATGAGCGCGTGCCAGGCCTATCGTGCGCTCGGCCGTCAGGCAAAATGCGGCCAGTGCGTGCCGTTTGCGCGAGCCATTATCGATGCCGAGCGTGCAGCTGCGTAGCGTTCGCAGGTCCTGAAAACCGCAGAAATCCGCCATTTTTGACTGTATGAGGCGCTGTTTCGGCGCTATACTCGTGCCCGGATTTCAACGGAAGGCACGACAGCCATGAAGGGCGACCCCAAGGTCATCGACTATCTCAACGAGGTGCTCAAGAACGAGCTCACCGCGATCAACCAATATTGGCTGCACTACCGCATGCTCAATCACTGGGGCGTCAAGAAGCTCGCCGAGTTCGAACGGCACGAATCCATCGACGAGATGAAGCACGCCGACATGGTGTCGGAGCGCATCCTGTTCCTCGACGGTCTTCCCAACTTCCAGCTACTGGGCCGCCTGCGTATCGGCGAGACGGTCGAAGAGGTCCTCAAGGCCGATCTCGATCTGGAGTATGAAGCGGTTGCGGTGCTCAAGGACGCGATCGAGCATAGCGAGAAGGTTCGCGACTATGTCAGCCGCGACCTGTTCCGCCAGATCCTCGACAGCGAAGAAGAGCATGTCGATACGCTGGAAACCCAGTTCGAAATGATCGAACGCATGGGCATCCAGAACTATATCCAGCTCAACTCCAAGCCTGAAGAGGCCGAGTAAGGCTCGGGAACGAAGTACGGGACGGCCGGTGTGCCGTCCCGTCAGTCAGGGGACTCTAAAGTCCTGGGCGGCGGCCAAAGGCCGCAGCCGGACGCCGCTCCACCAGCGGGTTCGCCTCGCGCTCGAGCAGCGACAACGTCGCCTCGAACAGCGGGCGCAACTCTACGACATGCTGCAGCGCCTCGCTCGGCTCGTAGCGGTTCTCGACGCAATGCCGCGCGATCGTTTCGATCGCTGCCGCACAATCAGCGAGAGGTTCCGCACCAAATTGCTGCGATTCGCCCTTCAGCGTATGCGCCGGAAGCACCAGTGCGGCCGCGTTATTCGATCGCATCGCCTCTTCGATTTGCGCGACCGATTTGACGCCATCCTCATGGAAGTAGCCGAGGATACGGACGAAATTGGCGCCCAGCTCGGTGCGAGCCTGCGAGAACGCAGCCCAGTCCACCAGCCTGTTCGGATCGTACGACGCCAATTCACCCTCCCGCGACATGCGGCTCATCTGTATGATGAATAAGGGCAAATCAGTAAACGACCGGTTGACGCGACAGCATTCAACCAATGCGAAACGCGATGGCTCCATCGGTTTCGATCACTTCGATCCCCGCACCGCGCGCGACTGCAAGTGCGCGGATCTCACGCTCGGCCGCCGGATCGTCGGCCAGAATCTCAACCGTTCCGGCCCCGCCCCGCAACGCACGCGCCAGCCGCAGCGCCGGCCAGGGGCAGCGTAGTCCCCGCGCGTCGATCCGGATCAGTTCATTCACGATCGAACGGGTTCTTCGACGGTCGCATCGTCAACCGAACCGGCACCGCGCCGAAATCGAACTCCTTGCGCATGCTGTTCACCAGATAGCGCTCATAGCTTTTGGGCAGCAGGTCGACCCGGGTTCCGAACAGAATGAAGCTCGGCGGGCGCGTCTTGGCCTGGGTGACGTAGCGCGGCTTGATCCGCTTGCCGCCGGGCGCGGGCGGCGGGTTGGCTTCGATCGCGCGCTCGAACCAGCGGTTGAGCTGGCCGGTGGTGATCCGCCGCGACCATGCATCGCGCGTTTCGAACGCGACCTTGAGCAAGGTATCCAGCCCCTTGCCGGTCGCCGCGGACACCGTGAGCAGCGGCACACCCTTCACCTGCGCCAGTCCCTCGTCGAGCGCCCCCTTGACGCCATTGAACAGGCTGGAGGCATTCTCGGCCACGTCCCATTTGTTGAGCGCGATCACCAGCGCGCGGCCTTCCTGCAGCACCTTATCGGCGATCTTGAGATCCTGGACCTCCAGCCCGCGGGTCGCGTCCAGCAGGAGCACGACCACTTCGGCAAAATCGATCGCACGCAACGCGTCAACGACCGACATCGACTCGAGTTTTTCCTGCACCTTGGCGCGCTTGCGCATCCCCGCCGTATCGATCAGGCGGACCGGGCGCATATTGCCCTCGAAATCTTCCCACTCATAGTCAATCGCGATGGAGTCGCGGGTAATCCCAGCTTCCGGTCCAGTGATCAGCCGATCCTGCCCGAGCATGCGGTTGATAAGCGTCGATTTCCCCGCATTGGGCCGACCCACAACTGCAAGCTTGAGGGGCCCCTCTCCCTCCGGATCTTCCTCGGGCTCATCCTCACGTTCGATGAACGGCAGCAACGCCTCAAACAGGTCCGCAATCCCTTCGCCATGTTCAGCGGAGAAGGGCACGGGATCGCCGAGTCCCAGCGCCATCGCCTCATGGACGCCGGGCTCGGCGGCGCGTCCCTCCACCTTGTTGGCGAGCAGCACGACTGGCGTGCCCGAACTGCGCACCCAGCGCGCGACTTCTTCGTCGAGGGGCGTGATTCCCGCGCGGGCGTCGATCATGAACAGCGCGACATCGGCCTCGCGCACCGCGGCTTCAGTCTGCACGCGCATCCGGCCGGGCAGACTCGCCGCGTCCTCATCCTCGAACCCTGCGGTATCGATGATCCGGAAGGGCACGCCGAGCAGCTCGGCATCGCCCTCGCGCCGGTCGCGGGTCACACCCGGCTGGTCATCGACCAGCGCCAGGCGCTTTCCGACAAGGCGGTTGAACAGCGTGGATTTGCCGACATTGGGTCGGCCGATGATTGCAACGGTGGGACGGGACATCCAAGCCTCCTATCCCAACGCGACGCTCAGCGATAGGCGGTGATCACACCCTTGTCGCTCAGAGTGTAGAGGACCCCGCCAGCAACCACCGGGCTCAGGCTCACCGCCTCCTTGCCCTCGATCGTCGCGCCAACGCTGCCGTCGACCGGCGACACCGAGACCAGTTCGCCCTGCGAGTTGGACAGCCACAGTCTGTTGCCGGCGAGCACCGGGCCGACCCAGGTGATGGCGTTCTTCTTCTTTTCCGTGTTCCGGAATCCGCGCAGCTGCGAGATCCAGCGAACCTTACCGGTGCCGCGCGCGATCGCGACGAGGCGTGCGTCGTCGGTGACGACGAACAGCCCTTCGCCCGCGATCCCCGGGGTCGAGAATCCGGCGATAGTCCGCCCCCACACGCGCTGGCCGCTGGGCAGCTCAAACCCCCCCATTCGTCCCCCCCTCCCGACCGCCCAAACCCCCCCCCGTGCCCCCCCCCCC
>CAZBYE010000154.1:0-7804 GCA_964496045.1 uncultured Stakelama sp.
CGAGCAGGCCGACGAAGCGACGGGTATCACCCAGCGCGTCGTCACCGAAAACCGTGGCGTCTCGGCGAAGAAGGAAGATCTCCGTCCGCGCCTGACCCTCACCGGCGAAAGCGCCGAGGAGGCCGGCCGCTACATGCTGTCGCCGGGCGCAGTGCTCTCGGTCGAAGACGGTGCCCAGGTCCAGGCCGGTGACGTGCTTGCCCGTGTTGCCCGCGAGTCCGCCAAGACCCGCGACATCACCGGCGGTCTGCCGCGCGTCGCCGAGCTGTTCGAAGCGCGTAAGCCCAAGGAAAACGCGATCATCGCGAAGGTCTCGGGCCGCGTCGTGTTCGGCAAGGATTACAAGGCGAAGCGCAAGATCGGCATCCAGCCCGAGGATGGCGGCGAGGTCGTCGAGTATCTGGTTCCGAAGTCGAAGGTGATCGACGTTCAGGAAGGCGACTACGTCAAGCGTGGCGACAACCTGATCGGCGGCTCGCCCGATCCGCACGACATTCTCGAGGTGCTCGGCATCGAGCCGCTCGCGGAATATCTCGTCGCGGAAATCCAGGAAGTCTATCGACTCCAGGGCGTGAAGATCAACGACAAGCACATCGAGGTGATCGTTCGCCAGATGCTGCAGAAGGTCGAGATCACCGACGCCGGCGACACCACCCTGCTCCCTGGTGAGCAGGTCGATCGCGACGAGATGGACGAGACCAACGAGAAGCTCGAGCCCGGTCAGGCCCCCGCACAGGGCAAGCCGATCCTGCTCGGCATCACCAAGGCGTCGCTGCAGACCCGCAGCTTCATCTCGGCGGCGTCGTTCCAGGAGACCACGCGCGTCCTCACCCAGGCCGCGGTCGAGGGCAAGCAGGACACGCTGATCGGTCTCAAGGAGAACGTGATCGTGGGCCGTCTCATCCCCGCCGGCACCGGCGCGGGCATGAACCGGATGCGCGTGGCGGCTACCAGCCGCGATGCGGCACTCCGCGTCCAGCAGCGCCGTCTGCAGGAAGTCCTCATCGCGCCGAACTCGGCCGCTGAGGAGCGCGCAGCCGAGCTGGCGCAGGACCCGATCGAGGCGATGGCCACCAGCGACGCGCTGGAGAAGGTCGTAGTCTCGGGCGACGGCAGCGACGAAGCTGCGGGCGATTACCTGAACGAGACCGAGTGATCGGTCCCGTCAGCGCCTCTCGCTGAAACCAACAAGCCGCCGTCCGGACCTTCCGGGCGGCGGTTTTGTTTTGTGCGGCCGCAACGCCAGGACGGTCAGGAGCCCTTCCGACAATCGTCGTCGTGCGACTTGCCGAACGCACAGGAACTCAGCTCTCGTGGGGATGTTTCGGTTCTGTCACTATTTGTAGCGACAGACGCCCCCTCCCCCTTACGGTAGCATTCCCTGCATTTTCGAGAAGTTTGTGGAGGGGATCTGTCATGACAATGATCATGGTTGCACCGATCGATGCGCCGGACGGTGCATTGTTCGGCTACGGCATCAACCAGCTAACCGGCGAGCGCATCGCGACTTCGGCGCTGACCAGCCAGCCCGATCCTGCCATCCGGCTTCCGTCCGGCAGCGGCGATCAGATGCACACGCTGATCGTGCAGGACAGCGACAGCTATTCGGACCTGATGAACACCGTCGCCACCGTCAGCGCCTCTGGGGTCAGCTGGTCGGCGTCGGCATCGGTATCGTTCCTGCGCGAGCAGGCAAGCGACGATACCGCGATCACCTTCACCTGGACCCGCGTCGTGCGCACGCAGGACCGGATGATCGACTGGAGCAAGGCGACGGTCTCGCAGGACGCGCTCAATACGCTCGCGCAGGGGGCCGATGCCTTCATCGCCAAATATGGCACCCATTGCATCGTCGGCATCGCCTATGGCGGCTCCTTCTCCGGCTATGCACAGATCCAGACCCAGTCGATCTCTGACAAGGAATCGCTGAAAACCGCGATCCACGGATCGGTATCGGGGTTCGGAATCAGCGGATCGGTTTCGGCGAGCTTCGAGAACGACCTCGCCAGCACGCATGTCGGTTATTCCTCCTCGCAGGACACCAAGGTCGTCGGCGCCGCGCCGATCCACTTCAGCAGCCTTGATCTCGACGGGATGAAGGCCGCTGCCGAGGCATTTACGCCCAGCGCCAACAGCCCGCTGCCGGGCGTGACGGGCGTGCCGGTGGCACTGCTTTGCGTGAGCTGGGAGCAGTTCTCGCAGATCGCCGCGGCGATGACGGCTTCGACCGGAGATCTTTCGCTGATGGGCGAGCAGCAGGCGCTGGCGCGGCTGTCGAGCGAATACAGCAAGCTCACCTATATCAGCGGCACGGCGTCACAGCTGCAGGGATCCGGGTCGATCATCCCGGCCTATAATCCGACGCTCCAGCGCGCCGGACAGCAGGCTGACGGCGCTCGCCAGAGAATTTCCCGCCTGTCGCTCGCCGACGTCCGCGCGTTCGGAGCGACCGGAACGGCTGACTATATCATCTCCCCGACACTCCAGCCGCAAACAGACTATATCGGCCGCGGCTATGGGCAGATCCAGATCAGCTACTCGCTCGACTGGGCGTTTCAGAATGCAAGTCGCACCTTCACCGTGCTGCACAAGCCGGTCCCCCCCGGGCAACCGGGCTATACCGGCGAGGTGAACTACGGGCAGTTCAATCACTATCGTGCCGAGGGGACGCCCGACGGCAACCAGATTCTCACGCTGCTCTACACCTTCGATTGCGATGGCAACGGCGCCCCGTTCATCGCGGCGCGGATGCATTTTCAGGACCCCTATGCGCCGGAAGCGACGCAGCAGCAGGACTGGCCGAGCGGACCGGTCTATCTCAACCAGACCTCCACGCTCTCCGTAACCGCGGCGTGGCCCGAATATCCGTGGAACTACATCACCGTGACGCTGGTGCCTCCCACCGCCACCTGATCCCGATTATTGCGGGGGAGCAGCCGCCGTCCGGGAGTCCGGGCGGCGGCTCTTTCATGTCTGCTCAACGCCTACCCTATGCATCAGCAAGCGGCTCCGGATTGAGCCGTTAATGCGACTAGTTTGCATTACCACCCTTTCGCTGTTAGCGGGCGCAGCAAAGGAGATTCCCATGTTTCGTCGTCCGCGTGCCCCCCTGCCCTTCATCGCGCTCATCTGGCTCGCGCCGGTCGCTGCGCATGCCGGGGAAACGGTCACATCGGTCGAATCTGAAACGCCGAACGGCGCCGGGAAGGTCGAAGACGAGGGCCAGGTCATCATCACCGCTGCGCGTACGGTGCTGCCTCCCAATGCGCTGCCGCTGACCATCGACGTGATCGACAAGGCGGCGCTCGACCAGCAGCTCGCAATCTCGGGCTCGGTCACCGATGCGGTGGCGACGCTCACCCCGTCCTTTTCCCCGACCCGCCAGAAGCTGTCCGGTGCGGGCGAGACGCTGCGCGGCCGCTCGCCGCTCTACGCGATCAACGGCATCCCCCAGTCGACCCCGATGCGCGACAGCAGCCGCGATGGCTTCACCATCGACGGTTTCTTCGTCGACCGGGTTGAGCTGATCTACGGCTCCAACGCGCTTCAGGGCATCGGCGGCACGGGCGGCATCGTCAATCAGGTCACCGTCGGCGCGCCGAAGACCGAAGGGCTGTCGGGCCGTGTGCTGCTACAAGGCACCGCAGATGGCGACTTCAAGGGAGACGGCTTCGGCTACAAGGCCGCGGGCCTGATCCAGTACAAGGCCGGGCGCTTCGATGCGACGGTGGGCGCCGCCTATGAGAAGCGCGGCGCCTTCTATGACGCCGACGGCCGCCGCATCGGCCTCAACCTGACTCAGGGCGAAACGCAGGATTCGCGCGCGACCTCGCTGTTCGCACGCTTCGGCTATGAGCTGTCGTCGAGCGCTCGGCTCGACCTGATCGCGAGCCGCTTTGAACTGGACGGCGACGGCGACTATGTCGCGACACCGGGCAACCGCACACTCGGCATTCCCACGACCTCGATCAGGGGGACGCCCCCGGGTGTCCCTGCCGCTAATCGCGTCGAAAGCGTCGCTCTGTCGCTCACCGACCGCGACCTGTGGGGTGGCAATTTCGTCAGCCAGATCTTCTTCAACCGCAGTCACGACACGTTCGGCGGCGAGGTGCGGGATGCATCTGGCCGCTACACTGCGACCTTCCAGGACCCGGCCCTCGCACCCGTCGGCGACCTGTTCGACCAGTCGGAGAACCGCAGCCGCAAGATCGGCGGCAAGATCAGCTACGAGCGGGGTCTGCCCGGATTCGAGGATCTGACCCTGACGCTCGGCTTCGACGCGCTGTGGGACCGTACCGAGCAACGGCTGATCGCCACCGGGCGCGCCTGGGTGCCACCCAGCGACTTCCAAAGCCTCGCTCCGTTCGGTCAGGCCAACCTCAAGCTGTTCGACGGTGTGCTGCGCCTTGCGGGCGGCGCACGTTGGGAGAACGTCAAGATCACGGTCGACGACTATCGCACGCTGGCGTCGACCACCTTCGTCGCCTGCACCACCCCGCCCGCGGTGCCCGTCACGCCCTGTGGACTGGCGAGCTATGGCGGCGTCGCGGTCAGCGGAGGCAGCCCCAAATTCCAGGACGTGCTGTTCAACGGTGGCGTGATCTTCGAGCCAGTCGCCGGCATCCGCGCCTATGCCAGCTATGCCGAGGGCTTCACCGTCCCCGATATCGGCCGCATCACGCGTTCGGTGAACCGCACCGGGATCGATATCGACACCTATGTCGACATCTCGCCGATCGTGACCAACAACCGCGAGATCGGGGTCGAGGTGAAGCGCGGGCCGCTTGATGCCAGCGCCACCTATTTCTGGTCGTCGAGCGACAAGGGCCAGTTGCTGATCGCCCGCCCTGACCGGATCTTCGACGTCCAGCGGCTGCGCGTCGAGATTCAGGGGCTTGAGGTCAATCTGGGTATCAAGATGCCGATCGACGGGCTGAAGCTCGGCATCGGCTATGCCCATCTGCTCGGCCGCTACGACGCCGACACGACCCCCGACGGGGTGGTCGATACCGACCTCGATGGCGTGAACATCTCGCCCGATCGTCTCAACCTGTCCGCCAGCTATGCGAAAGGACCGTTCTCGGCACGGGTGCAGTCGCAATTCTACCTGTCGCGCAGTTTCCATGCCGACATCGGCAAGATTCAGCCCGACCAGCGCAACAATTTCGGCGGCTATAACGTCACCGACGCGAACGTCCGCTATGAGACCGGCATCGGCGCGATCAGCCTGAGCGTACAGAACCTGCTCAACACGCAGTATATCGACTATTCGAGCGACACCCGGCTGCCGACTGACAATCTCGCCTTTTTCGCGGGACGCGGACGGACCTTCACGCTGGGCTGGGACTATCGTTTCTAAGGGCGGCGGTGATGAAGTGGATCGACCTTCTCCACCGCTGGACGGGCGGGATTATCGGGCTGGTGCTTGGGCTGCTCGGCCTCACCGGCGCTATCCTCGTCTTCAAGAGCTGGTGGCTGGCCTATCTGCCGGGCGCTGGTGATACGCAGCGTCAGGATGTCGCAGCACTCGCGGCGCAGGTCGACGCGGCGCTGGCCGCGCCCGGCGGGCCGCCACAGTCGATCCTGTTCGCCGCGCAGGACTTCGGTCTCACGCGGCTGTCGCGTGGCGAGGGCGCCGGCGCCTATGCCGATCAATCGGGCCACATCGTCACCGAATGGGGCAGCAAATGGGACCGGGTCGAGCTGTGGCTGTTCGACTTCCACCACCATCTCTTCTTCGGCGACACGGGTGAGACGGTAGCGGGAATCGCGGCACTGATCGGCCTGCTGTTCGTCATCACCGGCGCGATCCTGTGGTGGCGACTGCGCAAGACGTTCAAGTTCCGCCTGATCCCCAAGCGCATGAGCCGTCCCGCAATCGTCACCCATCATCGCGATATCGGTGTGGTGTTTGCGCCGTTGTTGTTCTTGGCACTGACGACGGGCTCGCTGATGGTGTTCCGCCCGATCAGCGAGGCGCTGTTCGCGCCCGCCACGGGTCTGAGCACACCATTCGAGGCCCCAAAAGTCGAAGGCGGCCCACTCGCCCCCAAGCTCGACTGGGCCGCGATGTTCGCGACGGCACGTGCGCACTATCCCGAGGCGGAGGTTCGCCTCGTCTCGCTGCCCCGCAAGCCCGGCGGTCTCATCCTGATGCGCCTGCGCCAGCAGCCCGAATGGTTGCCCAATGGCCGCACATTGCTCTGGTTCCGGCCGGAGACCGGCCAGCTGGTCGACACACGCAACATCCAGACGATGCCCAAGGGCGTGCGTGCCTATAACGCACTCTACCCGCTCCACGCCGCCAAGGTCGGCGGATTCCTTTGGAAGCTGGTGATCGCAGCAACCGGCCTTGTCCTTGCGATGCTGGGAACGCTGGCGGTGTGGACCTTCTGGTTCAAGCGACCCAAGCCCAGGCCGGCACGCACGGCGCGCCCTGCAGCCGCGTAATGGAACGGCCGGGCCACATCTCGGCCCGGCCGCTATTGGTCAGCCGAACACTTCGTCGGCGTTGGTGCCCTGGCCCTTTGGATCCTCGCCGAAACGGTTAGGCCCTGCCGTGCCCGGTGTGCAGTACCAGACGAGCAACAGGATCGCGCAAGCCAAGCCGCCCAGCATCAGAACTCCCCCGAACATTGCCGCACCCGAGAAGCCCGCACCACCGCCGCTCATGGCCGAAACCATGCTGGCACCCATCAATATGGCGCCGAGAAAGATCGGACCCAGCGGAAGCAGGATCCACCAGCCGCTACGGTCGACATCGTGCAGCCGCCGCACGCCCACAGCGATGCTCGGAACGACGGTGGCAAGCGAAAAGATGTTGGCAAGCAGACCACCCGACAGCGCGCCCGAGGCCCCTGCCGAGGTTCCCGAAAGATCGGCATCACCGGTCGCGCTTCCGCCCAGCCCCAGAACCGAATCGACAATGCTGAGTACGATCGACGCGAGGATGATGAACAGCGTGTACATCCAGTATTCCTTGCGCCGTGAACGGCCCTTGAAGTCGAAATAGCGCTTAAACGGCAGGATCATCCATTCCATGTTCGTTCCCCTAACTGTTGCCTCTGACCTCTTATTCTAAACGCGAACGACTCGCCTTATGAACGCGGCGGCTGACGACGGTAGCTCAACGCTTCGGCGACGTGAATTCGCCCAACCGTGTCGCTCTGCGCCAAATCCGCGATCGTCCGCGCGACGCGCAGCACCCGGGTATAGCCGCGCGCCGACATACGCATCGCCTCCGCCGCCTGCGCAAGCAATTTTCGGCCCGCTTCGTCGGGTGTAGCAGCGGCGTCGAGCACGGGGCCGTCCGCCTCCGCATTGGTACGAGCACCCGAGCCGATGTAGCGCGCCGCCTGCACCCCGCGTGCGGCGGCAACCCGCGCCGCAACCTCGGCCGATCCTTCAGCGGGCGGCGGCAGCACCAGATCCGCTGCCGTGACCGGCTGAACCTCGATATGCAGATCGATTCTGTCGAGCAGGGGTCCCGAGACCTTGGCCTGATAATCAGCGGCGCATCTGGGCGCTCGGGCGCAAGCCAATGCCGGATCGCCGAGATGCCCGCATCGACACGGGTTCATCGCCGCAACCAGCTGGACACGCGCCGGGAAGGTGACATGCGCATTGGCGCGCGCCACGCTGACCGTCCCGCTTTCGAGCGGCTGGCGCAGCGAATCGAGCACGGCACGCTGAAATTCCGGCAATTCGTCGAGGAACAGCACGCCGAGGTGCGCCATGCTCACCTCGCCCGGCTTGACCTTGAGCCCGCCGCCGGTGAGCGGGGCCATCGATGCAGAGTGGTGCG
>CAZBYE010000155.1:0-7774 GCA_964496045.1 uncultured Stakelama sp.
CCCGCTATCTGGGTGCGGATGTGGAGCAGCTGGGCGTCATATAGCTCGCCTCCACGCCGACGCACTACGACCCTGCCGTCATCTCGGCCTTGTGCCGGGATGCACCGCGCGGCCCGATATGGGCAAGAAGCTCTGGCCCCGCCGATGCCGCTATGTGGCCCCCGGCGCATGGTCGGGGTGACGAAAAGATTATAGGCCCCGCCCGGCTAGCGCAGCTTCGCTTCGGCCTCTGCCATATAGTCCCGCGTGATCGGTAGCGCCGTGCGCGACCGCGAATATTGCAGCTGGTAGTTGACCAGCCCGCCGTTGCGGAACGCAACCAGCGATCCGGCGAGATAGAAGGTCCACATGCGGAAGAAGTTTTCGTCGTACAGCGCGACGATCTCCGTCTTCGCAGCAGTCGCCCTGTCGTACCATTGCTGCAGCGTATAGGCGTAGTGGAGCCGCAACACCTCAACGTCGGTGAGGAAGAGGCGCAGCCCTTCGTGCCCGCGCACGATCTCGGACAGCGCCGGGATATAGCCGCCGGGGAAGATATACTTGGCCGTGAAGGCATCGGTCACGCCCGGTCCGCCGGCGCGACCGATCGTATGGAGCAACATCACCCCTTCCTCGTTCAGCAACTCGCGGCACTTGCGGAAGAAGGTGCGGTAATGCGCCGTCCCGACATGTTCGAACATGCCGACCGAGACGATCCGGTCGAACTGGCCGGTCACATGGCGATAGTCGATCAGCTCGAACTTCACCTTGTCCGCGACGCCGGCCTTCTCCGCCCGCTCGCGTGCAATCTTGAGCTGTTCCTCGGATAGCGTCACGCCCAGCACCTCGGCGCCGGTCTTCTCGTGCAGATAGAGCGCCATCCCGCCCCAGCCGCAACCGATGTCGAGCACCTTCATCCCCGGCCTGATCGCGAGCTTGGCGGCGATATGCGCCTTCTTGTCGCGCTGCGCCTGCTCGAGGCTGTTCGCGGGATCGGTGAAATACGCCATCGAATATTGGCGATCGGCGTCGAGGAACAGGTCGTACAGCGTCGCCGACAGATCGTAGTGATGCGCGACGTTCCGCTTCGACCGGCGCGCCATGTTGATCCGGTCTAGCCGGAAGCGGACATTGTCGAAACCGCGCCTGAGCAGCCCCGCATTGAGGTTGCCGGTCGCGTCCTCCCACTTGTTGTTCGCGGTGAACAGGTTGAGCAGTCCGAGGATATCGCCCTGCTCGATCACCAGCGACCCGTCGATGAACGCCTCCGCCGCGCCGAGCGAGGGATCGGTGAGGATGCGTCGTGCCACGGACGGATTGGTGAAGCGGATCGTGATCGGCGCGATTTCGGCGTCGGGCGCGCCGAAACTGCGCGCAGTCCCGTCGGCATGGATCACGGTGAACTCTCCGCGCTTGATGGCGCGGGCGAAGAAATGATCGATGAGAGCCATAGGGTCAGGCTAGCGGCGAGAAGTTTGTTCGCAAGTGCGGAAAACGCAGAGGCCGGAAATAATTGCCTTCAGATTCCCGCATACCATTCATAACCGGCGATATCCTCCCACAGCCCGCCCTTCCCGCCGTGGATCCCCTCAATCGACGCGACCGCCTCGATTCGCATGACGTATTTGGCGTGCTTGTAACCAAGCTGCCGCTCGACCCTCAACCGCAGCGGCGCGCCGTGCTCGACCGGCAAGGTGCGGTTGTTCATCGCCCAGGCAAGGATCGTCTGCGGGTGGAGGGCATCGATCAGGTCGATCGATTCATAATAGGGCCGCCCGTACAGAGTGTCGGCGCAGTGGAAGACGAGAAAGCGTGCGCTGTCCCTGAGACCCGCGAGGTCAAGCAGGGTCGACAGCTTCGGCCCATGCCACTTCCCGATCGCACTCCAACCCTCAACGCAATCGTGCCGAGTGATCTGCACCCGCTGCGGCAACGACCGGATGTCGGCGAGCGACAGGTTGAGCGGTCGCGCGACCATACCGTCCACACGCAACCGCCAGTCGGCGAAATTACCACGCATCAGCGCGCGATACGCGGGATCGCCCGGGAACAGCGAACCGTTGGCCCGGAAGCGCGGCGACATCTCTGCCTCGGAAAACTCGTGCGCCAGCGCATTGCGATCGGTGATCGCACGCTGCAGGCTCTTGTGCACCGCCTCGGCCTTGAGCAGCAGGTCGCTGCCCGCCTCGCTCCTGCCGATCGCATCGCATCCGGCGACCAGTCCCCCGGCTCCGGCGATCAGCAGCGAACGGCGGGTGATCAGCCTCATTCGGGCACCTTCCACCAGCCAGTGACCATCGACCGCACCTCGTTCCACGCGCCCGCGAGGATAACGAGCGCGAGGTGGACGACAATGAACAACGCCAGCAGCATCGCCACGATGAAGTGAATCGACCGCGCGCTCTGCCGTCCGCCGAAAACGTCGATCAGCCACGGCCACGCCGCGTTCATTCCCGGCGACATGGCGAGCCCGGTGAAGATCACCAGCGGCAGCAGCACGAAGATCACCGCGACGTACGACAGCTTCTGCAGCCCGTTATAGGCGCGCGGCTGCTCGGGATCGTGGAAGTGCAACGCGGCATGCGCCTTCACCTCGGCGGCAAGGTGCGCGGGCGACAACTCCTTCGCCCGAACGCGCAGGTCGCGCTGGAAATGCCGGTTGAGCAGGCTCATCACCATGAACGCCAGCAGCGCAAACGCCAGCACCAGCGCGAAAAACAAATGCCAGCGCCGCGCCAGCGCAAGATTATAGGTCGATGGAATCGTCAGCCAGCCGGGCACCCGCCCGCCTTCGAACACCCACGCCACGCGGAACCAGGGCTGATCGTAGTTCGCGCCATACTGGCCCCAGTAGAGCTGGCCATGCGCGTTGAGGATCATCAGGCCGCTGCCGAGCAGCACGATCCCGCTGACCGCAGTCACCCAATGCCAGAGCCGGGTCGGCAGGCGATGGCGATAGACGGTGGGTTCGCTGGCCACTCACGCCTTATGCCGCCGGCGCCGGGGAAGCGCCAGCGGCAAGGGACTCAGGCGTGCTTGCGCAGGATCTGCGCCAGCGGGATCTCGCCCAGAAACGCGCCGCTGCCCGGCGGGGTTTCGCCGAACTCGCGCGCCTGGGCAAAGGCAACCGCCGGATCCGCCATCAGCCGCTCGATCAGCGCCTCAATCCTGGGATAGGCGCCGGGCTCGATCGCCTGATGGAACTCACCCCACCGCGCCACACCGATGAACACGCCATCGGCCAGAGTCGGACGATCGCCGAGCAGATAGGGCGTATCGCCGATCATCTCCTCCAGCCGCGCATGGCGGTCGTTGACCATGCCGTGCCCGAACTGGCGCAGTGTCGCCTGATAGTCCGGATCGGGTTCCGCCATCTCCAGCGCCACCCAATAGGGGGTGAAGGCGCCGGTGAAGCCCGTGTTGATGACCGCCATCAGCTGATGCATCCGATCGGCCTCCGCCGTGCCGGGGTCGAAGCTGATGCGGCGCTCATGGTCGCGCGCTTCGATCCAATGGGCGATCGCCATCGTCTCGGTCAGCACGCGGCCATCCTGCGTGATGAACGCCGGGGTCTCGCCGCGCGGGTTAAGGCGCAGATATTCGGGCGTCTTCATCTCGCTCAGCATGTCGACGCGCGACAGCCGATAGGGCTGGCCCAGCCATTCAAGCGATGCGACAAGCCCCATCGAGCTCCCCAGCGGGAAGCCATAAAGCAGGGTCGGTTCCATGATAGTCTCCGTGATCTTTGGGGGATCACCGCGCGGTGTGACTGGCATTTAGGGACGCGTGCGCCCAAGTAAATTACGCACAAAAATGTCACTTCAGGCGTGGAGCGAAGAAAAATGCAGGACGTGGTGTCAAGCTGCCCGATCGAGGATGCGATGCGCGTGCTGAGCGGTCGCTGGGCCACGCTGTTGCTCTACTATCTCAAGGACGGTCCTAAACGCTTCAGCGAGTTGCAGCGCGACAATCCCAGCATCTCGCACCGTATCCTCACGCTCGAGTTGCGCAAACTCGAAGATGCCGGCCTCGTTACGCGCACCGCCCATGAGGGGTTTCCGCTTCGCGTCGAATATAGCCTCAGCGTCCCCGGTGCAGAACTGATGCCGATGATCGACGCGATCGGCGACTGGTGGGCAGCTTCCTTTCCCCGCCGAAGGGAGTGCCGCAACGCGGCCTAGGGCGGGAGAACCAGATTAGGCGCTCCGATAGAAGTACAAGCTGCTTCCGACCGGCATCCGCGGCGGCAGCACGGCTCCGCTTGGCTGAAACAGCCTGCCGAGTAGCCACCGCCCTACCCGTACGCCCGCACAAAGAAGATCACCGTCGTCGTCGCCGTCACCAGCAGCGTCCACACCCGCACTGCGCGTGCCGACAGCCGCTTCCCGATCGCGGCGCCCGCCCAGCCGCCGACGACCGAACCCGCGAGCATCGGCAGACACGCCCACCACCACACCATCGCAAAGGTGGTGAAGACGATCGCCGCGGCGAGGTTGGCGACCGACAGCATCAGCGTGCGAATCGCGAAGAGCTCGCGCGGCTGGATATTGGCGAGCAGGCCATAGACCGCGGTGGTGATCAGCCCGACGCCACCGCCGAAATAGCCGCCATAGATGCCGAGCACCGACTGCGCGCCGACCAGCGTGCGCTTGCCGATCGTCACCCGCGCGTGCAGCCAGTCCGCCGCGCTCCGCCCGAACAGCATCACGACGAAGGCGAACAGCAGCAGCCAGGGGACGATGATGTCAAACATGTCGCTCGGCGTCAGCACCAGCAACAGGCTGCCCGCGATCCCGCCGATGAAGGTGATCGTGGCGAGCAGCACCACCGAGAGGCCCGCCACAGGCCCCAGCTCGTCGCGGAACCCCCAGGCGCTCGCCGCCGCGCCGGGCAGCAATGCGACGTTGGACGTGGCATTGGCGATGTTGGCGGGCAGGCCCAGCGCGATCAGCGCGGGCAGGGTCGCGAACGATCCGCCGCCGGCCAGCCCGTTCATCGCCCCGCCGACGACCCCGGCCACGGCGGCAAGCGCCAGATTCGCCCACAAGTCCATGCCGCCCACCTTTCGCGGTGGCTCTTGCGTCACGCGGTCTGGCACCACAAGTCCGGGGCCAACAAATAGAGACAGGGTGGAAGTGATGCAGCTGGATCTGGTCGACGTGTTCGGGGCGCAGGCGCTGCGCGGCAATCCGCTCGCGGTGGTGCATGGCGCTGAGGGCATGAGCACGGCGGCGATGCAGGCACTCACCCGCTGGCTCGGCTTCTCCGAAACCACTTTCCTCCTGCCGCCCACCGACCCCGCCGCCGACTATCGCGTGCGCATCTTCTATCCGGCCGGCGAGCTGCCCTTTGCCGGACACCCGACGCTCGGTACCTGCCACGCCTGGCTCGCCGCGGGCGGCGTGCCGAAGAGCCCCGACCGCATCGTGCAGGAATGCGGCGTCGGACTGGTCGAAGTTCGCCGCGACGGCGAGCGGCTGGCGTTCCGCGCGCCGCCGCTGATCAACGGCGCCCCGCTCACCGATGCCGAGCGCGCCGAGACCGCGGCCTTGGCCAATGTGCCGCTCGAGGCAATCGTCGATGCTCGCCACGCCTATAACGGCCCGCAATGGCGGATGCTGCGGCTGAGCACGGCGGAAGAAGTTCTTGCCGCGCAACCGCAGCCGCGTGCCCCGGTGGGCACCGATATCGCGCTGGTCGCGCCCGCCGCGTCCGGCAGCGGCGCCGACTGGGAGATCCGCGCCTTCTTCGCCGATCCGGCGGGCAAGCTGGTCGAGGATCCCGTGACGGGCAGCCTCAACGCCGCCGTCGCACAGCATCTGTTCGCCGACGGTCTCGCCACCGGCAGCTATATCGCCGCACAGGGCCGTTGCACTGGCGCGGATGGCCGTGTCCATTGCAGCCTCGACGACGATGGTCACGTCTGGATCGCGGGCCGCACCGACACGATCGCGGCAGGCGCCGAACTGACAGTCCAGGGAGAAGCCGGATGGGCGACGCGATCACCGACTATGCCGCGCGAGCGACTCCCGAGCTGATCGCAGGCTATGATGCGCTTTCTCCGGAGCGGATCTACGCGTCAGTACTGGACCTGCTGCCCGATACACCGGTCCGGGTCGCGGACATTGCCGCAGGCACCGGCCGCGACGCGGCATGGTTCGCGGAGCAAGGCCATCGCGTGCTGGCGGTCGAGCCGGTGCGCGAGTTCCGTGAGGCAGGAGCCGCGCTGCATGACGACCGGATCGAATGGCTCGACGACCGGCTTCCCGAGCTTGCCGAGGTGGCGCAACGCGGGCCGTTCGACCTGATCATACTGTGCGCCGTCTGGCATCATCTCGATTCCGCCGATCGCGCACTGGCGGTCGATAGTCTCGCGCGGATCGCGGCGCCCGGTGCCACGCTGATCCTGTCGCTGCGCCACGAACCGGGCGAACTCGGCCCCCATAGCTATCCCACGCCGCCGGGCGAGGCGATCGATCTCGCCCGCGCGGCAGGGTTCGATCTGGTCCGTCAGGCGGAGGCACCGGCGGTGCACCCGCTGAGCCGGGCGGCCGGCGTCCACTGGACGTGGCTCGCCTTCACCCGAACGGCAGACTAGTCAGCCCAGCGCGGCCTGCTTCTCTTCGGCCAGCCGGTCCAGCTCGGCGCGCGACTTCTTCTCGCTCGCCGTCTTGAGTTGGCCGCATGCGGCGTCGATGTCGCGGCCGCGTGGGGTCCGCGCCGGCGCCGAGATGCCCGCACCGAACACGATCTCCTGAAACGCCCGAATCCGCTCGGGCGTCGAGCATTCATATGGCGCGCCCGGCCAGGGGTTGAACGGAATGAGGTTCACCTTGGCGGGGAGTTTGTAGTGCTTAAGCAGGCGGACCAGCTCACGCGCGTCGGCGTCGCTGTCGTTCTTGTCCTTGAGCATGACGTATTCAAAGGTGATGCGGCGGGCGTTGTTGGCGCCGGGATAGTCCGCACAGGCTTGCAGCAATTCCTCGATGCCGAACTTGCGGTTGAGCGGAACGATCTCGTCGCGCACTTCCTTGGTCACCGCGTGGAGCGAAACCGCGAGGCTGACCCCGATCTCTTCGCCCGCGCGCTCCATCATCGGCACCACGCCGCTGGTCGACAGCGTGATGCGGCGCTTGCTCAGCGCCAGCCCGTCACCATCCATCACGATCTTGAGGCCGTCGCGGACGTTATCGAAATTGTAGAGCGGCTCGCCCATGCCCATCATCACGATGTTGGTGAGCATCCGACCATCGGGCTGGCTCGGCCATTCGCCCAGCGCATCGCGCGCGAGCATCACCTGCCCGACGATCTCGCCCGGCTCGAGGTTGCGGACAAGGCGCATCGTACCGGTGTGGCAAAAGCGGCAGTTGAGCGTGCAGCCGACCTGGCTCGAGACGCACAGCGTTCCCCGATCCGCGTCGGGGATGAACACCATCTCATAATCCTGCCCGTCGTCCGACCGCAGCAGCCACTTGCGCGTGCCGTCGGTCGAAACCTGCGCCTCGACCACTTGCGGCCGCGAAATCACGAAGCGCTGCGCCAGCCACGGCTGCATCGTCTTCGAGATGTCAGTCATCAGGCTAAAGTCGGTGACGCCGCGATTATAGATCCAGTGCCACAATTGCTTGGCTCGCAATTTGGCCTGTTTCGGCTCGAGCTGCGAGGTTTCCAGCGCCATGCGCAAATCGTGCTTCGACAGACCGGGCAAGTCGATTCGCCCATCCGCGCGGGGCTTGAGCGCGCGCGGGACGGGCACAGGGTCGATGTGCCCGGGGATGGGCATGGGGGCGGCCGA
>CAZBYE010000156.1:0-7736 GCA_964496045.1 uncultured Stakelama sp.
TGAGGAAGGCGCTGAAATCCGCCGCATCGAACTTCTTGGTCGCCATGAACTGCCACAGGATCGGGCCGAGCTTGTCGCCGAGCTCGACGATGCCCTGTCCGACGAACTTGCCGACCGATTCGCCCGCCTCCGCCAGCACCTTGCGGTTGGTGCAGAAGCGCGAGGCCTTGACCGCGAAGACAAAGCCGTCAGGCGCGGTCGACGCCCAGCCGGCGAAGGTCGCCGGCTTGAACCCCGAATAATAGGTGCCGTTGATCTCGATCGCGGTCAGCTGGCGGCTGGCGTACTCCAGCTCCTTCTTCTGGCTGAGGCCCTCGGGATAGAAGGTTCCGCGCCAGGGCTCGAAGGTCCAGCCGCCGATGCCGATTCGAATGGGTGCATTTGCCATGGGCCGAACCTAGCGCGGCCACATGGCAAAGCGCATCACGAAATGCGCGTCCAAACCTGCTGCTTGCAGATCAGCCCGGCGAGCACGCAGCCCTTGCCGATCATCGAATCGCCCTTGATCTCCATATGGCCGGAAAAGGTGCGATTCATGTCGGGCACGAACACATGACCCTTGTACTGGCCGGGCGCGACCCGCTCAAAATTGCGGAAGAGGTTGGTGCCGACCAGCTGCTCGGTCCCGCCGCGGCGGGCATCGGCCTTGGCCTTGTCGCTCGCCCAGGTGACGATTCCGCACACTCGCTCCTGCCCGCAGGGGCTGAAGCGGATCCGCACACTGTCCCCGGGATTGCGCCATTCGCTTGCTGACGAGAGCTTACCGCCCGCCTGCGCCACCACCGGCGTCACCAGCATCATCGCGCCAGCCAGGGCAGCCACCCAGCGAAGCGGACGCGAAGTGCGCCGCACCAGTTCCTTGCTCTGCATGGTTGAACCTCCTGCACCAGCCATCCCGAACGGGGATATTCCTCTGCAGGATCAGATAGGTAGGGGGCAGGGCCGGAAAAGGGCGGGAAGGGGGCCATTTCCGAAACGATCGGTTCAGGAATAGGGCACACAAGGCAGGAATCAGCACAGGCAACGCTGTTCGGTCACATTTACGCCCGACTCGCCGCCGCGCTTCGCTGCAACAGACGCCATGCGAGCAGCAGCAAGGTCGAAACTCCGATCGCGGCGTAAATCGCCGGGCCGGGATTCTCGATCGTGCTGATCGACCCGGCATAAGCGACGATGACGGCGAAGGGGACGACACCCACCGCATAGGCAGCGAGAAAGCGAATCGGATTCATGCGCGCGATTCCCGACAGGCAGCAGGACAGTTCGGGCAGGATCGGCAGCGCCTGACAGACAAACAGCGCGAGGACATCGTTGCGCGCGAAACTCGCCTCGATCGCTTCGAGCCGCGCGTCGTCGCGGAATAGACGGGCAAGCACGGGGCGACCGATCACGCGGCCAAGGATATGGCTGGTCACCCCCATCGCGAACAATCCCGCGATCGCGGCAGCCGCGCCCAGCACCGGTCCCAGAAAATAGCCGGCGAGCAGAATCGTGGTCATCGTCGGGATCGCGATCAGCAGATCGATCCACAGCAACCCGATCACCAGCGCGACCAGCCAGACGGGATCGACGCGATGCGCCTCCGCAAGGAAAGCGCGGACGGAGTCTTCGGTGAGGATTCCCGTCGCGCGCATCACCACAAAGGTCGAGGCGAAGGCGAGCGCAAGCACGAGCGCCGTCTTGAGCAGATCCTTCATCCCTTGAGCATCCTTTGCACGATTGAGGGGGCGATACGGAGGAGCAAGGGCAGCAGCCGCGCCTTGCCGATATGGATTTCGTCCCGTCCCCGCGTGATGCCGGTCAGGATGGCGCGCGCGGCGGCATCGGCATCCATCTTGCCGCTGCCGCGCCCCTCCGTCATCGGCGTCGCGACCAGCGGCAGGATCACCTCGATCACCCGTATTTCCCGGGGTTCGAGCTGATAGCGCAGGCTTTGCGAGAAGCTGTGCAGCCCCGCCTTGGTCGCGCAATAGAGCGCGGTATCGCGCTTGGGATAGTAAGCGAGACCCGAAGAGAGGTTGACGATTCCGGCGCCCGGCCCCGCCCCTTCGAGCGCGCCGAGCAGGCCGTGCGCGAGGAGCGCAGGCGCGACGAGGTTGATCTGCGCTTCGGCGATCATCGCAGCGGGATCGAACTGCGGCGCGGTGAGCGGCACGCCAAGCTGCAACGCTGCGTTGTTGAGCAACAGATCGATCCGGGGATGACGATGCGACAGGTCAAACGCCAGCGCCCGCACCGCCTGCGGATCGGCGAGGTCGCAATCGACCCGCTCGAGTCCCGGGTGCAGATCGAGCGCGGACGCGCGGCGCGACACCGCGATGACGCGGTGGCCGCCCGCGAGCAGGCGATGCATCAGGCGCGCGCCAATACCCGAGATGGCCCCGGTCAGGACGATGGTCGAGGGTTTGGAAAGGGGCGTTGTCACCAGTTCTTCCATTGCGTTATCCCGGCCCTAATGGATGTCGCGCCAAAGCCGATGAACCTGGGTTCAGTGGAGCCATCCGACCCGGCGGCCGCGCTTGCGGAGGCAATTGTCGAACGTGCGGAGGCGCAGCGGATCGGCGTCTGGCGCGCGGTCGCGCGGGGAGAGACCGTCTTCGAGCAGGGCAGACCGCTCGACCGGGCCTTCATCCTGTGCTCCGGCCTGGTGAAGCTCACCTATGCCACCGCGAGCGGCGAGGAATGGATCAAGAGCCTGATCGTCGATCGCGGGCTGTTCGGGCCTTCGGGGCAGGGTCCGTCCGCGTCGATCGCCTTTTCGGCGATTGCGGTCGCGCGATCCGTGCTGGTCGCACTGCCAATCGACTGGCTGTCACGCGAAATCGCCGAATCGCCTGCGCTTGCCGCTGCGCATGTCCGCTTCATCGACTGGGTGCGGTTGCGCAAGGAGGCGCGCGAACAGGCGCTGCTCTGCCAGAGCGCGGAAGAGCGTTATCGCGATTTGCTGACAAACGAGCATGCGCTGATTGCCCGCCTGCCGCAGACGGACATTGCGCGGTTCCTGCGAATCACCCCGGTGGCGTTCAGCCGGATCAAGCGGCGGATTCGGGGCGGGTAGGGACCCGCCGTCAAACGAGGCCATGCTGGCTGAGTTTCTGCGATTTCCGGATCGCGCTGCCGCGTCATCGCGGCAGCGTCCTGGAGCGGGCGAAGGGATTCGAACCCTCGACCCCAACCTTGGCAAGGTTGTGCTCTACCCCTGAGCTACGCCCGCTCTCTGGCGCTTGGTGCCCGCTCGGAAGACCGAGGGGGCGGGGCAAGGTGGCGGCCTCTAGCAGCGGGTTCGGGGGTCCGCAACCCCCGAATCGAAAGAAGCGAAAAGGGTTGGCCAGCAGGCCTGCAGCGCCCACATAGAGCGCCGGTTTTTTACACAAGGGATTCGCTGTGGCTACGCTGGGACTTTCCGCCGCCGACAAGGACGCCGTCGAGGCATTCCGCAAGGACATCGTCGAGCCTTCGATGACCAAGCTGGTCATCCTCGACTTCTGGGCCGAGTGGTGCGGACCGTGCAAGGCGCTGGCGCCCCTGCTGGAAAAGGTCGCGGCCGATTATGCCGACAAGGGCGTGGTCCTCGCCAAGATCGACGTCGACGCCAATCAGTTCATCGCCGCGCAGTTTCAGGTAAAGTCGATCCCCACCGTCTATGCGATGTTCCAGGGCCAACTGGTCGCGGACCTGACCAATGCGCGCACTGAAACGCAGCTGCGCGCCAATCTTGATCAGATCCTGCGCCAGATTCCGGTCGAGAGCGACGCGGCGGCACAGGAGGCCCAGCTCGAACCGCTACTGGCGATGGCAGCCGAAGTCGCGGCGGACGGAGACCATGAGCGTGCGCTGGTGGTCTATGACCAGATCGGCGAGATGGCGCCGGAGCATCCGCAGGTCACGGCAGGACGCGCGCAGGCTCTGATCGCGTTGGGACGCCTTGAGGAAGCCCAGGCGGCACTCGACGTGCTGCCCGACGATGCGGCCAGGACCCCCGAGGTCGAACGCGCGCAAGCCGCGCTGACGCTGGCGCGTGAGGCCCCGGCTGACGACGAACTCGCGGCGATTCGCGCACGGGCGGCGGAGAACCCTGCAGACATGGATGCGCGCTACGAGCTGGCGGGCGCACAGATGGCCGCGAACGAGCGCGACGGCGCCGCCGAAACGCTGCTGGCGATGATCGCCGAGGACAAAGAGTGGAACGACGCTGCCGCGCGCACGCGCCTGCTCAAACTGTTCGAGGCGGTGGGTCTGGAAGACCCCTGGGTCTCGGGCCAGCGCCGCAAGCTTTCCGCCATCCTGTTCGGATGACGACGACCCGGCTCTCGATCTTTCCGCTGCCGGGAGCGTTGCTGTTCCCGCGGATGCAGCTGCCGCTGCACATCTTTGAGCCGCGCTATCGTGCGATGGTGACCGATTCGCTGGCACGCGACCGGCGGATCGGGATGATCCAGCCGCGCCCCGGCTTTCACGAGGAGCCGGGCAAGCCGATCCCGCTGTTCCAGATTGGCTGCGTCGGTCGAATCGCCGAGGTCGAAGCGCTCGACGACGGACGGTTCGACATCGTGCTGGAGGGGCTGTCGCGCTTCCGCATGGTGCGCGAGCTGGACGTGACCACGCTGTTCCGCCAGGTCGAGGCCGAGCTGATCGCCGATCCGCAGGACGAGGTGCTGGCACTGGCCGAACGCGCGTCGCTCGAACTCGAATCGAGGCGCTTTGCCGATGCACAGGGCTATGCGGTCGACTGGAGCGCAGTATCGCGGCTCGACGACGAGGCTTTAGTCAATGGTATCGCCCAGATCGCGCCATTCGACCCCGCTGCGAAGCAGGCGCTGCTCGAAACCGATTGCCTGAGCGCACGCGCCGAGCTGACGGTGCAGCTCATGCAGTTCTTTGGCCGTCACGACAGCGACGAAGGGACGCTGCAGTAGCGCGCTACGCCATTTCCCCGTGCAGCAGCCTGGGCGTCGCGCCGCTCTCGCCGCGGGCCTCGGCCATGAACCAGTTCTTGAGCGCCGGCACCTTGTCCACCGCCGACAGGCCGAAGCGGCGCGCGGCGTGGGCGGTCTTGCCGGGGATGCCGAACAGGTGCGTCAGCGCGTCGGTGGCGACGCTGACCATGAAGGTGTCGAGGCTGCGCCAGCGCTGATAGCGCGCGAGCAACTGCGGGTCGCCCATGTCGAGGCCGAGCCGCTTGCCCTCGACCAGCACCTCGACCAGCGCAGCGACGTCGCGGAAGCCGACATTGACGCCCTGTCCCGCGATCGGATGGATCCCATGCGCGGCGTCGCCGACCAAAGCGAGACGATCGGCGGTGATCGTCGCTGCGTGGTGGAAACCCAGCGGGTGGCTGAAGCGGGGGCCAAGCGGGCCGAGCTTGCCGAGGAACCCGCCCATCTTCTTCTCCGCCTCGGCGAGGAAGCCGCGTTCGGAGAGCTTCATCATCCCGGCTTCTTCGTGCCGCTTGACCGACCAGACGATTGCGGAGCGGTGCCCCTGTTCGTCATCGACCAGGGGCAGGATCGCGAACGGACCCTGCGGATAGAAGATCTCGAACGCGGTATTCTCGTGGCTGTGCTCGTGGTGGAGCGACGTCACGATCGCCGAATGATCATAAGTCCAGCGCGCGACATTGAGGTGCGCAGTGTCACGCGTCGGCGAGTTGCGGCCCTCGGCGCCGATCAGCAGCCGGGCTTTGACGACTTCCCCCGTGCTGAGGGTCGCGGTGACGCCGTGTGGACCGCGCTCGACGTTCAGCGCGCGGGTCAGCATCCGCACATCGGCGAGCGTCGCTTCGGATGCAGCTGCCATCAGCGCGGCGCGCAGATGGCGATTCTCGAACATCGTACCAAGCGCGCCTTCGCCGTCGAGCGGATCGAAGTCGAGCTTGCCCGGCTCCAGCCCGTCGCTGACGCGAATGCTCTGGATCGGGCAGCCCTTCCCGGTCAGACGATCCGCCACGCCGATCGCTTCGAGCATTCGCATCGGTGCTGCAGCGATGGCCGAAGCGCGGCCATCATGCGCGGCGGCGAGAATCACCGCGGGGTCCGCGGGATCGATCACGATGCTGGAAATGCCGTGGCGATCAAGGGCGACCGCAAGCGCGCTCCCCACCAGCCCGCCACCGAGGATCAGAAGGTCTGCCTGGCTCATGCCGCCGCATTACGCCAGCGGCTGCCTTGACGCCAGAGTCCGCAGGGTGGATGAATCCGGCAAAGCGGGACTTTCGAGACATTTTCAGGAACAATGATGGCGAGCCGGGTGCAGCCGATGCTGTGGCGTGACACGATGAAGGCGGGGGCGAAACGCAGCGGCGCGCTGATCGGCGCGATCGCGCTCTATGTCTTTACCTTTGCCACCGTGCTGGCGATCGGCACCTATAGCGGCAGCGATCCGTCGCTGAACACCGCGGCGGGCGGGCCTGCGAAGAATCTGCTTGGCACGCCGGGCGCATGGCTCGCCGACCTGTTGCTGGCGACCGCCGGACCGGCCGTCGTGCTGCTCATCCCCGTCGGCCTGATCATCGCGACCCGCTTGTGGAAGGGGAATCCCGTCGGCGCATGGGGACGGATGCTGGGTGGTGCCGCGATCGGCGTCGCGCTTATCGGGACCGCCCTTGCGTTCGTCTCGAGCCGCCCCGCGCTCGAGTTCGAATTGCCCGGAAGCTGGGGCGGGATCGTCGGGCTTTCGGTCGCGAATCTGCTGCACGGGGCGCTAAACCTCGTCGGTGAGCCGATGGTGACCCTGTGGGGCGGGCGGGCGCTCGGGCTGATCGCGGGAATCGCGGGCGCGATCGTCTGGGCACGCAGCGTACAGCTCGAAGTGTCGCAACTGCGCCTGCCACGACGCGAGCGGACCGGCGCGGAGGCAGGCGAAATCGACGAAGACTTCGACGATGCCGCCGATCTCTTCACGCCCAACGCCGCGCCGAAACCGCGCAAGATGGCGCTGCCCGATACGCGCCCCGGCCCGGTGATCGCGGATCCCGCGCCGCCACCCAGCCCGCCCAAAGCCAAGCCGGTGCAGACCAGCCTCGACTTCAAGGGCAGCTATACGCTTCCACCGCTCAATTTGCTCAAACCCCCGCCCAAGAGCGGCAGCGCCGCGATCGATAAGGCCGGGCTGGAACGGAACGCGCGGCTGCTCGAAAGCGTGCTCGACGATTTCCATGTGAAGGGTCAGATCGTCGAAGTGCGGCCGGGTCCGGTCGTGACGATGTACGAGCTTGAGCCCGCGAGCGGCATCAAGGCGAGCCGCGTGATCCAGCTTGCCGACGATATCGCGCGCAACATGTCGGCGGTGTCGGCGCGCGTCGCGACGATCCCGGGCCGCAGCGTGATCGGCATCGAACTGCCCAACGCCAAGCGCGAGATGGTGTCGCTGCACGAGCTGGTCGGCAGCGACAGTTTCGAGGATATGGGCGCGCAGCTTCCGATCGTTCTCGGTAAGAACATCGCCGGTGATCCGGTGATCGCAGACCTCGCGCCGATGCCGCATCTGCTGGTCGCGGGCACCACTGGTTCGGGCAAGTCGGTCGGCCTCAACTGCATGATCCTGTCGCTGCTCTATCGGCTGACCCCGGACCAGTGCCGGATGATCATGATCGATCCGAAGATGCTGGAACTCAGCATGTACAAGGACATCCCCCACCTGCTCGCCGACGTGGTGACCGACCCGCCCAAGGCGGTGCGCGCGCTCAAATGGGCGGTCGAGCAGATGGAGGAACGCTACCGGATGATGGCTTCGGTCAA
>CAZBYE010000157.1:0-7676 GCA_964496045.1 uncultured Stakelama sp.
CCGAACTCACCCATCATGCCCGCGAGGGCCGCACCGTCGCGGCCCGACAGGTCGAACAACAAGCGTTCGAAATTCGACGAAACTTGTATGTCCATCGATGGGGCCGCCGTCGGCTCGACAATGCCGCAGCTGTAATCGCCCGCCGACAGCGCGCGGTGCAGGATGTCGTTGATGTTGGTCGCGACGATCAGCTTGGCGACCGGCAGCCCCATGCGCGACGCGACATAGCCAGCGAACACATCGCCGAAATTGCCTGTCGGCACCGAAAACGCGACCGGGCGCTCCGGCGCGCCCAAACGGACGGCGGCGTAGAAATAATAGACGACCTGCGCCATCAGCCGCGCCCAGTTGATCGAATTGACCGCGCTGATCTCGAAGCGGCTGGTCACGTCCGTGTCGCCGAACATACGCTTCACCATCGCCTGCGCGTCGTCGAACGTGCCGGAAATCGCGATGTTGTGGATGTTGGGCGCCATCACCGTGGTCATCTGGCGGCGCTGCACGTCGCTCACCCGCTTGTCGGGGTGGAGCATGAAGATGTCGATGCCCTCGCGTCCCGCGACCGCGTCGATCGCCGCCGAGCCGGTGTCGCCGCTGGTCGCGCCGACGATGGTGAGGTGCTGGTCCGTGCCCTTGAGGAACCGTTCGAAGAACAGACCGAGTAGTTGCAGCGCGACGTCCTTGAACGCGAGCGTCGGGCCGTGAAACAGTTCGAGCAGGAAATGGCGGTGGTCGAGCTGGACGAGCGGGGTGACCGCATCGTGGCTGAAGCGACCATAGGCCTGTGTGCAGAGGTCGCGCAGCTCGGCTTCGTCGAGGCTGCCCGCGACGAACGGCGCCATCACGCGCACCGCGGTCTCGACATAAGACAGGCCCGCCAGACCGGCGATCTGATCCGGCGTGAATCGCGGCCATTCGACCGGGACATAGAGGCCGCCGTCGCGCGCCAGCCCGGCGAGGGTGACGTCACGGAAATCGAGTTCGGGCGCGGTACCGCGCGTGCTCTGATAGCGCATGGCTGCGCGGGTTAGCCGCGACCGGGGCGGGCGGCAAGAAAGTCTAGCTTTGCGGCGGGCCGGGTTCGGCGGGGGCAGCCGGCGGGGCGACCGGCTTGTTCCGCAAACGCAGCGCAAGGAAATAGAGCACCGGCGCCGCCAGCGCGAACAGGAACCATTGCACGGCATAGGCAAGATGGTTGTTGGGGACACCCGAAGGGTCGGGCCGTGCGCTTTCGGCAAGGCCCGGCGCGGGCGTCTCGGAAACCAGCATCAGCGGGCGTGGGGGGCGCTTGCCGAACAGCGACGCGAACAGCGGCGTCGAATCGGGTGCCTGCGTGATGCTGCCCGTCACCTCGCCACCGTTCCACACCGGGATCACGCCGGGAGCCTTGCTAACGCCCATGTCGAACTTGACCGTCAGCGCTTCGACGCCCGTGCGGCACTCGGCGATGTGACGCCAGCCCTTCAGGCCATTCTCGGCGCGGCCCGCCTGCTCGCTCCAGCCGGTGACCTCAAGGCACATGGCGCTGGCGCGGCGGAAGAGATTCTCGTCCCCGATCGGCGGACGCGGAAAGGCCATGACGGGCAGCGCGCGATTACCCGCATAACGCGCGATCGCCGCTTCTTTCTCGGCGCGCCGGTCGAGCTGCCACACGCCAAGCCCGATCATCGCGGCGACGGCGAGAGCAACGACGATGGTCGGGATGACGGGCATTTTCATGCGTCAGGCTCCTTCAATTGCCCTTCACGCGCCGCGTTGTGATATTCGAGCGCAAGCAACGCGCCCTTGGCCCAGCGCAGCGAAAACACGACCAGCAGCAGCGTCAGCGGAATCCACAACAACAGGTGCAGCCACACCGGCGGCCCGACCGACAGCTCAAGCCAGATCGAGAGAGTGACGATGATCGTGCCGACGATCAGGGTCAGGAACGCCGCAGGGCCGTCGCCGACATTGAACGCGGCATAATCGAGTTCGCACTGGCCGCAACGCGGGGCGAACTTCACCCAGCCGGAGAACAAGGTGCGCGCGCCGCACCGCGGGCATGCCCCCTTCAACGCCGAATCGAGAATCTGGGACGCAGAGAATCCCGGTTCAGGCACGCCCTTCGCACCAGGGATCGGGCTTCATGTCGACCGGCGTGCCGGGCATGCCGGGGGCCGGGAACCGCGTCTTGAAGGTGAAGGCGTGGGCGGTAGGCCCGAAGCGTTCGAGCATCCACAAGCGGGCAAACACGTCCGCCACACCTGGAGTCTCGCCCGCCGCGATCCACCACATCACCTGATAGTGACCGTCGAACCGCGCGAACCAGTGCTTGCGCTGCGCCATCACCGGCGTGTGACCGCTGCGATAGACATAGTCGAACAGCACCTCGGCGCTTTCCCACACCGACAGGTTGACGATCAGCAGGGGATCCGGCGTGGCCTGAAGGTCGATGGCGTTGTTGCCGTCGCCCTTCAGCCGCCAGACGAAACCGGGACTGGCTTCCGCCAGTGCATTGATCGAATCGAGCTCGTCGAAAAAGCCGGCGACTTGCGGGTGATCGGGCGGCGCAAGCAGCCGCCCGATATTGGCCTGTGCAAGATGCCAGCCCGGCACCGTCACCCGTGGACCGGCGCGCCCGCGCTGCCCCAGACATAGACGACGACGAACAGGAACAGCCAGACGACGTCTACGAAGTGCCAGTACCACGCAGCCGCTTCGAAGCCGAAATGCTGGCGCGGGGTGAAGTCGCCCTGATAGGTGCGCATCAGGCAGACCATCAGGAAGATCGTACCGACGATCACGTGGAAGCCGTGGAACCCGGTCGCCAGATAGAAAGCCGACGAATAGTTCGACTTGCCGAACACGAACGGCGCGTGCGCATATTCATACGCCTGAATGGTCGAGAAGATCAGGCCGAGGATGATCGTCAGCCACAGACCCTTCTTGACCACGTCGTTCTCGCCGACGCCGATCATGCCCCACAGGCCCTTCATCTCGCCGCCGCGCTGATTGTGGATCAGCCCGTGATGCGCCCAGGTGATGGTGGTGCCCGAGAGCAGCAGGATGAAGGTGTTGAGCAGCGGCAGATGGAAGGCGTTCATCACCTCCATGCCCTTGGGCGGGAAGGTCGCGACCGCACCCTCGAGGATCTCGACGACGCTGGCATGCTCACCGCTGACCGCGATCGCCGCGGGGAAGAGCGCGAAATCGAACCATGCCCAGAACCAGCCGACGAAGAACATCACTTCCGAAGCGATGAACAGGATCATGCCGTAGCGCAGGTGGAGCTGGACAACAGGGGTGTGGTCGCCGGCGTTCGCTTCCTTGACCACATCGACCCACCACGACGCCATGCAGAACAGCACCGCGGCGAGGCCGGACAGGAACACCCACATGCCGTGCGGATGTTCCTTCATCCACATCAGGCCGCCGGTTGCGAGCCACAGCGCGGCAAGCGAGCTGAGCATCGGCCACGGGCTTGGCGGGAGAATATGGTAGTCGTGGTTCTTGGCGCCGGCCATCGTCCGTCCCTGTTCTTATGGCGTGTTTCCCGCCTCCCCTAAGGGGTGAGCTTGGCGGGCGCAATGGTGGTTGAGCAGGTCGCCTTCGACACCGCCCGATAACCCCGTCTTCAGCCCTTAGGCTTGGACTTATCGACCGGGTAGAAGGTGTAGGAGAGCGTGATCTTCTCGATATCCTTCGCATCGGGATCGGTCATGATCTTCGGATCGACGAAGTAGATCACCGGCATCCGCACGGTCTCACCGGGCTGCAGTGTCTGCTCGGTGAAGCAGAAGCACTGGATCTTGCTGAAATATTTGCCGGCCGCTTCGGGCGTGACGTTGTACGTCGCGGTGCCGGTGATCGGCACGGTGCCGGTGTTGGTCGCAGTGTAGAAGGCCATGTCGCGCGCGCCGATCGAGATCTCGTCCGACGCGACTTCGGGCTTGAACTTCCAGGTCAGCGCGGGGCTGACATTGCTGTCGAATGCGACGGTGATCTTCGCATCCACGGCCCCCGGCGCGGCATCGGCACGCATCGTGGTTCCGCCGAAGCCCGTCACCTGACAGAACAAACGATAGAGCGGCACTGCGGCAAAGGCGACGCCGGTCATGGTGCACACGCCCAGCACCGCCAGCAGCGCCGTGCGCAGCTTGCGGTCGACCTTCATCGCTGCATCACCGGAATGCCCTGAGTGATCTTCACGATGCTGATCGCGAAGACCAGCACAACAAAGGCGAGCAGCAGCAGCGCCATCACACGGGCACGCGACTTTTGCCGCGCGCGAACGATTTCTTCTTCTTGAGGAGTCATGCCAACCACCGGTCTGCCGCGACTGCCGCGAACAGGATGAACAGATAGGAGATCGAGTAGGCGAATAGCCGCTTTTCGGGCTTCATCGTGTCGCCCTCGACGGCCATGCGCGTCGAAACCTGAAGCGCGAAGATACCGAACAGCGCCGTCGTCGCCACCGCGGTCACGCCATAGAGCGCGCCGGTGAGGCCCAGTGGCCAGGGCGCGATCGCGGCGATCGCCATCGGAATGGTGTAGAGGCCGATCTGGACGCGCGTCGCCTTTTCACCCGCGACAACGGGGAGCATCGGCACCCCGGCATTGGCGTAATCGGTCTTCACGAACAGCGCGAGCGCCCAGAAATGCGGCGGGGTCCACAGGAAGACGAGGCCGAACAGCAGCACCGGCAGCAGCGCGACGTCGCCGGTCGCCGCCGCCCAGCCGATCAGCGGCGGGAAGGCGCCCGCGGCGCCGCCGATGACGATATTCTGGGGGGTGCGGCGCTTGAGCCAGACGGTGTAGACGAGGACGTAGAACAGGATCGAGAGCAGCAGGATGCCGGCGGCGACATAATTGACCGCGAGCCCCATCAGGATCACCGACAGCGCAGCAACCCCGACCCCGAAGTGCAGCGCCGACTGGCGGTCCATCCGGCCGGCAGGAAGCGGGCGCCCCTGCGTCCGCTTCATCTTCGAATCGAGGTCCGCCTCATACCATTGGTTGAGCGCGCCCGCTGCACCAGCCCCAAGCGCGATGCACAGAATCGCGGTGAAGCCGATCACAGGGTGGATCGGTGCGGGCGCTGCGAGCATCCCGCACAGGCCCGTGAACACGACCAGCGTCATCACCCGCGGCTTGGTCAGCGCGAGGAAGTCGCGCCAGTCGGCGGGCAGGATCAGGGCGTGGTTGGCGACGGACATTTGCGGGGCGCTATAGGCCGGGTTGCGGCCGGGGGAAAGGGGACGGAACGTCTCACCCCCGCCCCGCCTGCTTACGGATCGGGCGCGAAGGATTCGAGTTCGAGCCATGACGGCGCGCGGTGCAGATTGTGGATCGCCGCGGGGGCCGGAAAGTCGCGCTCGACGAAGCAGCCCATCGATACCGAGATCGCGCCGGGCAGCGCCTCCGCGCTCATGTACAGCAAAGTGCCGCAGCCGGGACAGAAATGCTGGTCGATCCAGCGGCCCACATCGCTGATCCGGCGCCAGCTGCGCACCTCACCCACGACCTCGCGCACCGCTTCGTCGGCAAAGATCGCGCGATAGGCGAAGGCGGTGCCGGTGGCGCGCTGGCATTCGATGCAGGCGCAGCCATAGACGCGGCGTGGTGCCCCGGACAGGTGCAACGAGAGCGCACCGCAACTGCAGCGTGCGACGCGGCCGGGATCGGCGTGATTCGTTACGGGGCTGGCAATCGGCATCCTCGGTTCCCAAGTTATTGGAATAGTGGATGCGGCCGATACCGCCCTGCCCTTTCCCCTGAAACTACGCACTTTGAAGTAAGGACCCGACAGCGATGAAACCTCTACTGCCCGACGATTGCGGCTTTGCCACCGCGTTCAATGTGGTCGGCGGCAAGTGGAAGATGTCGATCCTGTGGGAGATCCACGATCAGCCGCGCCGATTCGGCGAACTGCGCCGCCGGCTGCCGGGCATCAGCGAGAAGGTGCTGACCGAACAGCTGCGGCAGATGGAGGCCGACGGCCTGATCGTGCGTACCGTCTATGCCGAAGCCGTCCCGCGCGTCGAATATTCGGCGACCGAAATTGGCCTGTCGCTCAACGACGCGATCGGCACGATGGCGACCTGGGGTAAGGCGCACAGTGCACGAGTGGCAGCCGCAACGTCGCCGATTAGTTAGCCGCCGCGCCGCGCTGGAACATCGTCCGGGCGATCCCGCGCGCGATGTCGCGCGGCTCAGCGGCACCGTTGTTGGTGAGCACGATGATCGCCAGCTTCGCGTGCGGGTAGCGCGCGTAGTAGGAGCGGAAGCCGGGCAGGCTGCCGCCATGGCCGATCTCGGTATGGCCTTCGACCGGCTCGATCCGCCAGCCAAAGCCATAGGGCGCAGCTTCGCCATTCGCGAGCCGTGCCGGCTGCCACATCTCCGCACGGGCCGTGCCGCCGGCAAGACCACCGCGTGCCAGCACCGCCTCCCATTTGGCGAGATCCGCCGCCGTCGAGGTGAATGCACCGCTCGGCCGGAGCGCGCGATAGGACAGCGCGTTCTCGAACCGCCCGGCGTTCCACGCATAACCGCGAGCCCGATGCGGGATCAGATCGGTCAGGCTGGTCGGCCGCGTCGCGGTCATTCCCGCCGGGCCGAAGACACGCTCGGCGAAGAAGGCGGGCCATGGCTTGCCCGAAGTGCGGGTGATAATCTCCGCCAGGATGAAATAGCCGAGATTGCAATATTCGAACCGGGTGCCCGGCGGCGCGTTGAGCGGGGTGGCATAGGCCGAGCGGATCACATCGGCGTCGCTCTGCACCTTATCGCCATCGAAGCCCGGCGCTTCGCGAATCAGCCCGCTGGTGTGGCTGAGCAGATGACGGACGGTGATCGCCGACCAGCTCGCCGGCGCATCGGGCAGATAGCGCGACACCGGCGCGTCGAGCGCGACCTTGCCCTCCTGCACCAGCAGCAACGTCCCCTCCGCCAGAAACTGCTTGCTGAGCGAGCCGATGTTGAACGCGGTATCGGGTCGCACCGGCAGGTTCTGCTCGAGATCAGCGGTGCCGAAACCGGCCTGATGGACCACTCTGCCATCGCGCAGGATCATCAGCGCCACGCCGGGGATATGCTGCCTGACCATCTCCTCGCGGACCACCGCATCGGCGCCGGCGAAGGCGCTGCTGGCGGCAACCGGGGCCTCGCGCGCCGCGAGCGTGGCAGGCGCGGCAAGCGCGGTTGCGGCCAGTGCCGCAGTGCGAAGAAGCAGCACGATACGCATTCAGGACTCCCGGCACGGTCACGGATCGGATGAGGCCGGCGGGAGGCTATCGCGCGCACATTCGTCTTACAACGACAATAGAAGTTGCGGAAAGTGAATGACAAAACGCCCCGGAGGTTTCCCTCCGGGGCGTTTTCGTTTCAGCCGCCGCTAAAACTCAGTGGTGCTTGTCGTCGTCGATGACAGGCAGCGTTTCGAACTGGTGGAACGGCGGCGGGCTGGACAGGGTCCATTCCAGCGTCGTCGCGCCTTCGCCCCACGGATTATCCGGAGCCGGCTTGCCGGCGGCCAGCGACCAGATGACGTTCACGAAGAAGATCACCATGCCGGCGAGCATGATCAGATAACCAAAGCTGGCGACCTGATTCCAGTGCTCGTACGCCGGGGTATAGTCCGGGATGCGGCGCGGCATGCCGTCGGTTCCGAGGAAGTGCATCGGGAAGAACAGCAC
>CAZBYE010000158.1:0-4055 GCA_964496045.1 uncultured Stakelama sp.
CATCACGCCATAACTGGCCCGGTCGGGCCGGTCGGACGCGCCGACCATCGCGATCGTCCGCGCGCCTTCGAGCAGCGCCTTGATATCCTCGTCGCGGGTCAGTGGCATGTTCAGCCTCCGTTGGCATTGATCCAGTCGTGAATCTGGGCAGCTATCGCGGTGAACGCGGCCGCTTCCGACCCGTTCCCGGCGGCTGGCGGCGTTCCCGCATCGGACGCCGTGCGGATCGCGATATCGAGCGGAATCCGGCCGAGGAACGGCACCCCCAGCTTTACCGCCGCAGCCTCCGCCCCGCCCTGCCCGAATGGATCGGGGACCTCGCCGCAATGCGGACAGGCATAGCCGGCCATATTCTCGATCAGCCCGATCACCGGCACGCCAGCCTTGGCGAACAGGTCGATCGCGCGCGTCGCGTCGATCAGCGCCAGATCCTGAGGGGTCGAGACGATCACGGCGCCCGCCGGGCGATGCTTCTGGATCATCGTCAGTTGCACGTCGCCGGTGCCGGGCGGGAGATCGACGACCAGCGTGTCCGCCGCGCCCCAATTGGCATCGACCAGCTGGGTCAACGCGCCCGCGATCATCGGGCCTCTCCACGCGATCGCCTGACCCTCGGCCACCAGCCCGCCCATCGACAGCATCGGCACGCCCCAAGGGGTCGTCAGCGGCACCAGCTTCTTGTCGTGCGCCTCGGGCTTGCGGCCTTCGATCCCCATGATCTTGGGTTGCGATGGTCCATAGATATCGGCATCGACCAGCCCGACGCGCCGCCCCAGCCGGGCAAGGCCGATCGCGAGATTCGCCGAAACGGTCGACTTGCCCACCCCGCCCTTGCCGCTCGCCACCGCGATCAACTTGCGATTCATACGCTGCGCCGTCCGCGCGATCCGCACTTCCTCGATCCCCGGCAGCGCCGCCGCAGCCCGGATATCGGCCTCCAGCGCGTCCTGCGCCGCCTCGGGCAGGCCGGTCACGTCGAGGATGATGCTTGCCCGCCCGCTCTCCACCCGCACGGTGGCGCGCCCCGCGGCGACGGGGGCAAGGACGGCTTCGAGTTCGGCTTTGTCGGTCATGGCCGCGCAGATAGGGAGAGTTTGCGCCAAGCGGAAGCCGCACGATTCCAACGCAAACAACACAGCTGCCCACTGTAAATCCGCAGATCGCCCCCTATAAAGACTTGCTATGGCGAAACTGAGCGGTTGGATCGCACGCGCCCCCGGACTGTGGGGCGTGCTGCAAAATGAGAACAAGGGCCCTTGGGGCGGTGGCAAGGGCAGCAATGACGGCGGAGACGCCGGCAAGGGCGGCGGCGACGGCGACAGCGGCGGCCCGCGCAACCCCTGGGCCTTCCCGCCCGAGGGCAAGCGCGGTGCACGCGGCAGCGTCACCAGCCTCGACGACTTCCTCAAGCGCGCACGCCGCGGTGGTGGCGGCGGCGGGGGCGGCGGGCTTCCCGGCGGGATGCCGGGTCGTCCGGTGATCTTCGGCGCGATCGCAATCCTGTTTGTGCTGTGGGTCGCGTTCACCAGCATCCATGTCATCGCGCCGGAGCAGCGCGCGGTGGTTGCGCTCTTCGGAAAATATTCGAGGACGATGGAGCCGGGCATCAACTGGACGCTGCCCGCGCCGATCGAAGGCGTGAAGAAGATCGACGTGCAGGCGATCCGTACCGAGGATTTTCCCGCAGCCAGCGGCGAGAATCTGATGCTGACTCAGGATCAGAACATCGTCGACCTTGCCTATTCGGTGCGCTGGGACATCCAGAATCCGGAAGATTTCGTGTTCCAGATCGCCAATCCGCAACAGACTGTTCGCGCGACGGCGGAGAGCGCGATGCGCGCCGCGGTGGCGGGCGTAACGCTCAATGAGGCGATCGGTCCGGGCCGTACCGTGATCGAGGCGCGCGTGCAGCAGGCGACTCAGGCGATCCTCGACGAGTATAATGCGGGCATCCGCATCCAGAGCGTCGCGATCCGCGGCGCAGCGGCGCCTGGCGCAGTGGACGAGGCGTTCAAGCAGGTCACCGCAGCCCAGCAGGAATCGGAAGGCGCCCGCAACCAGGCGCGCGCCTATGAGCAGCAGGTGACCGCGGTGGCGCAGGGACAGGCGGCGCAGTTCGACAAGATCTACGAACAGTACAAGCTGGCGCCCGAAGTCACCCGCCGCCGCCTATATTATGAAACCATGGAGGCCGTGCTGGCGAAGTCGAACAAGACCATCGTCGAAACTAACGGCGTGACCCCCTACCTCCCGCTTCCCGCGGCGCGCGGCGGATCGACGCAGCCCTCGGTCCAGCAAGGCCAGCAGCAGGGAGCCGCACAATGAACGGCGTCCTCAACCGGCCGGTCCTGCTCGGCGGCCTCGCCCTCGTCATTCTCTTCCTGCTGCTCAGCACGATCGCGATCGTGCCCGAGACCAAGCAGGCGGTGATCCTGCGCTTCGAACAGCCAGTGCGCACCATCAACCAATGGCAGCCGGGCGAGCAGTTCGGCCGCACCACCGGCGCCGGCCTGATCGCGCGCTGGCCGCTGATCGATCGCATCGTCTGGGTCGACAAGCGCGTGCTCGACATCGAGCTCGAGAACCAGCCGGTACTCTCGACCGACCAGCTCCGGCTCGAAGTGGACGCGTTCGCACGCTTCCGCGTCACTGATCCGCTGCGCATGGTCGTGACCGCGGGCAGCGAGACCCGCGTCGCCGATCAGCTCAAGCCGCTGTTCGGCTCCGCGCTGCGCGCCGAACTCGGCAAGCGCCCCTTCGCCTCGCTGCTCAGCCCAGAGCGAACCGCGGTGATGGACAATATCCAGGCCGGCCTGCAGCGCTATGCCAGCCAATACGGCGTCCAGATCGTCGACGTACGCATCAAGCACGCCGACCTGCCCGACGGCAGCCCGCTCGAATCGGCACTTGCCCGGATGCGCACCGCACGCGAGCAGGAGGCGACGACGATCCGCGCCAACGGCCAGAAGGACGCGCAGATCATTCGTGCAAATGGCGATGCCCGCGCGGCGCAAATCTATGCGGCGAGCTTCAACAAGGATCCGCAGTTTTACGATTTCTGGCGCGCGATGCAGTCGTACCGCACCACCTTCATCGGCGATCCTCGCCAGAAGCAGGGCGAAACGTCGATCATCCTGTCGCCCGACAATGATTATCTGCGCGAATTCAGGGGAAAGAGCCGTTGAAATGAACTGAACCGAAGAACTTTCGGTTCGTTCATATTCAATCGCCGTTCAGCTACCCTAGGTGAGTAACACACGCATGACTGATCTCCAGCCCGGCAAAGGCCCGATGACCAAGAGCAAACTCAAAGGAACCGCCCCCGTGCGTTATGCATATGCGATCACCTCCGCGCTGCTGATCGGCGGCGCGAGTGCGGCACTCGTCCTGCAGACCCCAGCGGGCGCGCAGACCGCGCAAAATGAGCCGGGCGCGATCCAGGCCGGTGCACCGCGTGCCGGCGCGCCGATGAGCTTCGCGGACATGGTGTCCAAGCTTCAGCCCGCGGTCGTCAACATCTCCACGACACAGCGCGTTCAGGTGCAGACCAACCCGTTCGCAGGCACGCCGTTCGGCGACCTGTTCGGCGGTCAGCAGGGCGGCGGCCGACCGGTGACGCGCCAGGCCGAATCGCTCGGCTCGGGCTTCATCATCTCGGCCGACGGCTATATCGTCACGAACAACCATGTGATCTCAGCGGGCCAGCGCGGCGCGGTGGTCGAATCGATCAAGGTGATCCTCGCCGATCGCAAGGAATACACCGCCAAGCTGATCGGCCGCGACGTCGAATCCGACCTTGCGGTACTCAAGATCGAGGGCGCGAACCTGCCCTTCGTCCGGCTCGGCAATTCGGATCAATCGCGCGTCGGCGACTGGGTCGTCGCGATCGGCAACCCGTTCGGCCTCGGCGGTTCGGTGACCGCGGGCATCATCTCCGCGGTGCATCGCCCGACCGGCCAGGCCGGCCCGTTCGACCGCTTCCTCCAGACCGATGCCTCCATCAACCGTGGCAACTCGGGGGGTCCGCCGGTCGACCCCAACGGCCATGTGACCGG
>CAZBYE010000158.1:4065-7625 GCA_964496045.1 uncultured Stakelama sp.
CGCGGGCATCGTCTCGGCGGTCCACCGCGTCACCGGCGCCGGCGCCTATGACCGGTTCATCCAGACCGACGCCTCGATCAACCGCGGCAATTCGGGCGGCCCGATGTTCGACCTCAACGGCAACGTCATCGGCATCAATTCGCAGATCTATTCGCCCACCGGCGGCAATGTCGGCATCGGCTTCGCGATCCCCGCGACCGAGGCGAAGCCGATCCTCGATACGCTAATGAAGGGCGCCAGCGTCCAGCGCGGCTATCTCGGCGTCGGCATCCAGCCATTGAGTGAAGATCTCGCCAAGTCGTTCGGCGTGCCCAAGGGCAAGGGCGAACTGGTCTCGCGTGTCGAGCCGGGTGAAGCCGCGGCCAAGGCCGGCATCAAGCAGGGCGACATCATCACCAAGGTCGACGGCAAGGACGTCACCCCTGACCAGACGCTCTCGTTCCTCACCGCAAGCGTCCGTCCGGGCGCGCGCGTGCCGATCGAACTCGTCCGCGATGGCAAAACGATGACGCTTCAGCTCACCGCAGGCACCCGTCCGCCGGCGGACCAGCTCGCCGGCTTCGATCCCGATTCCGAAGAAGGCACGCCCGACAATGGCGAGCAGGGCGCACAGGCTGCCGCGGCATCGCTCGGCATCAGCGTCACCGCGCTGACCCCGCAGATCGCACGCAGCGTCGGTGTCGATCCCGAAACCAAGGGCGTTGTCGTGGTCGGCGTCGATCCGGCAAGCGACGCTGCACAGAAGGGGATCACGCGCGGCTTCGTCGTCGCCTCGGTCAACCGTGCGCCGGTGACGACGCCTGCCGAGTACAATGCCGCGATCGCCCGCGCAAAGACCGCCGGTGCGGAGCGGGTCGTGCTCTACGTTGTTCGCCGCGGCGGCGTCGGCAACTACGTCCCGGTGGATCTGGCCAAGTAATTTTCAACTGACCTGACCGTTTTCCCCGTTATGCTGGCTCGCTGTAATTCAGGAGTTCGGCATGACGGGTGAGACGGAGCTTTTCATCGGAGCCGGCGCGGGCGGTGGCCAGCGTCAGGCACTCGTTCTCAAGCGCGCCAACCGCCACGGGTTGATCGCGGGCGCGACCGGCACCGGCAAGACGGTGACGCTTCAGGGCCTCGCCGAAAGCTTCAGCCGCGCCGGCGTGCCGGTCTTCGCCGCCGATGTGAAGGGTGACCTGTCCGGCCTAGGCATGGCCGGCTCCGCCACCGCCAAGCCGCATGAGGCGTTCGCCACCCGCGCCGCCGAGATCGGCGACACCGAGTGGAAATACGCCGCCGCCCCAGTCCAGTTCTGGGATCTTTTCGGTGAGCAAGGCCACCCCGTCCGCACCACCGTTTCCGAGATGGGCCCGCTGCTGCTGTCGCGGCTGATGGGTCTCAACGACGTGCAAGAAGGCGTGCTCGCCATCGCCTTCCAGGTCGCCGATGACGACGGCCTGCTCCTGCTCGACCTCGACGACCTCCAGTCGATGCTGGTTCATTGCGCCGAGCGTGCGGACGAGCTGACCGCGAAGTACGGCAACGTCGCCAAGACCTCGGTCGGCGCGATCCAGCGCCAGCTGCTCCAGCTGCGCAGCGAGGGCGGTGCGCATTTCTTCGGTGAGCCCGCGCTCGACATCAACGACTTCATCAAGCTCGACGACAATGGCCAGGGCGTCGTCAACGTCCTCGCCGCAGACAAGTTAATGCGCGCGCCGCGGCTCTACGCCACCTTCCTGCTGTGGCTGCTGTCGGAGCTCTTCGAGACGCTTCCCGAGGTCGGCGACCCCGACAAACCCAAGCTCGTCTTCTTCTTCGATGAGGCGCACCTGCTGTTCGAGGAAGCGCCCAAGGCGCTGCTCGACAAGGTCGAACAGGTCGTCCGCCTGATCCGCACCAAGGGCGTCGGCGTCTACTTCGTCACGCAGAACCCGATCGACATTCCCGAGGACGTCGCCGGCCAGCTCGGCAACCGCGTCCAGCACGCGCTGCGCGCCTTCACCCCGCGCGAGCAAAAGGCGATCAAGTCCGCCGCCGAGACCTTCCGCGCCAATCCCGGCGTCGATGTCGCGACCGCGATCACCGAGCTCAAGGTCGGCGAGGCGCTGGTCTCGCTGCTGATGGCCGATGGCGCGCCCTCCCCCGTCGAACGCACCCTCATCAAGCCGCCCTGCTCGCGCGTCGGCCCGGTGACGCCGGAGGAGCGCAAGGTGCTGATCGACACCGACATCGTCGGCGACAAATACGATACCGCGCTCAACCGCGAATCCGCCTACGAACTGCTCAACGCCAAGGCCGGCGAAGCCGCCGCCGCCGCTGCCGAAGCCAAGGCGACGACCGAGGCCGAAAAGGCTGCCGCCGCGCAGGCCAAGGAAGACGCCCGTCTCGCCAAGGAGGCGGAGCGTCAGCGCCTCGCCGAGCAGCGCGACGCCGACCGTCAGGCGCGGCTCGACGCGCAGGCACAGCGCGCAGCCGAGCGTGAGGCGGCGAACAACCCGTGGAACCGCGCGATCAAGTCCGCCACCCAGTCCGCCTCCACCGCCGCCGGCCGTGCCGTCGCGGGCGAAGTGTCAAAGGCGATCTTCGGTAAGAAGTCGGGTGCCGGCGCGGGCATCGTCGGCGGCATCGTCCGGGGTATCCTCGGCGGACTGTTCAAGGGCTAGGCGCCAGCCCCGGATATCGCCCCGTCGCCTTACGCTACATCACCCCGAGCAGCGACCTGATCGATACGAACGCAAACGCAACCGAGCTGTCCGCCACGCCGTAGGGAATGAAAATCCGGTCGCCGTGGCGGACTGCGCCGCACGAATAGACGACATTGGGAACATAGCCTTCACGGTCCTGGTCCGCTGCGGCCAGGATCGGCTCTTGGGTCCGGCCGATCACCTTCGACGGATCGTCCTTGTCGAGCAACGCCGCGCCGATCGAATATTTGCGCATCGCCCCAACGCCATGGGTCAGCATCAGCCAGCCCTCGTCCAGCTCAATCGGCGGGCCGCAATTACCCATCTGCACCAGCTCCCAAGGGTATTTGGGCTGGATCAGCCTCTCGCCCTCGTCCCAATGGGTCAGCGTGTCGGAGGCGATCAGATAGATGTTCTCGCCGTCCTGCCGGCCGATCATCATGTATTTGCCACCAACCTTGCGCGGAAACAGCCCCATCCCCTTGTTGCGCGCGGCGCTCCCGGTCATCGGCACCAGATCGAATTCGCGCCAGTCGCGCGTGCGCAACATCTCCGACTGGATCTGCGAGCCATTGTACGCGGTGTAGGTGCCCAGCCATTCCTGGCTGCCATCGTCGTGCCGAAACCGTACCAGCCGCATATCCTCCAGCCCGTTGGACTGCGCCTTGGTGATCGGGAACAGCAGCGTTCCCGACAAGGTGGAATCGCGATGCCGATAGACCGTGACCTGTCCCTCCGGCGCCTCGAGCTCGTCGCCGATCGCGTCGGCGGCGGTGGCGAAAGGCGGTTCGGGCGCCAGCGTCAGCTCGTTGTCTTCGGTGATGATCCCCTCACGAAACGCGACCGAGGAGATATGCCCCTCCCCCACCGCGCGCAGCGACATCAGGATGCGCA
>CAZBYE010000159.1:0-7623 GCA_964496045.1 uncultured Stakelama sp.
GGCCTGACCGGCGGCATCGAATTCCTGTTCAAGAAGAACAAGGTCGAATGGCTCAAGGGCTATGCCGCCTTCACCGGCAAGGACAGCGTCAAGGTCGGTGACCGTGAGGTCCGCGCGAAGAACATCATCATCGCCACCGGCTCGTCGGTCACGCCGCTGCCCGGCGTCGAGATCGACCAGAAAGTCGTGGTCGACTCCACCGGCGCGCTCGAGCTGGCCAAGGTTCCCGAGCATCTCGTCGTCATCGGCGGCGGCGTGATCGGGCTTGAGCTGGGCAGCGTGTGGCGCCGCGTCGGCGCCAAGGTCACCGTGGTCGAGTATCTCGACCAGATCCTGCCGGGCTTCGACGCCGACGTGCGCAAGGAAGCCGCCAAGCTGTTCAAGAAGCAGGGCATCGAGTTCAAGACCGGCACCAAGGTCACCGGCGTTGCCGTCAAGGGCAAGAAGGCCACGATCACGGTCGAGCCCGCCGCGGGCGGCGCTGCCGAGACGATCGAGGCGGACAACGTCCTCGTCGCGATCGGTCGCAAGCCCAACACCGACGGCCTCGGCCTCGAAGCGGCTGGCCTGACCGTCAACCAGCGCGGCCAGATCGAGACCGATCACAGCTTCAAGACGTCGGTCCCCGGCATCTGGGCGATCGGCGACGTCATCCCCGGCCCGATGCTCGCGCACAAAGCCGAGGATGAGGGCATTGCGGTGGCCGAGAACATCGCCGGTCTCACCGGCATCGTGAACCACGACGTCATCCCCTCGGTCGTCTACACCATGCCCGAAATCGCCGGCGTCGGCCTCACCGAGGAAGCGGCCAAGGCCAAGGGCGAGATCAAGGTCGGCAAGTTCCCGATGGCCGGCAACAGCCGCGCCAAGACCAACCACGAGCCCGACGGCTTTGTGAAGGTCATCGCCGACGCCAAGAGTGATCGCGTGCTCGGCGTGTGGATCATCACCAGCGTTGCCGGGACGATGATCGCTCAGGCTGCGCAGGCGATGGAGTTCGGCGCGACCAGCGAGGACATCGCTTATACCTGCCACGCCCATCCGACGCACAGCGAAGCGATCAAGGAAGCGGCGATGGCGGTGACGGGCAAGCCGATCCACATCTGACCGGCGCCGCCTTAGACGCCGTCCGACGTCATGGCTTTGCCGTGACGTCGGACGCGCCGATCCAGCTTGCGCTCCTCCAATCTGTTGTATCATAACGGTTATACAACATATTGGAGAACTCGATGCTCAGATACGTCGCCGGCCTCGCGCTCGTCCTCGCCCCACCCGCCGTTGCGCAGGATGCTGCGAAGGCAGGCCCCGCCCGAATGGACGCGGTCGTCCGCGCCGATGCCGACAAGGGCGAGTTCATGGGCGTCGTCCTCGTCGCGCGCGACGGCAAGATCCTGTTCGACAAGGGCTATGGCTCGGCGAACCTCGAATGGAAGATCGCCAGTGACGGCGACACCAAATTCCGCATCGGATCGCTGACCAAGCAGTTCACCAGTGCCGCGATTTTGCTGTTGCAGGAGCGCGGCAAGGTGAAGCTCGATGCACCGATCAAGACCTATCTGCCCGATGCACCTGCGGCGTGGGATCAGGTGACGGTCCACAACCTCCTCACTCACACCGGCGGCATCCCCAATTTCACCTCCTTCCCCGACTATGCGAAGCTGCAGACGCTGGAGACGACACCCGCGAGCCTGATCGCGCGCTTCAGCGACAAGCCGCTCGATTTCCAGCCGGGCGAGAAATACGCCTATTCCAACTCGGGCTATGTCCTGCTCACCGCGATCATCGAAGCGGCGAGCGGCCAGCCCTATGCGACCTTCCTGACGGACAATATCTTCAAGCCGCTGGGCATGGCCGACACCGGCTATGACAATCACGCCACCCTCATCCCGCGCCGCGCGGCGGGCTACACCCCCTCGCCCAAGGGCGTGGTCAACGCCGACTATGTCGCGATGACGGTTCCCCAGGGGGCAGGCGCACTCTATTCGACGTCGCACGACCTGCTCAAATGGCAGCGTGGGCTGTTCGGCGGCAAGCTGCTCAAGCCGGAATCGCTCAAGGCGTATCTGACGCCGCTCAAGAACAATTACGCATTGGGCGTCAACGTCGTCACTGCCGATGGCAGCACCACCATCTCGCATAGCGGCGGGATCAACGGCTTCAACACCTGGCTGGGCTATGATCCCGATCGCAAGCTCACCGTCGTCGTACTCGCCAACCTCAATGGCGGCGCGGCCAGCCGGCTGGGCAAGGCGATGTTCACGCTGGCACGCGGCGGGACGGTGACGCCAGCAAGCGCACCGCAGGCTAATAGCAAATAGGCCACCATCGGTTGCGGCGGCGGGTTGATCACCCGCCGCCGCCCCAACCCCGCATTAACCACCTCCGTTAGCCGCTTCTCATCCATGTCTCCGCTATGTCGTCCGCTGCCGGATTCCCCTCGGCCTGTACGAATGAGCGCATGACAAGCACCACGAATCCTCTTTCCGCCGACACGCCGTCGGCGATGGCCCGTCCGGGAACCACCAGCACGATCATCGCGCTGATGCTGCTGATGATCGGCGTCATGATTGCGAGCTTCGCCTATGTTTCGGGGCAGGAAGCCGAACTGCGCAACGGCCGGATGGAAAGCCGCCATATCCGCATAGCGCGGCAGGCGCTGATGGAAGCCGATGTCGCCGTGCTCAACGCCATGGTCGATGGCGCCGCCGCCCATGCCGGCCGCTATCGCACGGCGATCGACAAGCTCGACGGCCAGCCGGTCAACCACTTCCCGCAGACCATCCGGTTCGACCGGCGTGAAACCAGCACCATCGCCATCATCGGCAGCGTGAGACGTGGCTGGACCGCGATCATGGAACGCATCGAGGCGGGTGACCTTGCCGGCGCGCGTGCGTTGCACGACACGCTCGGCATCCGGCAACGGACCACCGCAGTGGTCGATGCGATGATCGTCCAGATCGAACAGCTCGACGCCCATAACGACCGCGCGCAGGGCAATATCGATTTCACGATCAAGGCGGTCGTGATCCTGCAACTGGCAAGCGGCTTGTTCTGCATCGCCGTGTTCCTGTTCGCGGCCCGGCGCGGCGCGGCGGAGGCCGAAGCGCGCGCGCTGGCGGTCGATAACGCCACCCGCTCGCGCGAAGAGGTCATGCGCCTCTTCGAGATGACCGACATGCTCCAGAGCGCGCAGGATCAGAGCGACGCGAACATGGTGCTGCGCGCGACCGCGATGGAGCTGCTGCCCGACCTGACCGGCACACTCTATGTGTTCAGCAACTCGCGCGACCGGCTGGTGCTTTCGGCAAGCTGGAACCTCGGCGACGGCCCTGCTCCCGCCGATACCATCGGCCTCAACCAATGCTGGGCGCTCAAGCGCGGCAAGCCGCACGTCAACCACCCCGGCGGCGACAAGCTGCGCTGCGAGCATCATGCCGAAGGCGCCTTCGTGCTCGAAATCCCGATGGCTGCGCGGGGCGAGGTGCTCGGCCTCTTCTGCATCCAGACGACCCGCGCCGATGGCGATGTTCGCCTTCAGGAGATCGCCGGACTCGGCACCGCGCTTGCCGATGCGATGTCGCTCGCGCTCGCCAATCTCGCGCTCGGCGCCAAGCTGCGCAGCCAGGCGCTGCGCGATCCGCTGACCGGCCTCTACAACCGGCGCTATATGGAAGACACGCTCCAGCGCGCGGTTCAGCTTGCGCAGCGCGAGAAGCAGGAGGTGTCGGTCGTGATGATCGACCTCGACCATTTCAAGCGCCTCAATGACCAGCACGGCCATGCCAAGGGCGATACGGTGCTGCGCGACGCGGCTTCGGTGATCACGCATCAGTCGCGCGAAACCGACGTCGCCTGCCGCTATGGCGGCGAAGAGCTGCTGATCGTGATGCCCAATTGCAGCCTCGAGGACGCCGCGCACAAGGCCGAGCGGCTGCGCATCGGCATCGCTGCGCTGTCGCAGCCGGGGATCGATATCTCCGCGTCGTTCGGCGTCGCCTCCATCCCGATCACCTCGTCATCGGTGCATGATCTGATGCAGGCTGCGGACGCGGCGCTCTATGTCGCCAAGGAACAGGGCCGCAACCGCGTGGTGACGGCACCGCCGCTGATCGATCCGATCCGCGACCAGCTTCTTGCCGCCGAATAGTCCTGGGGCGCGTCCGGCCAGGCGAGGTGGAAACAGGGTTAGCCGAACGCTAACCCGGACCCGTAGCGGTCAAGGCGCGTTCAGCGCGGATGCGCAAACCAGCCTGGCCCCTTCCGCTCGTCGCCCTCACCCTGATGACCGCCGGGTGCGGGGGAGGAGGAAGCAACAACAGCGGCATCATCGTCGCCCCCACCCCGACCCCGACGACCGCCCCCACGTCCACACCGGGTCCGACACCCTCGCCCTCACCCCTCCCCACCAGCTGGTCGGGCGTTGCGGGCTATTACGACGTCCAGCCCGACATCGCCGGGTGCCGCGCGGGCACACTCAAGGCTGCGGTCAAGACCGAGTTCCTCACCCGTCTGAACGAGATTCGCGCACGCCACGGCCTCGCGCCCGTCATCTATTCCAACGACGAGGACGTCCAGCAGGCCGAGTCCTCGCTGATGATGGCCGCCAATGTCGCGCTCAGCCACACACCCCCGACAAGCTGGCGCTGCTACACCGGCGGCGGCGCGAACGGCGCAGGCGCGAGCAACCTGATCGGCGGCTGGGGCACCGGTCTCGGCTTCGACAGCGAGGACGATCTGCTCGCGGGCTGGCTGCGCGAGGGCGGCACCGCTTCCCTCGGCCATCGCCGCTGGATTCTTCACCCCTTCCTGCGCAAGACCTCCTATGGCCGCGTCTCGGCGCTGCTGCCAGACGGCCGTCGCGCCACCACCGCGTCGATGCGTGTGTTCGGTTTCGTGAGCGCAGGCCCTGCACCCGCGACCGTCCCTTCCTATGTTGGCTTCCCGCAGGGCGACTATCCGTCGCGCTACTTCGCGCTGACCGACTATCTCTCCTTCTCGGTGGTACCGAGCACGAGCGACAACGGCGCCGACCGCTCAGTCGATTTCTCGGCCGCCACCGTCACGGTGCGCGGACCCTCGGGTGATCTTCCCGTCACCAATATCAGCCGCGACAATGACGGCTACGGCATAGCCAACAACATCCAGTGGCGCGCCACCGGACTTGCCGCCAATACCAGCTATACGGTGACCATTGCGGGGGTGCGTGGCGCACCGCAGGGGACCTACAGCTACACTTTCCGCATCGTCCCGTAACCGAAGCGCTTTTTCCCTCTGAAAGGCTCGGCTAGGGTCTTGGAATGACCCCGCCTGCCCTCGCCCAGCTCGGCACCGTTCTACCGCTTCTCGACCTGCTCGGCATCGCGCTGTTCGCCGCCACCGGCGCATTGGCGGCGGCGCGGCACGGACAGACCATGGTCACTGCCGCCTTTTTCGCACTGATCACCGGGGTCGGCGGCGGCACGATCCGCGATCTTCTGATCGGCGCGCCAGTATGGTGGGTCCACCACCCTTATGTCTCCGCGCTCTGCCTCGGCGTCGCCTTGCTGATCTGGGTGACGCCGCAGAAATGGTGGCATGGCGCCGCGCTCGACTGGCTCGATGCGCTCGGCCTCGCCGCTTATGCGGTGTTTGGGGCCGCCAAGGCGCTGAGCTTCGGCATCCCGCCCGTTCCGGCGGCGTTGATGGGCGTACTCACCGCCTGCTGCGGCGGTATCATCCGCGATGTACTCGCAGGCGAACCGTCGATCCTGATGCGGCCCGAGCTCTACGTCACCGCCGCCGCGCTCTCTTCAGGCCTCTATGTCCTGCTGATGCTTGCGGAATTGCCGCTGCTCGTTGCCGCGGTCATCGCCGCGGTCGCCGGTTTCGCCCTGCGCGCCGCCGCCATCGCCTGGAAGATCAAGCTCCCCGCCTATCGCGGCAAACGCTAAGGCTCCATCAACCAGGCGATCGCTGCGTCGCGCTTGGCGAAGATGCCGAAATCGGGTCGTATCTTTTGCAGGCGCTTGCCCTGCATGCGCCCGGTCGCATTGGTGACCACGAACGCGACCTTGCGCGCCCATAGCGCGCGGACCGCCGGATGATCGAACGACTCCATCATCATGTCGATCGTCGCGGTCGGCACCGCGGGAACGCCACTCACATCGTAGAGCGTCACATGCTGGCCGATCTCGTCGCCGAAGGTCTGAATCGCTGCGCGCAACTCCTCGCCGACCCAGCTCGAATCCTCGGGCGACAGGACCGTATAGGCCTCGACGATCACCAGCTTGCGCGGGCGGTCGACGATGATCCGGTGCGTCAGGGGAACGGACATGGTGCGCTGAGCCTAGCGCGCCACAACCGCCAAGTCATTCTTAACGTAGAAATAATATGACAAATATCAGTCGCGCACCACACCGGTTTCGCTGAACGGCCTCGGCTCGACCGGTGGCGTAACCGCGTTGTTGAGCTCGCACTGCCAGATGCCGATATCGACCCAGCGGCCTTCCTTGAATCCGATCTCGCGCAGCTGCCCGGCGCGGCGGAAGCCGACCTGCTCATGGTTGCGGATCGAGCTGTCGTTGGGCAGCGAGATGACCGCAATCGCCTGGGTAAAGCCCTGCGCGCGCAGCGTGTCGATCAGCGCCTCGTACAGCAGCCGGCCGATCCCCTGCCCCTGCACCGCACCCGCGACATAGACCGACGTCTCGACGACGTAGCGATAGGCCGCACGTTCGCGGAAGCGGGTGGCATAGGCATAGCCCAGCACGCCCTTGCCTTCGCCATTGGTCGCAACGATCCATGGGAAGAGACCGTCGGACGATTCCATCCGCGCGCGCATCTGACGCGCATCGGGGGGATCGAACTCGAAGCTCACCGTCCCCGTCAGCACATAAGGGGCATAGATGGCGGCAATCGCCGCGGCATCGGCGGACTCGGCGGCGCGAAGCTTGATCACAGGCCGATCCTCGCCAGGATCAGGTCGATCAGCCTGACATCCGCCCGCGCATTCACGGCGCTCGGGCCGAGCGCGCCGCATTCGAGGCAGCGTGCCTGCATCGACGACCCCATCGCCAGCCGCTTTGCATCTCCAAGCGCCTGACCGAACACCGCGCGCCGGTCGGCTGCGATACGGGCATAAAGGTCGCCACCGCTCTCGGGCGCAGCTTCCTCTTCCTCGTCACCGCTCGTGGCAAAGCTCGCGAACAGCTGTTCGAACCAGCCCGGCTCCCGCTCGAGGTACAGCGCATGCACCTTGGCCGGATCGAGATTGGCGCGCTTTGCCGCCTCGGCGACCGCGTCACTAAGGTTGCCGAACCGGTCGACCAGCCCCAGCTGGCGCGCGGTGCCCCCGTCCCAGACGCGGCCCTGACCGATCTCGTCCACCCGCTCCGGGGTCAGCTTGCGCGACTGCGCGACGAGGGTGATGAAGCGGCGATAGCCCTGCTCGATCCCCGACTGCAGGACACGGTCCATCGTCTCGTTCGTGCCGGCATAGAGATCCGGCTGACCGGTCAGCGGCGTGGTCTTCACCCCGTCGCTGGTCACCCCGATCTTCGCGAGCGTGTTCTCAAAGGTCGGGATCACGCCAAAAATGCCGATCGATCCGGTGATCGTGTTCGGCTCGGCGAAGATCACGTCGGC
>CAZBYE010000160.1:0-7612 GCA_964496045.1 uncultured Stakelama sp.
GCCGGGGCTTCCCGGTCTCTGCGCGGGGTTGCGGGCGCACAAGGACGAGGCGGGGGCCTGGGGCGCTCATTGGCAGCGCGCCTTCTCGTGGCCGACTTCGTTGACGCTGCTTGCAAACGCCTCGAAATCCTTCGCCTCGCGGAAGTCGCGATAGACGCTGGCGAAGCGGATATAGGCGACCGAATCGAGCCCCTTGAGCCCGGCCATCACCATCTCGCCGATGCGGGTGGAGGGAATTTCGGTGTCGCCGAGCGTCTCGAGCTGACGCTGAATGCCCGAGACGAGCTTTTCGATCTGGGTCGCATCGATCGGGCGCTTGCGGCAGGCGAGCGAGACCGAGCGGATCAGCTTGTCGCGCTCGAACGGCTCGCGCTTGTCTTCCGACTTGAGCACGGTCAGCTCGCGCAGCTGGATCCGCTCGAAGGTGGTGAAACGCGCCGCGCACGCTTCGCACTGGCGACGACGGCGGATCGCCGCCCCGTCTTCGGTGGGGCGGCTGTCCTTTACCTGGCTGGCTTCATGTCCGCAGAACGGGCAGCGCATTCTTTGTTCCTTGGCGGTGCCGGCCCACTCCCCCACCCGGCCACCCATATCATATCGTCGTTGGGTGGCCGGGTGGGGGAGTGGGCCGGCACCGCATGCGCGTCAGCGCATCAAATCAGGCTCACGCCTCCGGGTAGATCGGGAAGCGCTCGCACAGCGTACGAACGCGCTCGCGGACATTGGCTTCGACCTGCGCGTCGCCCTGCTCGCCATTCTTGCGCAGGCCGTCGAGCACGTCGGCGACCATGTTGCCGATCTCGCGGAACTCGGCGGGGCCGAAGCCGCGCGTGGTGCCGGCAGGCGAACCGACGCGGATGCCGCTGGTCTTGACCGGCGGCAGCGGATCGTTGGGGATGCCGTTCTTGTTGCAGGTGATCGCCGCACGCTCGAGCGCCTCGTCCGCGTCGCGACCGGTGACGCCCAGAGGCGTGAGGTCGATCAGCGCGAGATGCGTGTCGGTGCCGCCCGAGACCACGGCGGCGCCACGCTCGGTCAGCGTCGCGGCGAGGATCTTGGCATTCTCGACGATCGCGGCGGCATAGGCCTTGAAGTCGGGGCGCAGCGCTTCGCCGAACGCGACCGCCTTGGCCGCGATGACGTGCATCAGCGGGCCGCCCTGAAGACCCGGGAACACTGCCGAGTTGATCTTCTTGGCGATCGCCTCGTCATTGGTGAACACCGCGCCGCCACGCGGACCGCGCAGTGTCTTGTGCGTGGTGGTGGTGACGACATGAGCATGGCCGAACGGGGTCGGGTGGACGCCGCCGGCGACGAGGCCCGCGAAATGCGCCATGTCGACCATGAAGATCGCACCGACTTCGTCGGCGATCGCGCGGAACTTCGCGAAATCGATATGGCGCGGATAGGCCGAACCGCCCGCGATGATGATGCGGGGGTTGTTCGCGCGGGCGAGCTCCGCGACCTGATCATAATCGATCAGATGCGTGTCGGGCTTCACGCCATACTGGACCGCGTTGAACCACTTGCCCGACATCGCCGCCTTGGCGCCGTGCGTCAGGTGGCCGCCCGAATCGAGGCTGAGGCCGAGGATCGTGTCACCGGGCTTGGCGAGCGCGAGCATCACCGCGCCATTGGCCTGCGCGCCCGAATGCGGCTGGACGTTGGCGAAATCGCAGCCGAACAGCTGCTTCGCGCGGTCGATCGCCAGCGTCTCGACCTCATCCGACGGGTGACAGCCCTGATAATAGCGCTTGCCCGGATAGCCTTCGGCGTACTTGTTGGTGAACACGCTGCCCTGCGCTTCGAGCACGGCCTTAGAAACGATGTTCTCCGACGCGATCAGCTCGATCTGATAGCGTTCGCGCTCGAGCTCGTGGCGAACGCCCGCGAACACGGCGGGGTCGGCGGTGGCGAGATCGTTGGTGAAGAAGCCATCAGGCTGGACGGCGGAAATCGGATTGGTGCTCATGGTCTCTGGTCCTTCAGAGGGCCGGGTTGGTCAGCTTGTCCACCCGACGCTGATGACGATCGCCGCCGAAACCGGTGGCGAGGAATTCGGTGATGCAGGCCTTGGCCATTTCGGGGCCGATCAGCCGGGCGCCCATGGCGATGACGTTCGCATCATTATGCTCGCGCGCGAGACGGGCGGAGAGCGGTTCCGAAACCAGCGCGCAGCGGGCCTGGCGCACGCGGTTGACGGCGATCGAGATGCCGATGCCTGAGCCGCACAGCGCGATGCCGCGCTCGGCCTGGTTTTCCGCAATCGCCTTGCCCAGGGCAAGGCCGAAATCGGGGTAATCGACGCTCGCCGGGCCATCGGTGCCCAGATCGAGCACCTCGTGTCCTTCGCCGCGCAGCCATTCGGCGAGCGCGGACTTGAGTTCCCAGGCGGCGTGATCCGAAGCGATGGCGATTCGCATTGGAAGAGTGGTTCATTCCTTGAGCTGAACGGATGCCCGGCTCTCTAGGCGCTTGATGCGGCAAAGGCTACACCGGATGCACGAAACTTATCCTGGGGGAGGCCATGATGCGGCTTTGGGCGGTTGGAACGATTTTGGCCGGCGCGGCGGCGCTGGCCGGGTGCGGCGAGATGAGCAACGAGCAACAGGCGGCTTTGGTCGAGAATGCCGTCGCCAATGCACAGGCGATTGCCGAGAACGTCACGGCCGAGGCGGAGAAGGCCGAGAAAGCGGCCGAAGCGCCCAGCCGCGATGCGTGGATCGGCAAATGGGTTGGCGTCGAGGGATTGGTGCTGACGATCGAGAAGGACACGTCGGGTCCGGGCCGCTATCGCCTGATCAACACCTACAGCCTCGACGAGGGCGCGACCGGCACATTCGCCGGGGTCGCGACCAATGAGGGTATCGCCTTCACCCGACCCGATGGCGCCAAGGTAATGCGCGCGACCGACGGCGCGGCGACGGGCCTCAAATATCTCGACGGCAAGAAGGATTGTCTGACCGTCACGGTCGGTGAGGGCTATTGCCGGGATTGAAGGATGTGACAGCCGCGTGACGTCGGACGTCACGCGGCTGACATGCAGCGGACCTACGGGCCGGGAAATTCCCGGGAGCCAAGACCATGGGTTCGATTGCCAGCCAGCCGCGCAACCGCGCGGTGCGCACCGCCGTCCATCGCCACGACCATCTGAGCAAGGAAGGGCTGCTCGAACGCGCCTTCACCTTCGCGTTCCGCGGCCTCGTCTACACCCAGATCTGGGAAGACCCCGAGGTCGATATGGAGGCACTGGCGATCACGCCCGACTGCCATGTCGTGACGATCGCGAGCGGCGGGTGCAACGTGTTATCCTACCTGACCGCGAACCCGGCGAAGATCACCGCAGTGGACCTCAACACCGCGCATATCGCGCTCAACAAGTTGAAGGTCGCCGCCGCACAGCACTTGCCCGATCATGCGGCGTTTCATCGCTTCTTCGGCCAGGCGAACCGGCCCGAGAATGTCGCGGCGTATCGCGCGCACCTCGCCCCGCAGATCGACGAGACCACGCGGCGCTATTGGGAGGGCCGCGATCTGGCCGGGCGACGGCGGATCAAGGGCTTCGCCGGCGGCTTCTACAAGCGCGGGCTGCTCGGCGGGTTCATCGGCGCGGCGCATCTGCTCGCCAGGCTCTACCGCATCGATCCGCGCGAGCTGCTCGCCGCAAAGACCCCGGAAGAACAGCGCGCGATCTTCGAGCAGCGCCTCGCCCCGGTGTTCGACAAGAAGTTCGTGCGCTGGCTGATCGATCAGCCCGCATCGTTGTTCGGCCTCGGCATCCCGCCCGCACAATATGAGGCGCTGGCGGCGGACGATCCGCGCGGAATCAAGGCGGTACTGCTGCGCCGACTCGAGAAGCTCGCCTGCGACTTCGATCTCTCCGACAATTATTTTGCCTGGCAGGCGTTCGGGCGCGGCTATGGCGCGGCGCCGGATGCGCCACTGCCGCCCTATCTGCGCGCCGCCAATCACGAGATCGTCCGCGAGCGCGCAAGCCGTGTCGAGGTGCGGCACCAGAATTTCGTCGAGTATCTGGAATCGATGCCGGACGCCTCGCTCGACCGCCATATCCTGCTCGACGCGCAGGACTGGATGACCGACGATCAGCTCAACCGGCTGTGGGGCGAGATCACGCGAACGGCGAAACCCGGCGCGCGGGTGCTGTTTCGCACCGCCGCGGCACCGACGTTGTTGCCCGGCCGGGTCGCCGACGCGATCCTCGACCGCTGGGACTATGCCGAGACCGAGTCGCTCGGCTTCACCGCGCGCGACCGTTCGGCGATCTATGGCGGCGTCCACCTCTATCGCCTGAAGCCGTGAGCGGCAGCCACGCCGCGCGGATGGACGGCGTCTATGCGGCGCAGCGGCACATCTATGACCTCACCCGCAAATATTACCTGCTGGGACGCGACCGGCTGATCGGGGAGCTGGCGCCACCGGCGGGCGGGACGGTGCTGGAGGTCGGCTGCGGCACCGCGCGCAATTTGATCGCGGCGGCACGGCGCTGGCCGGAGGCGCAATTTTACGGCCTCGACATTTCCGAGGCGATGCTGGCGACCGCGCGGGCCAAGGTGGCGAAGGCCGGCCTGTCCGACCGAATTACGCTGGTTCAGGGCGATGCCGCAAGATTCGATGCGACGGCACTGTTCGACATCGACGGGTTCGACCGGGTGTTCCTGAGCTACACGCTGTCGATGATCCCGGACTGGACCGCGGCGATCGAGCAGGCGGCCCGATCCGTGGCGCGGGAGGGAGCGCTGCACATCGTCGATTTCGGGCAGCAGGAGCAGTTGCCCGGCTGGTGGCGACGGGCGCTGTTCAGCTGGCTGGCGCGCTTCCATGTCACCCCACGGCGTGAGCTGCCGGTGGCGCTGCGGCACACCGCGATGGCGGGCGGGCTGGAGCTGGGGTTCGAACCGCTGCTGCGCGGCTATGCCTGGAGCGGAAGCCTGCGGCGGATCTAGTCGCGCCAGCCCCACGGTAGCGGTGGGGTCGCCACCGGCCGGGTAAGGTCGAACTCGACGCGGAAATGGCGACCGGGGCGGCGCAGTTCATAGGCGAAGGCGGTTGCGCCCGCCTCGACCGCCCAGACATTGGTTACCGACCGCTCGGCATTCAACGACCGGAACAGCGCAATCGATTCGGCGTCGACCGGGAATTCCTGCCGGGTCGCGGCGCCCGGCGCATGGGTGTCGCCGCCGTACATGGTGAGCTTGTCCGAACTGCCGTCTTCGTGCCGGTGATCGTGCTTGAGCTGAATGCCGGTGGCGGTGCGGGTGAATACCCAGGTGCGCGACCGGTCCTCGCCGACATGGAAGGGGACACGCACCCGGCCCGGCGCGCACGATGCGACGTGCATCACCAGCGACTTACCGGCGAAGGACGCGTCGGCGGGGTCGTTGGTGGCGACGCGTCCCGCAAATGCCTTGCCGCACAGCGACGCGAGCCGCGCCATGAAGGCGTCGGCCGGGGCCGTCGGTGCCGGCTTGGTTGCGCACCCGGCGAGCGCGAACGCCGAGGCGGCGATCAGGATCTTCAGCTTCATTCCAACTCCGGATTCAGGTGAGGCCGCGCGCCTTCTTACGAAAGGTTCCGCGCATGAAGCGCGCGGCGAACCACATGCGACGGGCGGTCTTGCCGACCAGCGTATGCAGCCGGTCACCATGCACCGCGTCCCATGCCGCCTGCGCCGCGGCCTCGACGGGGGTGAATTCAAGTCCGGCAGCGCGCACGCCATCGCGCGCGGTGCCATTGCGGCCTACCGGCACGCTATCGAGAATCGCGGTATCGATGAAGCTGGGCAGCAATGCGCGGACACGGATGCCGTCAGCATGCCATTCAGCGTCGAGCGATTCGGTCAGGCCGCGCACCGCGAACTTGGTCGCCGAATAGATCGCGACTCCCGACGTGCCATAAATGCCCGCCGCCGACGCGGTGTTGAGCAGGCACCCGCCCGAAGCCTTGAGATAGGGATAGCCGGCATGCGCGCCATAGACGACGCCCATCAGATTGATGTCGACGCAGCGGTCGAGCTCGGCCACCGTCGTCTGCGCGAAATTGCCGCCGACGCCGATCCCGGCATTGTTGAACAGCACATCGAGCCTGCCGCCGCTGTCGGCGGTGAACTCGGCGAGCGCGCCGTCCCATGCCGCCCGGTCGCGCACGTCGAGCTTGTGCACGGTCACCGGCGCACCGCCGAGCAGCCGCGCGGTCTCCGCCATACCGGCGTCGTTGATGTCGGCGAGACCGACGCGCCAGCCACGCGCCGCGAACAGGATCGCAACCGCCCGGCCAATTCCCGATCCGCCGCCGGTGATGAAGATCGACTGCATGACCTCTCCCCTTAAGATTCGCCGTACCGCTCTATCGAAATCGGCTTCACATACAGGGGAGCAGAGCTAACCCGTTTTTGCAAGCAGGCGTTACTCGACGCCAATCACTCGACCAGCGCGTCGATCGCCTGCGCCATGTCGATATCGCGGCCGGAGAGGCCACCGGCATCGTGCGTGGTGAGCAGGATATCGACCCGGTTCCACACATTCGACCATTCGGGGTGGTGGTCGGACTTTTCGGCGAGCAATGCGACCTGAGTCATGAAAGCGAAGGCCTGGCTGAAATCATCAAAGGTGAAGCTGCGCGTGATCGCGTCACGCTCAGCCTGATGATCCCATTCGGGCAGCCCCTCCAGTGCTTCTTCGCGTTCCGCCTGACTGAGTTGCTCGACCATTCTTCCACTCCTTCGTTGCGTGGGGCATAGCGCAGGGCCATGGCCAGTCAAACCGAGACCTTCGCCCCGAGCGCTGCACAGATGGAAGCACTCGCCCGCGCCGCGCTGGCACGGATTCCCGAGCCGTTCGCGGCGTATCTCGCCGATGTCGTGCTGGTGATCGAGGAGTTCGCCGACGAGCAGACATTGCGCGACATGGGGATGGAGGATCCGTTCGAGCTGACCGGCCTCTATTCGGGGCGACCGGTGGGGGAGAAGGACGGGTTCACGGGGCAGTTGCCCCAACCCGACACCATCCACCTCTATCGCCGCCCGCTGCTCGACGAATGGGTCGATACCGGCGTGAGCCTTGAGGCGCTGGTGACGCATGTCGTGGTGCATGAGGTCGGGCATCATTTCGGGCTGTCGGATGACGATATGCATGCGCTGGAGGACAGCGTTCTATGAGTTTCCGGGGGTGACCAGCCCGCGCCTCGCCTTTGAGGACGTCGCCTGCCTGCGCGGCGCGCGGCTGCTGTTCGAGGGGCTGAGCTTCGTTCTGGAGGAAGGCGGTGCGGCGCTGGTGACCGGACCGAACGGGGCAGGCAAATCGAGCCTGATCCGGGTCGCGGCGGGACTGTTGAATCCGGTGGCGGGCAAGGTGCTGGTCGACGGCGAGCGGGCGCTGCTGACCGAGGCGGCAGCGCTCGATCCCGAGCTGCCGGTCGCGACGGCCCTGGGGTTCTGGGCCGGGCTCGATCGACGGCGCGATGCGGTGGAAACGGCGCTGGACGCGGTCGGCTTGCCGCACCTCGCGCCGGTACCGGTACGGTTGCTGTCGACCGGACAGCGGCGACGCGTCGCGATTGCGCGCGTCGTGGCGAGCTGGGCGCCGGTGTGGCTGCT
>CAZBYE010000161.1:0-7523 GCA_964496045.1 uncultured Stakelama sp.
TCGGTGGTGGTGCCGGAATCGGTCAGCGATCCGCTCAAATATTACCGCAACAACACCGCCGCCAGCCGCAGCCTGATCGAGAGCGCGGTGAGCGAAGGCGTGAAGCATTTCATCTTCTCCTCCACCGCCGCGACCTACGGCATTCCCGAGGTCGTTCCGGTGCGCGAGGATTCGCCGCAGCTGCCGATCAACCCCTATGGCATGTCGAAGCTGATGACCGAGCATATGCTGCGCGACGTCGCCGCGGCGCATCCGCTGAACTTCGCGGCCTTGCGCTATTTCAACGTCGCGGGCGCCGATCCGCAGGGCCGCTCGGGCCAGAGCACCGCGGGCGCGACCCACCTCATCAAGGTCGCGGTTGAGGCAGCGACCGGCAAGCGCAACGGCGTCTCGGTCTTCGGCACCGACTTTGCCACCCCCGACGGCACCGGGGTGCGCGACTATATCCATGTCAGCGATCTCGCCGCCGCGCATGTCGACGCGCTCGACCTGCTGGTCGCGCAGCCGACGCAAAGCCATTTCCTCAACGCCGGCTATGGCCGCGGTTATTCGGTGCTCGAAGTGCTCGACGCGGTCGATCGCGTGACCAACGTCAAGATCGAGCGACATCTTGAAGGCCGCCGCGCCGGCGATCCGGACGAGCTGATCTCGGACAATCGCGCGATCCTCGACGCGCTGCCCTGGCGCCCGAAGCATGACGATCTCGATCGCATCGTTACCGACGCGCTGGCATGGGAGCGGCATCTCGCCGAACGCGCATGATCGAGCTGTTCCTCTCCGCTTTTGCCACCCTGTTCGTGGTCATCGACCCACCGGGTTGCGCGCCGATCTATGCCGGGCTGACCAAGGGCGCGACCCACGCGCAGCAGCGCAGCATGGCGATCCGCGCGATCGTGATCGCCAGCGCGATCCTGCTGGTGTTCGCGCTGGTGGGGGAAGCGCTGCTCAAGACGCTCGGCATCAGCCTCAACGCCTTCCGCATCGCGGGCGGGATCATGCTGTTCCTGATCGCGCTCGAAATGGTGTTCGAGAAGCGCCAGGAACGCCGCGAGGATCGCGCCAACAAGATCATGGAAACGCCTGAGGTCGAGGACGTGTCGGTCTTCCCGATGGGCATGCCGATGATCGCCGGCCCGGGCTCGATCGCCACCGTCATGCTGCTCGTTTCGCGCAGCGAGGGGCCGGGCGAGACCGCGGTGGTCTTCGCCGCGCTCGGGCTGGTGCTGGTGCTCACGCTGATCGCCTTGCTCGCTGCCGGGCCGCTGATGCGGCTGCTCGGCGCCAAGATCGAATCGGTCATCACCCGCCTGCTCGGCGTGCTGCTCTCGGCGCTGGCGATCCAGTTCGTGATCGACGGGGTGAAGCGCAGCTTCGGGCTGTAGCCAACGCTCTGGAAATGTTGGAATTCGGCTGCTCTATCGTGATCGATGGGCGGCCAATCCCCTTCGGCGTTTCATGACCCTCGTCGCGTCGACGGCGCGCGGTCGGCGCGTCTGCGTCGCGTGCGTGTCGCGAACCTGTCGATCCGCGTCGCGTTTGTGGCGCGTCTGCGTCGCGTCGGTGTCGCGTCGTCGTCGCGCACCTGTCGCGTCACCGGCGCGCGGCAGTCGCTAACCAGTCGCGTTCCGGTCGCTTCGGCCGGAAATCAGGGTGTTTCTGTAAACTGTGTCAACCGCTCACTTGTCATAGCGGATCTTCCACAGCCGGTAGGGCGACTTTGCCGGCAGCCGCACCGGGACCAGCCAGTCCGGCACCTTGCCCTTGGCGAGCTGGCCATAGAAGCCGTTGGGCGCGCGGCTGCGATAGATCGTCGTCTCCGCCATGTTGGGGCAGACCAGCAGATATTGCGCGCCATAGCGTTTCGCGATCGGCCGGAACGCCTCGGGGCTGTCGGTAAAGGCGTGGTGCACGTCGAGGATCGCCCGCTCGTTGCGATGATACGGCCCGGCAATGCCGTTGTGATGCGTCATCACGATCAGCCTCGGCCCCAGATCGACATGGGTGAACAGGGTCGATGGCGGCAGCGACCGGTCGAGCAGCGACATCCCCGAAGCGCTTGCGCAACGCGCGTTGGACTGGGCGACGACGCTGCGCGCCTTTTGCGGTTTGTCGACCTTCACATATTTGACGACGAAGCCCGCGAAGAGCCCCGACAGCAACAGGAAGGCAGCGACCGCGCCCAGCACGCGCACCGCCATGAAGCGCCGGTTGAGGAACCACGGCACCACCAGCCACACCAAAGCGGTCGCGCCGGGAATGGCGAGCAGTTGTGCCGCCGGTCCTGCGCGAATCTGCCACAGCAGCATCGCTCCGGCAAAGGCGGTGAACAGCCCGATCGCGATCCAGCTGGTCAGTTGCACCGCCGATGCGCGGGCTCGCCATGCGGCAACCGCTGCGCCGATGATGCCGATCACCGGAAGCACGGCGACGGGGAAGCCCATCGCGAAGCTGTGGCGATAGATCGGCCGCGCCTCGCGCACATTGCTCAGCCAGATCTCGTAGAGCTCGTCCGATACGCCCTCAGGCCGCGACAGGCATTGCGGGAACATCCCGGCAAAGCCGCCCGCGATCGCCGCGCCCGCCACCGCAGCGAGGCCCAGCCGCGCCGCGCGGTTCGCGGGGTTGAGCAGGCTGATCGCGAACAGCAGCACGCCCGCTGCGATCGTAACGGAGAGCCAGACCGGGGTCAGCGCGTCGCAGCGCATCGCGTGGTTGGCGTTGGACGCGAAGACCGCGAACCCCAAAGTGCTCCCGCCGGCGAGGCTCAGCGCATAGGCCTGCATCCGCCGCACTTCGCCGCCGTCCCACACCCAGCGCAGCGTCACGATCGCGCCCGCGATCGCGCAGTAGGGCAGCAGCTCGAGCCCGATCGTCAGCGACGCTGCGCTCGAAAGACCGACCACGAACCCGCCGCGCGCGCCCCTGGGATCGGTAATTCCGGCGAGCGTCAGGGCAAGGCAGGCGAGCTGCCAGCCATGATGATCGATGCGCAGCGGCATGAACATCAGCATCGTCGAGCCGCAGCCGAGCAGGATAATCACCGCGATCGGCCAGGCGACCGGCGCGATCAGGCGGCGCACCGTCACGCCCAGTGCCGCCATCGTCACCGTGAGGGGAAGGAGCGGGGCGATGCCGCACGCCAGCTTCTCGGCCATGGCCACACCGACGAAGGGCTTGAAGATCAGGATCAGCGCCGCGATCGGCAGGTCCACCAGCCGCGACCAGTGGATGTCGAGGCCCCCCGGCGGGCTCAGGCGATACTGGCGCAGATCGTACCAGCCCTGTCCGTCGAGCAGCGCACGCACCTGCATCAGCCGCATATTGTCGTCGGTATCGCCCAGACCGAGCGCGTTGATCAGTCCCCAGCGATCCCACAGGAACCATGCGGCGATTCCTGCCCAGGCCAGCAGCGTCCAGCGCAGCCAGTGGACCGACAATTCCCGCTCGAGGTCAAAGCCCGAAAGTCGCTTCGATTCCAAAACTGCTTCCCCTTGGAGCCGGGCCGCTCTAATGGCCCCGCCGTTCGCCCTGACCCCGGACTTGATCCGGGGGGATGGGCTGTCCTTCTTCTTTCCCGTAAAAAGAAGCAAGACAGGGCTTCGACAAGCTCAGGCCGAACGGATAGAGCTTTGGAAATCCGCGACGGCAAGGCAGGCGTGACGGCAATCATTCATCGTATCAGCGAATTGCAGCGCAACGGGGTGCTGGGTCAGATCATACGCTTCGGCATCGCCGGCGTCATCTCGACCCTGATCTACTCCGCTGTCTATCTGCCGTTGGCGTGGTGGGTGTTCCCCAATCTCGCCGTTGCGGCAGTGCCCTTCGCCTTCGTCGTCGCGGTCACGTGCGGTTTCTTCATGCACAGCGCGTGGAGCTTCAAGGGACATGGCAGCCGCGACAACAGCGGTCGTCAGCACCTCAAGTTCCTGATCGTGCAGCTCTTCGGACTGCTGCTCAACGCGCTGTTCACCTGGCTATTGGCCGATCTGCTGCACTATCCTGATTGGGTGCCGCTGATCCCGATCGTCACGATCACGCCGCTGGCGACTTTCGCCTTCAATCGCCAATGGGTATTTGGTTAGACTATGGACCGTATCGTCTACGACCGCATGGCCGAGCATGATTCCACCCATTGGTGGTATGTGGCGCGCCGCGACATCCTCGCCGACTTCATCGCGCGTGAGGTGAGCCTGCCCAAGGGCGCGCGCATCCTCGAGATCGGCTGCGGTACCGGGCACAACCTTCCCATGCTCGGGGCGTTCGGTGAAGTCGATGCGATCGAGATCGACCCTGCCGCGCGTGAGATTGCCAGCAAGCGGCTGGGCAAGGACGTGGGCCGTTCGCCGTTGCCCGAACTGTCGGGTGTCGCCGATGGCCAGTACGACATGATCGCCGTGCTCGACGTGGTCGAGCATGTCGATGACGACGTCGCCGCGCTCGAAGCGATGGCGAAGCGATTGAAGCCCGGCGGCACGATCCTGATCACCGTGCCCGCGCACCAGTGGATGTGGAGCGCGCACGACGTCGTGAACCACCACAAGCGCCGCTATTCCAAGGCCACGCTGACCGCGGTGCTGGAACGTGCGGGCCTGAAGTGGCGCAAGCTCGGCTATTTCAACTCGCTGCTCTTTCCCGCGGCGGTCGCCGCGCGGCTTGCGGGCAAGCTCTCGGGCAAGGACGACAGCGATGATTCGCCCCCGGCGAAGCCGCTCAACGTGATCTTCGAGAAGATCTTCGGGCTTGAGCGCCATCTGGTCGGCCGCGTGCCGCTGCCCCCGGGCCTCTCGCTGATCGTGCTCGCCCAGCCCAAGGGCTGAGGGCCGCGGGGCGTTAACTTCCCGCTGCTAGATGCTCGCAGCATGCGGTACATTCGAAGATTGATCCCCTTCCTCGCGGCGGTTGCGTTTATCGGTGCGTTCGCCGCAGTGCCGCGTATTTGGCCCGACGGTTTCTCCGCCGGGCCGGTCGCGACCTATGAGGGGCTGCTGGTCGTTCCCGCCGAGGGCTGGGCGTTTGCGTCGTTCGATACCCGGCAACTGCTTGAGAAGAACGTCGCGGAGCGGCCAATGGGTAAACAAACGGTTGAGACGATCTGCCTGCTCCCCCAGACGGATACCGCCCCCTTTCGGCGTGCCTTGGCGAACGCGGCATTGGACCGGACCGGTGGCCGGGCCTTGTGGGTTCGTTTTCGCGCGGAACCGCGACTTGCTACCGGCGTATGCATGAATCGCGCAAAAAGCTCGGGCGGGCAGAATTGGGGCCGCTATCTGCGGATTGAGGCGGTCGAAAGCGTGCGGCCCATCCCGTGTGGCTATATCGGCTTCATCCTGAGTGACCTGCGCTGCCCGGTTCGGCGGCCGGACTCAGACCGCTCACTCGCTCGCTAGTTCGCCTCGGCGATCGCCACCAGCGCAGCGTCCATCGCCGGGGTCGCGGCGGTTCCCGACGGCACGTCATTGGCATAGGCGGCGAAAGTCAGCGTCCTGCCGCTCTTCGTGGTCATGTAGCCCGCCAGCGCGTTGCTGGCGTTGATCGTCCCGGTCTTGGCGAAGATCCTGCCCTCGAGCACCGTCCCCTTGAACCGCCGGGCGAGCGTACCGTCGACCCCGCCGATCGGCAGCGTTTCGCGCCACGCCGTTCCCCAGGGCTGCGCGCTGATCCAGTGGAGCAGCCTGACCATCCCACGCGGGGCGATGCGGTTGTAGGTCGACATGCCCGACCCGTCGGAAAAATCCCAGCTGGTGCGCGGCACGCCGGCGGCCGTGAACATCTCTTCCACGCGTGCCAGCCCGTCGGCGACCGAACCCGTGCCGCCGACCAAACCGACGCGGCGCAACAGCAATTCGGTGTGAAGGTTCTGGCTGTCCTTGTTAATCGTGCGCAGGTCCTCGATCAGCGGCGGCGGGGTGAGCGCGGCGAGCGGGGCGGGGGGCGTCGCGCGTGGCGGCATCGGTGCGAGGCGCTGGGCAGGATCGTCGGACAGCTCCGGTGTGCGGTAGCGCGACCGCAGCTCGCCCGAAACCTTGACCCCGCGCTCGCGCAGCAGAGTGGCGAGGCGCCAGGCGGCATAGTGGGCGGGATCGTCGATCCCCATGCGGATCCGTTGCGGCTTGGCGTCGGCGGCGATGGTGCCGGTCAGGCGGATCGTGCGGCTGAAGGGCAGCCGGTCGACATCGAGGTCGGTCTTGCCGCCTGGCGCCACGGTGACGGCGCGGTTGTCGATCGTCAGATAGCCGAGATGCGTGACGCCCGGTGCCGCTCCGGCCTTGCCCGCGGTCGCGGTTGCGATCAGCTCATTGTCGTCGAGCGTCAATGCAGTCAGCGCGGTGCCATAGGGGCTGGGGATGTTGTTCCAGCTCATCCCCGCGCTCCAGCGCTCGTCGGGGAACAGGGTCGCGTCGCCGATGACGTTGTGGACCCGCCTGGTCTTCGCCGCGATGGCGTCGGCCAGCTGGGAGAGGCAGTTGGTGGCGCAGTCGGCCGCGCTGGAAAGCCGCGCGTCGCCATGCCCGGTCAGCACCACATCACGTCCCTCGATTCGGACGCTGGCGCCGCCCGCGACGTCGGGCCTGTCGAAACCGCTGAGGGTCGAAAGCGCCGCGGCGGTTGTGATGATCTTGGTGTTCGACGCGGGGATGAAGCGCTGATCGGGATTGACCGCGACGATCTCGCGACCCTGCGCGTCGGTCACGACCAGCCCGTACCGCGTTCCCGGCGCAGCCTTGGCCAGTTCGGCGTCGACGCGACTCTGAAGCGGTGTGACCTGCTGCGCGGCAAGTGGCGTCGCTGTGGCGAGCGCGAGAAGGACGAGGGCGTGCTTCAAAGCAGCGTCGGCGGTTCGTCGGCCTTGCGGGCCGCCGCCTTGGCGGGTGCGGGGCGGACTTCAGGCGGCTCGACACGCGCTGGCGCGTGCGGCGAGACCGTGACCTCGCCCGAATCGGCGAAGCGATAGCCGAGCGACGCATGGCCCTTCACCGGCCCGGCGACGTCTGCAACCAGATAGAGGGGGCGCCGCTTCGATTCGACATAAAGCCGGCCCAGATATTCGCCGATCATGCCGAGCACGAACATCTGCACCGCGCCGAGGAAGACGACGACCAGCATCGTCGAGGTCCAGCCCTGTACCGCATTCCCCAGCAGCCAGCCGACGACGATGTAGAGGAACAGGAGCGCCGACATGCCGGTGAGCGCAAGCCCCGCATGGCTCGCGAAGCGCAGCGGGGCGGTGGAGAAGCCGGTCACCGCGTCGAGCGCGAAGCGGATCATCTTGGCAAGCGGATACTTGGTGTCGCCTGCATGCCGCTCATGCCGGTCATAGACAAAAGGTACCTGGCGAAATCCGACCCAGGCGACCATGCCGCGGATGAAGCGCGCTTGTTCCGGCAGCGACAGAAAGGCGTCGAGTGCGCGCCGCGTCATCAGTCGGAAGTCGCCGGTGTCGAGCGGGATCGGGGTGTCGGTGATGCGATCGAGCATGCGATAGAACAGTGCCGCGGTCGCCTTTTTGAAGAAGGTTTCGCCTT
>CAZBYE010000162.1:0-7507 GCA_964496045.1 uncultured Stakelama sp.
GCGAGCGAGGCCCCGACAGCGAGCCTGCGCCGAGGAACGCGCCGCGGAGGTAGGCACCCCGGCAGCATCCCCGTGCCACGCCCCGGCCCGGAGGCTTCGCGCGCGGAAGTCGGCGCGCACGCGGGTATAGGCAAAGGCGCCGCAGGCGAAGGCGAGCAGGATCGCGATGCCTGTTCCCAGCCAGCTATAGAAGCGGCTCGCCTGACTATAGACCGGGGCAAGCTGTTCGGAGAGCGGGTAGAAGCCGTAACTGCCGCCCGCGGCGCGCGCGCGCACCTCGTTGAGGATCGCGTCGCGCTCATATCCGAAGGCGGGCAGCTGAAACGCCTCGGGCGCACGCAACACCGCGTCGGTAGCAAGGCTGGGCGTGATGATGCTCCAGGCGATCACGAAGACCAGCGTCGGGATCACCGTCCACATCGCGACATACAGGCCATGCTGGCCCGGCAGCGAGTGGAGCCGGTGCTTGCTGGCCGCACCGAACCGCGCGGCGCGCGCGCGGCCGGTGAGCCAGGCGATGACGCCCAGCCCCGCGACGAGGAAGAGAAGCGCGTAGGGGTTCACGGGACTGAGCCTGCTCTTACTTCAGCGACGCGGGGTCGAGCGTGGTTTCCATGTCGATCACCTTGGATGCGGCATCGCGTGCGGCCTGCGGGCTGGCGATCAGACCGCGCTTCACCAGCGGACCGTCAGGCGCCCACATCTGGGCGTATTGCGCCAGGAACTCCTTGAGCCCCGGAACCGCCTTCAGATGCTGCTTCTTGACGTAGATGTAGAGCGCGCGCGCGCCGGGGTAGCTGTTGCCGGCGATCGTCTCATAGCTTGGGGTCACGCCGTCGATCGGCACGCCGTGGAGCCGCTGGGCGTTCTCTTCGAGATAGGAATAGCCGAAGATGCCGAGCGCGTTGGGATCGGTCGACAGCTTCTGGACGATGAGGTTGTCGTTCTCGCCCGAGTCGACATAGGCCGCGTCGCTGCGGATCAGCAGGCAGAGATTCTCGAACTTGTTCTTGTCCGAATCCTTGAGTGCCTTGGCCTCGGGATTGGCCTCTTCGCAGCCCTTTTCCAGGATCAGCTCGGCGAACGCGTCGCGGGTGCCGCTGGTCGAGGGCGGTCCAAGGACCTTGATCGGGATCGCCGGAAGCGACGGATTGACGTCCTTCCAGAACTTTGCCGTGTTGGGCTTGCCCATCGGGTTGGCGGCGAGCGCGAGGTAGATGTCCTTGCGGGTCAGCGCCATCTTCGGACCCGCGTTCGATTCGGCGAGCGCGATGCCGTCATTGCCGATCTGGACCTCGATGATCTCGGTGACGCCGTTCTTCTGGCACAGCTCGAACTCGGACTTCTTGATCCGGCGCGATGCGTTGACGATGTCGGGATGCGCGACACCGATGCCGCCGCAGAACAGCTTCATGCCGGCGCCGGTGCCGCCCTGCTCGATCACCGGGGCCTTCGCCTGAGTGCTCTTGTTGACGAAGGCTTCGGCGACGGCGGTGGTGAACGGATAGACGGTCGAGGAACCGACCACCTTGATCTGGTCCCGGGTCGCCTGACGGTCGCAGCCGGCAAGCGCCAGCGCGGAGAGCGCGATCAGTGTGAAGCTGCGCATCTGTAATCCCCTCGGCCGAAGCGATTCGCTGGAAGGGCGGCCGGTCCCGTTCCGTCGCGGCCTGTGTTGCAGTTGCGTTACGTTATGATGACAGCGCTTCCGGAGGCGGGGCCGTGGGGAGCAGAATCGTCACCGTCGTACCCGTGCCGACGGTGCTGGCGATATCCAGCCGTCCGCGATGCCGTTCGACGATATGTTTGACGATGGCGAGGCCAAGGCCGGTGCCGCCCGCAGCGCGGCTGCGGCTCGAATCGACGCGGTAGAAGCGCTCGGTAAGGCGCGGAAGATGCTCGGGGGCGATCCCTTCGCTTTCGTCGGCGACCGCAAGGCGCACCATCGATTCGCCCGCGGCGCGGAGCGATACGGAGACGGGGGTCCCGGCGCGCCCATATTTCATCGCGTTGCCGACGATGTTGTGGAGCAGCTGCGAGAGCTGGACGCGATCGCCGCGGATTGGGATGACCGGATCGGCGTCGATCACGATATCCGCCGCGCGGGTCGGCGAGAGCGCCGCCAACTCGGCCTGCACCTCGTCGATCAACTCGGGCAGATCGACCGAATCGTCGGGCGCGCGATATTTTTCCGCCTCGATTCGCGACAGCGACATGAGGTCGTCGATCAGCCGCTGCATGCGGCGCGCCTCGTTGTCCATCACGCGCAGGAAGCGGGTGCGGGTTTCGGGATCGTCGGCGGCGTCCTCTAGCGTCTCGATAAAGCCGAGGATCGAGGCGAGCGGGGTGCGCAGTTCGTGGCTGGCATTGGCGACGAAATCGACGCGGATCCTGTCGGCGGCGTGGCTGCCGGTGCGGTCGCCCAGATGGACGATGCGGTGTCCGCCGGGCAGGCTGCGCACGCGCATTTCCCAATGCTGGTCGCGCGCGCCGAGACCGACGAGCTGGATCGGGGCTGCCGACGTCTCCTCGGCGCTGAGCAGGCGTTCGGCGGCGGCAGGGTGGCGGATCGCAACGCGCACATCCTCGCCCAGAATATGCTCGCCCAGCAGGGTCCGCGCGGCCCGGTTGGCGGCGATCACGCGGTTCTCGGCGACGTGGAGCACCGGCTCGAAAATCGCCTCGATCGCATCGGCGATGCTGTCCGCCGCGGGCGCGGGCGGGAACATGTCCGAGGTGGCGTGCTCGGCGGGAGGGGCGGCGATCAGCGCGGCGACCGCGGCGCCGACCAGCGCGATCCCGCCGGCCTCGATCCCCCCGGCAAGCCAGACGGCGAGCGTGGTGATGAGCACGGCGGTCAGCGCGAAGATCGTGCGGGATCGGGAAAGCCCAGGCATATCGGGCATCTAGCCCACATGTGGGACAGCGCGCCACCGCTTGCGTGCTTGCGCCCGATTCACCTTTGTGAAAGGCAGATGTGGCAGGAGTGGAATATGGGCGACGACAATTCCCAGGATGACGGGCAGCAGGCGAGCAAGGCAGTGCGCCCGAGCCGCCGCGCGCTGATGCTTGGCGCGGCGAGCGCGTCGGCGATCGTCTCGATCAAGCCGGCGCTGGCGCAGACTGCGGGATCGGTGCTCACGTGCGAGATTCCGGTGCCCGATCCGGGCCGTGCGGGCAGCTATATCGACGCCAATGGAAAGGTCGTGCCGCCGGGAACCAAGGGTGCGTTTCCGCCTGCCGTGCGCCCCTTCCGCGGCGAGGACGTCAAACGGGCGATGAACGGCGCGAACCTGCCGGGCACGACCTCTGACCAGAGCCGCGCCTACACCAATTACATCCGCCGCCTGCAGCGCGGGACGAGCGGCTTCACCTGCTTCGCATCGCTCCAGATGCCGCGCGGCTAGGTGCCGTGACCCGCTACCGCGCCGCGCCCGCCGCGACGCTCCGGATCGCCCCGCTCGATGTGCTGACGTTGGTCTATCACCGCGCGTCGGGGATCACGCATGTGGTGGATTCGCCGGTGCCGGAACTTCTTGAAACGCTTATCAATCAATCGCTTACGCTTGACGAGACGCTGGCGGCGCTCGCGGCCGCGCACGACCTGATCGACCCGGACCGTGCGGCCCTCGCCGCGCGGCTCGACGAGCTGGTCGCGGCGGGTCTGGTCGAGACGATCTGATGCGCCATTCGGCGATGCTGCGGATCGGTCCGGTCGGGTTTCGAGTCGGAAGCGACTGGCGCGCGCCCGTCGCGCTTCTGGACGACCTTTACCACGATTACCCGCAGCCGCAGGACGGCATCCCCGACTTCAACGTCCGCCTGTTCGCCGCGCGCTTCTGGCGGCGCTGGGTCCGGCCGTCGGTGCAGATCGGCGGCGATTTCGTCATTCCCGACGCCGCGCCGTTGCCGCTGGCGCAGGGGCTGCTCGCGGCCGAGATGGCGATGAATCTTCAGATGGCGCTCGGCCAGCGCCGCTATCTGCTGCTCCACGCCTCCGCGGTCGAGCGCGACGGCAAGGCGTTGCTAATGACCGGCGAGTCGGGCGCGGGCAAGTCGACGCTGGCGGCGCTGCTGATGGCGCGCGGCTGGCGGCTGATGGGGGACGAGTTCGCCCTGCTCGATCCGGCAACCGGCATGATTCACGGCTTTCCGCGGCTGATCAGCCTCAAGAACGAAGCGATCGGCGTGATGGCGCGCGAGATGAAGGGCGGTCGCTGGGGGCCGCTGCTGGAAGGGACGCCCAAGGGCGCGATCCGGCATCTGGTGCCCGATGCCCGCTCGATCGCGGGGATGGAGCAGCCCGCGAAGCCCGCGCTGCTGTTGTTCCCGTCGTTCGGCTTCGACAATGCAGAGCGCGAGGTGTTCCCGAGCGAGTGCTTCGTGCGACTGACTCAGGCATCGACCAACTATGTCACGCTGGGCGAGGCCGGGTTCGACGCGCTGACGGGGCTGGTGCGCGGGGTCCCGGCGCGCGCGATCGACTATCCCGACACGAAGACCGCGATCGCGATGGGCGAGCGGCTGTGGAGTGAAGTCGCATGAGCGGCCCGCTGCTGGCGCGGGCGTTGCGCGACCCCATGGCGGTCGAGGCGCCCGGCCGGGGCGGCTGGACGGGGTTGCTGGCGGCGGCGCGGGCGGAGCAATTGATCGGCACCCTGGCATGGCGGGTCGAAGGACTGGTGATGCCGGACGCGGCGCGGCGTGTGCTGGAAGATGCCCGCGCCACGGTCGAGCAGGGGCGGCTGGTCGCACTGTGGGAGGCCGAGATGGCGCGGCGCGCGCTCGCCGCCACCGGCATGCCGGTTATGCTCCTCAAGGGCACGGCGTTCGTCGCCGCCGGGCTGTCGGCGGGGCAGGGACGGCAGATCGGCGATCTCGATATTCTCGTGCCGCGCGACCGGATCGACGAGGCCGAGGCAGTGCTGATCGCGGCGGGCTGGGAATGGGTGAAGCCCGATCCCTATGACGACGACTATTACCGCCGCTGGATGCACGAGCTGCCGCCGCTGATCCACCGCGAGCGCGACCGGATGATCGACGTGCACCACACGATCCTGCCGCTGACGGCCCGGATCACGCCCGATGCGGCGGCGCTGATCGTGAGCGGGGTGCCGCTGGAGAACGGGCTGTTGGTACTGCCGCCCGAGGGGATGCTGGTCCACGCAGCGGCGCATCTCTTTGCTGACGGCGACCTGCAGGGCGGCCTGCGCAACCTTTGGGATATCCGCTGCCTGACCGATGAGTTCGGGGATGAGGCGTTCGAACTGAAGCTGGCCGCCTGCGCCGCGCAGCACGGGCTGACGCGTGAGGTCGAGCGGGCGCTGCGCCTGTCGAGCCACCTGTTCGGCGAGGGCGCGGGCCTGACGCTGGCCGATCGCTTCTATGCCCGCCGCCTGCTCGCCCGCGACGGCTGGGGCCGGCCGACCCGCAAGCTGACCGAACTCGCCTTCTACCTGCGCGGCCACTGGCTGCGGATGCCTCCGCTCATGCTGGTGCGGCACCTGTGGACGAAGTGGCGGAAAGGGTATCGCCCAGCCGGATGAGCGTCGGGACCAGCTCGTCATAGCTGTCGATCACCGCGTCGGCGCCCAGTTCCTCGATCGGCTGCATCATAAAGCCGAAGCTCACCGCGATGTTGGGAATACCGGCATTCTTGGCCGCCTGAATATCGTAGATCGAATCGCCGACGAACGCGGCGCGCCCGCCGCCACAGCGCGCGATCATCTCGTGGATCGGCGCGGCGGAGGGCTTGGCGTTGCCCTTGCCCATCGTGTCGCCGCCGATCACGCATACGAAGCGATGATCGAGACCGACCTCGGCAATCAGCTTCACCGCGAAGCGTTCGAATTTGTTGGTGACGATCGCGACCTTGACGCCGCGCGAGTCGAGATCGTCGAGCGCGGCCATCAGGCCCGGGAATGCAACCGTGCCGCGCGTCAGATTGGCATCATAGAATTCGAGCAGCGCTGGATAGACCCGCGCCATCGTTTCCGCGTCGAATCCGCCTGAGGCTTCGAGGCCCTGTTCGAGCATATGTTTGGCGCCGCGGCCGAGCATCGACTTGACCGTATCGAGGGAAAGGGCGGGTCGGCCGGCCAGCGCAAGCGCGTGATTGGTCGCGGCGGCAAGGTCGGCGCTGGTATCGAACAGCGTACCGTCCAGATCGAAGCCGACGATATCGAAGGGGAAATTGGTCATATCGGCGCAAATGCCTGTGCGGCTATGGAAATTGCAAGGTGATCGTGGCAGGGGCGCGCAATGGGAGGCATTTGTTAGAGCATGAGCCAGCGATCCATCGCCGCGATCATTCTTGCCGCGGGCAGCGGCACGCGGATGAAATCCGACACGCACAAGGTCCTGCACCCGATCGCGGGGCGGCCGATGCTGTTGCATCTGGTCGATACCGTCGCGAGCCTGTCGCCTGCGCGGACGGTGGTTGTGGTCGGCGCGCGCCGCGAGCAGGTCGAGGCTGCGGTGGCGCCGCACGGCGTAGTCAGCGCGCACCAGGCCGAACAGCTTGGCACCGGACATGCCGTGATGCAGGCGGAAGAAGCGCTGGCCGGCTTCGACGGCGACGTGCTGGTCCTCTATGGCGATGTTCCGCTGGTGACGCAGGAAACGATGCGCCGGATGGTCGACCGGCTGCATGCGCCGGATGCGCCGAGCGTTGTGGTGCTCGGCTTCCGCCCCGCCGATGCGGCCGCCTATGGCCGGGTCATCGTCGACGGCGATGGCCGGATCGAGAAGATCGTCGAGTATAAGGACGCCTCGCCCGAGGAGCGCGCGGTGACCTTGTGCAATTCAGGGCTGATGGCGGTGCGGTCTGCGGACCTGTTCGCGCTGCTGGCGCGCCTCGGCAACGACAATGCTGCAGGCGAATATTATCTGACCGACATCGTCGAGCTTTCGGCTGCGCATGCAGGCGGCTCGGCGGTGATCGAGACCGATGCGGCCGAGGTGGCCGGGGTCAACAGCCGGAGCGATCTGGCAGCGGTCGAGGCCGATTGGCAGCAGGTGCGGCGCGCACGGGCGATGGCAGACGGCGCCACGCTGACCGCACCCGAGACGGTGTGGTTTGCCTATGACACGGTGCTGGGCCGTGACGTGACGGTCGAGCCTAACGTCGTGTTCGGACCCGGCGTGACCGTTGCGGACGGGGTGAATATCCGCGCCTTCAGCCATATCGAGGGCGCGACGATCGCCACCGGCGCCGAGATCGGCCCCTATGCCCGCCTGCGCCCCGGCACGATCGTCGGCGAGAAAGCCAAGGTGGGCAATTTCGTCGAAATCAAGAAGACCGTACTGGGCAAGGGTGCGAAGGCCAATCACCTGACCTATCTGGGCGATGCCGAAGTCGGCGCGGGCGCGAACATCGGCGCGGGGACGATTACCTGCAACTATGACGGCTTCCTCAAATACGGGACGCAGATCGGGCGTGGCGCCTACCAGCGGTCCAACAGCGGCGCGGACGCCGCGGGGGCGCCCGGGTGGGGGCCGCGCGGTT
>CAZBYE010000163.1:0-7410 GCA_964496045.1 uncultured Stakelama sp.
GTCGCCGGTGCTGGCCGGTACCGCTAGCCGAGCGAGCGATACAAAACCTAGAGCAGCATGCCTTCGCCGCCGCTGCGTAGCGCAAGCACGCGGCCGATCGTGTCGAACAGCGCGTCCATCGCCACCGGTTTGAACAGCACTTCGTCTGCGCCGGCGGTCAGGCAGCGCTCACGCAGGTCGACCGCGGTGTCGGCAGTGACAACGATGATCGGGAGTTCCGCCTTGGCATCATCGCGAGCGCGGATGCGCTCGATCGCCTCGATCCCGTCCATGCCCGGCATGCGCAGATCGACCAGCACAACGTCGAAATCTTCGGCACCGATTTTCGCCAGCCCCTCTTCGGCATGCTCCGCCTCGGCCATCGAGGCGCCAGCCACGTCGAGCATGTCGCGAACGACACGGCGGTTCATCGGGTCATCTTCGATAAACAGGATATTCATGTGCGGGCAGTGCCCATCTCGTTGGCGGCGCGAAATGAGGATATCATATGTGTGCTATCGTCTTAAGCCGCTTGTGACACAAGCCGGGTTGCGCCCGATGCCGCACAATTTTCTTCGCGTCCCGCCACCAGCGCTTCGATCAGCGCCGCTCCGGCGACGGGCTTCGCGACGATCGTGCCTGCCCCGGCCTCTTTGAGCGACAAGAGCATCGCTTCATCGGGTTTGAGCCACAGCACCGCAGTCCGCGCGCCTTTCGCCTTAGCGGCATTGGCAAGCGCCGAAAGCACCGCGACGGCATCCTCCCCCGCTGCCTTGAGCGTCGCCTCCTCCGCAAGCACCAGAGCGGGGCCGACGCCCGACAGCATACCGAGCGCTTCGTCCGGGGTCGTAGCGAACTGGACCGCGGCGAAATGCGGTTCGAGCAGGGTGCGCAGCATGCCGCGCGCAATCGGATTGCGATCGAGCACCACAACCGACTCCCCCGGCCGATCCGCCGCCCCGGCGCCGGCGGGCGCCGCCGCCTCGATCAACGGAAGGTCAACGGTGAAGGTTGTGCCCTCTCCCTCGACGCTGGCGACCGAGACGTCGCCGTCCAGTGCACGCGCCAGATTGCGAACGATCGCGAGCCCGAGCCCGGTGCCGCCAAACTTGCGAGTCGTGCCGGCATCGACCTGACGGAACGATTCGAAGATTTCCTCGTGCTTCTCAGCCGGAATGCCGATGCCGCTGTCCGACACGGCGATGCGAAGCCGCCCGTCCGTTGCCTCCGCTTTGACCGCGACTGTTCCCTTCTCGGTGAATTTGAGCGCGTTCGAGAGCAGGTTGAACAGCAATTGCCGCAGACGCCCGGCATCGGTTTCGATCCAGAGCGGCGCGTCACCCATCTCCAGCTTGAACTCGAGTCCCTTGCCGCGTGCCTGCTCCTCCCACATGCGCGTGACGTCCTTGAGCATCGCATGCAGGTCGGTCACCGCGAGTTCGACTGAGAGATTGCCGGTCTCCATCTTGGCGACGTCGAGGATGTCGTCGACCAGCGCGCGCATCGTCATGCCCGCGCCGTGGACAATTCCCAGCCGATCGCGAGTCTGCTCCGGAACCGAGGGATCGCGCAGCATGATCTGGGTCATACCGAGAATGCCGTTCAATGGCGTACGGATCTCGTGGCTGGTGGTCGCAAGGAATTCGGTCTTGGCCTTAAGCGCCTTCTCCAGCGCTACGTTGGTCTGGCCGAGCTCGATATTGGCAGCGCGCACCTGGTTACGGCTGCGGCGAATCGTGAACAGGCCGATGCTGAGCAAGGTAATGATGACCAGCGTCGCGCCGCCGACCCCGAACAGCAAGGTGCGCTGGAATTCAGCCTCACGCCGCGCCTCGTCCGCCTTGAGGTTGGCGATACGCAGTTCCTGGTTCGCATAGTCGAACCGCGCCGCCATGAGCGCAATATTGGTCGATGTGGCGAGTTGAGCGGCTTCGTCACCCAGATTGCGGACGCGTTCGAGGTGCGTGAGCGCCAGCTTGCTCTCGCCGCGGGCGTTGTAGATCCCGTAAGCGATCAGATGCGCATCGCGCATCGCGATCGGCGTGGTCGCGAGATCGACGCCCTTGAAACTGCGTTCGATCAGGTTCTTCGCCCGATCGAGGTCTCCGCGGTCGCGAGCGAGCTGGGCCGACACCGCGAGCAGCAACGGCTCGGAACTGGGTGATGCCCCGTCCGCGATCAGCCGCTGTGCTTCGGCAATGGCCGTTTCCGCTTCGTCGATCTTCTTGTTGTGGTTGAGCGCGCGCGCAAGATTGATGAGGATGGGCGGCAGTATATTCGCGCTGTTGAGTGAGCGCGCCGTCGCCAGCGCGCGGCGATATTGCGCAACTGCCTCGGCAGGTTTCTCGAGCCGAAGCAGGACGTTACCGCGATTATTGTAGAGGAAGAGCGACAGGCGCGGATCGCCCTCATAGACTTCGCCCGCCTGACGGAAATACTTGTCGGCGCTCGCCAGATCATTCGCTTCGGTATAGAGATTCGCAATCGACTGAAGCGCAATCGACTGACTGCGTTTCTCACCCACCGCCCCAAAGATGTTGAAGGCTTCCTGCAGCGACGCCAGCGCTTCTGCTGGCCGTAGTTGCTCCTGCTGGACGCCCGCGCGCGCCAGAAGCAGGTCGCCGCGCAGCTTGCTCGGCTCGGGATAGGCGCTGATCAGGCGCAGTGCGCGCGCGATTCTCGGGGCTGCACCGGCGGCATTGCGCGTACGGATCGAGGCTTCGCTCTGCAGCCACAAGGCGGTCGCCGTGGCGATTGCCCTGGCACGCGGATCGGCAATCGTACCGGCGCTGCGTTCAGCCTCGCCCGCCAGCTTGAGTGCTTCACCGGGCTCCGCCATCATCGCCGCCTTGGCGCGATCGATCAGCGTATCGGCCGCGCGCTGTTGCGCGAATGCCGGGGTCGAAAGCCCCAGCATCAAAGCCGCGGCGATGGCGAGAAGCTGACGCATCAGCCGCTCTTGCGCCAGAAGCCCTCTGGCCGCGCGAAGGTCGGCCGGATCGCCGAGGCTGCCTTATGCCCTTCTTCGTCGAGGAAGCGGATAAAGGCGTCGAGCGCCACCGGGCGGCTGATCAGGAAGCCCTGCACCATGTCGCAACCCATCACGCTGAGCAGAGCCAGTGCTGCGGGCGTCTCCACGCCCTCCGCCGTCACTTCCATCTCAAGCGCATGAGCAAGGTCAATGGTCGAGCGGACGATCAGGGGGTCCCGGTTGCTGCTGGTGAGCTGCATCACGAACATCTTGTCGATCTTGAGTTCGGTGGCAGGAAGCTGTTTGAGATAGGCGAGCGACGAAAGGCCAGCGCCGTAATCGTCGATCGCAAGCGGAATCCCGATCTCCGAGAAAGACTGGAGGTGGCGGATCGCGCTGTCCGGATCGCGGATCACGGCGGTCTCGGTGATCTCGAACCCGATCTTGGCGCCGGTTTCGCGGATGATGCGGCACGCTTCGGTCACGAATGCCGCATCGGCCAGCAAAACGCCCGAAATGTTGATAAATATGGGCATGTCGTGCCCGTGCGCCGCCAGTATCCGCTGATCGGCAATCACCTGACGCAACGTCCACAAGGTCAGGCCGGCGATTTCACCGCCCTCCTCCGCCGCCGAGATAAAGTCGCCGGGCAAGATCAGGCCGCGAACCGGATGACGCCAGCGCACCAGCGCTTCGGCGCCGGTCACCGCTTCTTTCCGCACATGAACCTTGGGCTGATATTGCAGGAACAATTGTCCGGAGGCGATCGCACGCGGAAGTTCGCGAATCAGCGCCAGCCGGTCGAACGCGACATCGGTCTGCGACAGATCGAGCATCACGACCCGCGATTCCAACCGCGCCTGCGACAGCGCTGATTCGGCGGCTTCGGTCAGCCGCACCTCATCATCGTCGAGCGCGGGCGCGGCCGCGATACCCCAGCGGAGCTGAATGACGTGACGCTCGCCGTCGAGATCGACGGTCCGGGTAAATTCCCGGGCAAGCCGTTCGACCACTGCCGTCGCCGATTCGGCCGAGTCGGCTTCGAACGAAAGTTCGAGCAGTGAGCGGCCCGCTGCAGCAAGCCGGACATTGGGTTCGATCCGTCCGATATGATCAGCGAGATCGCGGACCAGTGTGTCGGCACGCGGCCGCCCGAGATGGCGGCGGAGCGACTGGAAGTTGGCGATCTCACACAGGGAAAGTGCCCGCCAAAGCCCGGTCACCGACCCCTTGCCCGTCTCGATTCGCGAGACAGGAGAATGACTGTGCGAGAGCGGCGCCGGCAGTGGCGCATCAAGCCTCGCCGGAAGTCCAGACGACAAGCCTTCCCCAGCCTCAGGCGGCGGGATCGTGGCAGCAGCGGGTTCGACACGCTCGGACATCAGATCCGCGAATAACCTGCACTCTTGAAGGAACTCTTAAGGACGAAACGACCGGCGCGGGCACACGATCTGTCCAGCGCTGTCAGAAATGTTGATTTAGGGTTAAATTTCGATTAAGTATCTCGCCGTGCGCGTATGTGCACGATGGGAGAAAATAAATGTTCGATCTGTTGTTTCGGGAAGGCTACGGCGAGTCACTTCGTCCCTGGTAACCCCGGATAGCCCGGGTGGGCGGCGCCGCGGATGCTCCGCGGTTCTCGACCCGTCCGGGCTCTCTTCTCTGATTTCGTGACGCGCGCGTTCCCCCGGGATTGCGCGCTTTTTCATGGCCAAAGTCCGTCGGCCGTCTCCGCGCCGCGCCGGGTCCCACTTGCCGTCCCACCCTGTTGCGTTAAGAGCGCGCAGACGTTCAGCGAAAGGGCTTTGGCGTGCGTATTGCGATGATCGGCACCGGCTATGTGGGCCTTGTTTCGGGGGCCTGTTTCTCAGACTTCGGGCACGACGTGGTGTGCGTGGACAAGGATGCACGCAAGATCGAGCTGCTCCATCAGAATGTGATGCCGATCTTTGAGCCGGGCCTGGCCGAGTTGGTGGCGTCGAACGTACAGGCCGGGCGCCTGTCCTTCACGACAGATCTCGCTGAAGGCGTAAAGGGCGCGGACGCGGTGTTCATCGCGGTCGGCACACCGAGCCGCCGTGGCGACGGCCATGCCGACCTGACCTATGTGTTCGCCGCCGCCGAGGAGATCGTCGCCGCGCTTGAAGGACCCGCAGTGATCGTCACCAAGTCGACCGTGCCGGTCGGCACCGGCGACGAGGTCGAGCGGATCGTCGAGCGGATCGCGCCGGGCAAGGGCATCAAGGTCGTCTCGAACCCCGAATTTCTGCGCGAAGGCGCGGCGATCGAGGATTTCAAGCACCCCGACCGCGTCGTCGTGGGCAGCGAGGACGAGGGCGCAAGCGAGGTGATGCGCGGCATCTATCGCCCGTTGTCGCTCAACCAGTCGGCGCCGGTGATGTTCACTGGCCGCCGCACTGCCGAACTGATCAAATACGCCGCCAACGCGTTCCTCGCGGTCAAGATCACCTTCATCAACGAGATCGCGGACCTGTGCGAGCAGGTTGGCGCGGATGTGCAGGAGGTGTCCCGCGGGATCGGCATGGACAACCGCATCGGACGGAAGTTCCTGAACGCGGGTCCCGGCTATGGCGGCTCGTGCTTCCCTAAGGACACGCTGGCGCTGCTCAAGACCGCCGACGACAACGAGACGCCGCTGCGCATCGTCGAGGCGACGGTCCAGGTCAACGACCAGCGCAAGCGCGCGATGGGCCGCAAGGTCATCAAGGCGATGGGCGGCGAAGTGCGCGGCAAGACTGTCGCGATCCTGGGCCTCACCTTCAAACCCAACACCGACGACATGCGCGACGCGCCGTCGATCGCGATCATCCAGACGCTGCAGGATGCCGGCGCGAGCGTGAAGGCCTTCGACCCCGAGGGCGTCGAACAGGCCCGGCTGGTGATCAAGGACGTTGAGTTCTCCGTCAGCCCCTATGCCGCCGCCGAGGGCGCCGACGCATTGGTGATCGTCACCGAATGGGACGCGTTCCGTGCCCTCGACCTCAATCGGATCAAGTCACTGCTCAACACCCCGCTGCTCATCGACCTGCGCAACATCTATCCCGCCGCCGAAACCGAACGCGCGGGCCTCACTCTCGTCGGCGTCGGCAAACCACAGCGCGATACCAACGGCTGACCGATTCTGCCTGCACCCATGTCGCAAGATTGAGCGTTTGGGGGTCGCCTCATCCTGAGGTGAAGGATTCGGCGTACCATGAGTATCCTCCAGCTTGCACGTTGCGCGCTCGGCCAGCACAAACGTGATCGTTCCACTGTGGTCATCGGCGCACGCTGGCATCACGGCCGCTGCAAGGGCTGTGGCTCATCAATGAGAAAGGATGCGCGCGGATGGCGGCTCGAACAGGAGGAGACCGCCTGACGGTACGCCTCGCTCCTGACTGGAGCGGCATAAACTTTATCTAGATCGCAGCCCCCGGTTCGTGTGACTAGATCGGCGGCCATGCAGTCGCTTACCCATCTTGCCCGGCTAGAGGCCGAGAGCATCCACATCCTGCGCGAGGTCGTGGCCGAGACGGAGCGTCCCGTGATGCTCTATTCGATCGGCAAGGACAGCGCAGTGATGCTCCACCTCGCCAAGAAGGCCTTTTACCCCGCCCCGCCCCCCTTCCCGCTGCTTCATGTCGATACGACCTGGAAGTTCCGCGACATGTACGCGCTACGCGACAAGGCCGCACGCGATGCAGGGATGGAGTTGCTCGTCCACCGCAACCCCGAAGCCGAAGCACGCGGGATCAACCCGTTCGACCATGGCGGGCTGCACACCGACATGTGGAAGACCGAGGGCCTGAAACAGGCGCTCGACAAATATGGTTTCGACGCGGCGTTCGGCGGCGCGCGGCGCGACGAGGAGAAGAGCCGCGCCAAGGAGCGCGTGTTCAGCTTCCGATCGGCCAGTCATCGCTGGGACCCGAAAGCACAGCGGCCGGAGCTGTGGCGGCTCTATAATGCCAAAAAGGCCAAGGGGGAGAGCATGCGGGTGTTCCCGATCTCCAACTGGACCGAGCTGGATATCTGGCAATATATCCGCGCGGAGGGGATCGAGATCGTCCCGCTCTATTTCGCCGCGCCACGCCCCACGGTGGTGCGCGGCGGGCTGACGCTGATGGTCGACGACGGCCGTTTCCCGCTCGACGGCGAAATACCGGTCGAGCGCTCGATCCGCTTCCGCACTCTGGGCTGCTATCCGCTGACCGGCGCGGTCGAGAGCGAAGCCGCGACGCTGGATGAGGTGATCCAGGAAATGCTGTTGACCACCACCAGCGAACGCCAGGGCCGCGCGATCGATCACGATCAGGCGGCATCGATGGAGAAGAAGAAGCAGGAGGGCTATTTCTGATGAACTCCTACCGCCCCGACGCGCTGATCGCGTCCGACATCTCCGCCTATCTCGCGCTGCACCAGTCGAAGTCGCTGCTCCGCTTCATCACCTGCGGTTCGGT
>CAZBYE010000164.1:0-7396 GCA_964496045.1 uncultured Stakelama sp.
CAGTCCCCCGCGGTCGCTCTCCGCGCCGGCACGATCGTCGCCGCCGGGCCGTTCCCCGAGGCGCGCAAGCCCGCCTACAAACTGACGATCGACTTTGGTCCCACGATCGGGATCAAGCGCTCCTCGGCGCAGATCACCGAGCACTATACCCTCGACGAGCTGCCCGGGCGGCAGGTCGCGGCGGTGGTCAACTTCCCGCCGCGCCAGATCGGGCCGATGATGTCCGAGGTGCTGACGTTGGGCTTCCCCGATGCCGAGGGGAAGGTCGTGCTGTTCCACCCGAGCGTCGCGGTGCCCAATGGCGGACGGCTGTACTGACAAGCGCGGTTGACGAAGTTGACACGAAACAGGGATTTTCCAGTCGAAGCGGCCGGTTCGCACCCGTGAAGCGACCGCGACGCGACAGCTTCGCGACACCCAGGCGACATCGGCGCGCCACGTGCGCGCCGGACACGCGACACTGACGCGACGCCGACGCGACACCCTGTGACAGCAATGCGCCGGCCACGCGTCACCGGCGCGACTATGGCGCGACAGGAGATGGATCGAAATGCGCGAAGGAGTGTCCCGATACCGCATGGGACATGCCAGCTATCACAAGGCCCTGGCTGTAGGAAAATACCACATTCCTCAGCCATTCCTCATCCGCCGCTCATGACGCACACCACCGGCGTGCGGGACAAGCGCGCCTCATCACGATGAGGTTCGGAACATGACGGCGATCACACGAACGAAGCAGGTCAATGGATGGCGGATCGGGCGGTGGAGCGCAGCGGCGGCGTTGCTGTGCGTCCCCGCGATCGCGATGCGCTTCACCGGCGAGGTCGACTGGACCGCGAGCGACTTCGCGGTGATGGGCGTACTGCTCACCGCGATCCTCAGCGTGTACGAGCTGCTCGCCAGTCGTGCGCAGAGCGTGACGTATCGCGCGGCATCGACGCTGACGACGCTGGGCCTGTTCCTGCTCATCTGGATCAATCTGGCGGTCGGCATCATCGGCCATGAGGGCAATCCCGCCAACCTCATGTTCGCGGGGGTGATCGCGATCCTGACCGGCGGGGCCTGTATCGCGCGCTTCGAGCCCGGCGGCATGGCACGGACGCTGTTCATCGCTGCCGGGATGCAGCTCATCATCGGCGTGATCGCGCTGGCGGGCGACCTCGGTGCCGAGGGGCCGGGCTGGCCGCGCGACGTGATCGCGCTGACGATCTTCTTCACGGGGCTGTGGGCAGTGGCGGGTATGCTGTTCAAGCTTGCCGGAGAACGGCGATGAGCGCGCCGCGCAAGTTGACCGATCCGTTGACCGAGGAAGAACGGGCGCAACTGTTCGGGCGCATCCACCGCTCACCGCGGATCCCCGACCGCTATGCCGAACGGCACGCGGGGTCCGAATCCGTACCTCTTCCTTCGTCATTCCCGCGAAGGCGGGAATCCATTGGCCGTGACGTAGCGGATCGATCCTCGATGGCAGCCGGAATGGATCCCCGCCTGCGCCGGGATGACGGTTGTAGTGGGAGATGACGGTCGCACTGGCGAACCGCGCGTAGCCGCTAGGCCGGGCGGCGCGCGGTCAGCAGATAGTTGAGGCTGGTATCGTCCGAAAGATGGAAGCCGGCGGCGGGCGAGAAGCTGAGGCCGCGCAGGTCGGCCACTTCCATTCCGGCATCGGCGAGCAATTCGGTCAGCTCGTCCGGGGTGATGAACTTGTCATGGTCGTGCGTGCCGCGCGGGATCATCCCCAGCCCCTCACCCAATGTGATCATCGCGAGCCGCGACAGCGGCGTGCGGTTGGGGGTGGAGAGGATCATGAGGCCACCGGGCGCGAGCGCAGCAGCGAGGCCCGCGACGAAGGCAGCGGGGTCGGTCACATGCTCGATCACCTCCATCGAGGTGACGAGATCGAAGGTTCGGCCCGTGACCTGCGTCTCGAACTCGCCCGCGCGATAGTCGATCGTCAGGCCCGAAGCCTCCGCATGCGCGCGTGCGGCGCCGATATTCTCGGGCGCGGCATCGACCCCGGTGACCTGTGCGCCGAGCCGGGCGAGCGGCTCGCACAACAGCCCGGCGCCGCAGCCGACATCGAGCGCGGTCTTGCCCGCGAGCGGGGTGAAGCTGTTCGGATCGCCGCCCCAATGCGCGTCGACGGCTTCGCGGATATAGCGCAGCCGCGGCGGGTTGAGACGGTGGAGCATCGCTGAGGACCCCTTGGGGTTCCACCAGTCCGCCGCGAGCCGCCCGAAATGCTCAGCTTCACGCGGGTCAATGGTTGCTTTGCTTGTCATCGCCATTCCCCCCTCCTATCAGCGCGCCGACAGCTACCCAAGCTGAGATCAATCGGGGACGACAATCAAATGGCACGCATCGTGATGAAGTTCGGTGGCACGTCGATGGCGGGCATCGAGCGGATTCGCAACGTCGCCGCCCGTGTGAAAGCCGAATGGGAAGCGGGAAATCAGGTCGCGGTCGTCGTTTCCGCAATGGCAGGCGAGACCGACCGGCTGGTGGGATTCTGCAAGGAAGCCTCGCCGCTTTACGATCTGCGCGAATATGACGTGGTGGTCTCGGCCGGCGAGCAGGTGACCAGCGGATTGCTCGCGATCACGCTTCAGGCGATGGGCGTGCCCGCGCGCTCGTGGCTCGGCTGGCAATTGCCGATCCACACCAGCAGCGCGCATGCCAGCGCACGCATCGGCACGATCGACACGGTCGAGCTCACCGCCAGCCTGGCCGACGGCAATGTCGCGGTGGTGCCGGGCTTTCAGGGGCTGGCCGAGGATAATCGCGTGACCACGCTCGGTCGTGGCGGATCGGATACCAGCGCGGTGGCGGTGGCGGCGGCGATGAAGGCCGACCGCTGCGACATCTATACCGATGTCGACGGCGTCTACACCACCGACCCGCGCATCGTGCCGAGGGCGCGCAAGCTGTCCAAGGTCACCTATGAGGAAATGCTGGAACTGGCGAGCGTCGGGGCGAAGGTGCTCCAGACCCGCTCGGTCGGTCTGGCGATGAAGGAAGGCGTGCGCGTGCGCGTGCTTTCCTCGTTCGAGGATACGCGCAACGACGACGGCCATCGCGGCACGCTGATCGTTGGCGAAGAGGAGATTGACGACGTGGAACGCCAGCTGATCACCGGCATCGCGAACGACAAGAACGAGGCGAAGGTGACGCTCACCAACGTCCCCGACCGTCCCGGCGCGGTGGGCCATATCTTTACCCCGCTGGCCGAGACCGGGATCAACGTCGACATGATCGTCCAGAACGTCGCGCATGCGACGGGCTCGACCGACGTCACCTTCACCGTGCCGCGTGCCGAACTGGCGCGTGCGCTCGACGTGCTCGAGAAGCAGAAGGCGCCGATCGGTTACGACGCGCTGGTCCACGACACCAAGGTCGCCAAGATCAGCGTCGTGGGTGTGGGCATGCGCAGCCATGCCGGTGTCGCCGCGACGATGTTCGAGACGCTGGGTGAGCGCCGCATCAACATCCTCGCCATCACCACCAGCGAGATCAAGGTGAGCGTGCTGATCCACGAGGACGAGACCGAACTGGCCGTCCGCGTGCTGCACACCGCCTATGGGCTGGACGCGCCGGAAGACGAGGCGGCCTGAAATCGGATCGGCAGCGTTCCAGGTGGAGCGCCAGCCGACCTCTCTAAGTCACCCCGGCCTTGTGCCGGGGTCCACTTCGTCTCACCGCATGCCCTCGAACCGCTTGCCCCGCCGTTGCCGGGCGGTGGACCCCGGCACAAGGCCGGGGTGACGGAAAGAAATCATCCATTTGAATCCGCAATCACCCGCCTTCAGCGCGGGGTGAGGGTCGCCGCCACGCCGAAGTGATCCGACGGATATTCGCCCTCCACCGCATCGCCGATGCGGCGCGCATCGGTCACATCGAACACGCGCGGATCGGCGAAGATATGGTCGATCACGCGCGGCGGGTGGCCGCGTGAGACGACGAGGGTGGTGTCGGTGGCGCCGGGCCTGAGCGCGGGATCGAGGCCGCGGACTGCGATCTGCGCGAGCGGGGCTTCGTCGAGCGGGGCGTTGAAGTCGCCCATCAGCACCAGCGGCACCTCGTCCTGCGGCAGCCAGTCGAACAAACCACGGATCTGCTTTGCACGCACCGGACCGGCATCGGGCTGCCAGGCGAGATGGGTGTTGACCACATCGACCGGCCGTCCGTGCGCATCGACGCGGACGCGGATCGCGGTGCGATAGTCGTCGAGCGGCTCGAGCTTGATCGTGTCGGTGGCAGTCACCGGGAGCCGCGTCAGGATGGCGTTGCCGTAGCGGTTGGCGGCGCCCTCGGGCGAGGTCGACATGAAATGCGCGGTATAGCCGCCGAGCGCGGCGGCGATCGTCTCGGCCTGATTGGGCAGGTTCTTCTTCGAATCCTGCAGCACTTCCTGCAGCGCGATGACGTCAGCATCGGCGGCGCGCAGCACATCGGTGAGCAGCTTGAGCCGCAGCGGCCAGTTGCCGGCGTCGTGCCAGATGTTGAAGGTGACGGCACGCAGCGGCGTGCGCGGCGGTGTGGCGCGCGGGGCGCAGGCGGCAACGGGAAGCGCGGCGGCGGCGGCGAGGACGGTGCGACGGGTGAAGCGAGTCATGCGCCCTGCTACGCGCCGGCCCGGCGGACCGCAACGCGCGTCAGGGCAGGCCGAGCAGCGTGCGCGCGTTGCCGTAGCGGATCTTCGCCAGTTCCTCAGCGGTCAGGCCGAGCTTGGCCAGCGCGTCGACATTCTGCTTGAGCGAGAATTGCGGATAGTCCGAACCGAGCAGGATATGGTCGATGCCGACATTGCGCATCGTCCACACGAATTCGTCCTCGATCGGGGAATCGGCGGTCAGCGTGACGGTGGCCGAAATGTCGAAATAGATATTGTCGCCGAACAGCCCCTCGGCCGTGCGCGCGGCCTTGAGCATGTTCCAGAAGCGGAAGCCCATCGCGCCCATATGCGCGAAGATAAATCTGGTCTTCGGCGCGGACAGCGCGAGGTTGAACAGTTTCTCATTGTCGTCGTTGACGATGCCGGCATTGTCCATCAGCACCACCACACCCGCCGCACCCGCCGCCTTGACCACCGCCAGCACGCGCGGGTCGGCGGCGTCGAACTTCTGGGTGTGCGGGTGGATCTTGAGCAGCTTCACCCCCGCGGCGCCGACGCGCTGCACTTCGGCGATCGCGGCGTCGCCGTCATAGGGGTGGACGGTGGCGACGGGCACGAGCTTCGGATTGGCTTTGGCGAGCGCGATGATCGCGTCGTTGCTGGCGCGGATCGCTTCGGGCTTGCCGGCGAGCGCCTGATTGGGGCCGCCGAACCACATCACCGCGGCGACCGGCTCATACCCCGCGGCCTGCGACTGGGCGCGATAGGCGCGCAGCGATTCCTCGCCTTTCCAGAGGTGGACATGGTTGTCGAACAGCGGCTCCTGCGCCGCGGCGGCGGGCGCGAGGGCGATCAGGGCGAGGCTGGCGAGCGCGGCTGGTTTCATGCGTGACGTCCTAAAGCGCGGGCGCGGCGCTGGCCAGACTTGCCGGGACGGGGCGCGCAAGGCTAGGGCATCGCGATGAGCATTGGGGAAGAGCGCCTTCAGCGCCGCATGGCGCGCGGCATCGAGTTTCTGGGCAGCAAGACCGCGATCCTGTGCGGCGCGATGTCGTGGGTGAGCGAGCGCAACCTCGTCTCTGCGATCTCGAACGCGGGCGGCTTCGGCCTGATCGCGTGCGGCGCGATGAACCCCGAGCAGCTCGACGCCGAAATTGCCGCGACCAAGGCGCTGACCGACAAGCCGTTCGGCGTCAACCTGATCACCATGCACCCGATGCTGTTCGACCTGATCGCGGTGTGCGCGAAGCACAATGTCTCGCACATCGTGCTGGCGGGTGGCCTCCCGCCCGCGGGCAGCCTTGATGCGATCAAGGGGAATGGCGCCAGGCTGATCTGCTTCGCGCCCGCGCTCAGCCTTGCCAAGAAGCTGATCCGCTCGGGCGTCGACGCGCTGGTGGTCGAGGGCATGGAAGCCGGCGGGCATATCGGCCCGGTGTCGACCAGCGTGCTCGCACAGGAAATCCTGCCCGAGGTCGCCGAACAGGTGCCGGTGTTCGTCGCGGGCGGGATCGGCCGCGGCGAGGCGATCGCCGGCTATCTCGATCAGGGCGCGGCGGGCGTCCAGCTCGGCACGCGCTTCGCCTGCGCGACCGAGAGCATCGCCCACCCCAATTTCAAAAAGGCGTTCTTCCGCGCTTCGGCACGCGACGCCGTCGCCAGCGTGCAGATTGACCCGCGCCTGCCGGTGATCCCGGTGCGTGCGCTCAAGAACGCATCGTCCGAGCTGTTCACCGCCAAGCAGCGCGAAGTCGCCCAGCTGCTCGACGAGAACAAGGTCGAGATGATGGAAGCCCAGCTCCAGATCGAGCATTACTGGGCGGGCGCGCTGCGCCGCGCGGTGATCGAGGGCGATGTCGACAACGGATCGCTGATGGCGGGCCAGTCGGTGGGCATGGTGACCAAGGAAGAACCGGTCGCCGAGATCATCGCCCAGCTGATGGCCGAGGCCGCGCACGCGCTGGAGAAGCGCGCGGCCTGAAAACCGGCGCCGCACTGCGGTTAACGTCAATTTTACCTTCTTCTGATGGGATGGCGGTATGTCGTACCGCGTCCCCGCTTCGCTTGCCGTCCTGGCCGCCCTTGCCGGGTGCGCCGGACAGAAACAGGTTGCCGCCCCCGCGCCGATCCCGGTGCCGGCGCCGGCCCCCGTCCGGATCACTGCGCCATTGCCGCCCGATGGCGCGGCGAGCGGACTGACGATCCCGGCAAAGCTTGGCGATGGCAGCTTCGCCACCCCCAACCGCAACGTCTCTGCAGCCGGCGCCGTCTGGCATTTGCGCGCGGCGTTCAACGTCGCTGCGCTGAGCTGTCCCGACACCAGCCTCGCGCCGACCTACAACAAGCTGCTGAGCACGCATCGTCAGGCGCTGGCGGCAGCGCATCGTACGCTGACCGCCGAACATGGCGGCATGGCGTCGTTCGATCCGGCGATGACGCGGCTCTACAATTATTTCGCGCAGCCGCCGGTGCTGACGCGCTTCTGCGCGCAGGCGGGTCCGTTGCTGCATCAGGCAGCGGCATTGCCCGCGGGGTCGCTCGACGGCTTTGCCGGGACCGCGCTGGCGGCGATCGACCGGCCATTCGGCGACTTCTATGCGCGTTATGACAGCTATCGCACCGATCTGGCGGCATGGCGCGCCGGCACGCTGGCGACGCCGAGACTGACCTATGACCGCACCGTGTTCACCGCGAACGCCACGGTCACCGGCGGCGGGCGCACCGTCCTCGCCGCGCGTTAGTCTTCGGTCTGCGGCGCCGGCCCGCTCCCCCACCCGGCCACCC
>CAZBYE010000165.1:0-7387 GCA_964496045.1 uncultured Stakelama sp.
GGTGGGGGCGGAGGGGGGGGAGGGGAGACGGGGAATCGGCCGGCCGGTGGAAGATCGGGATAACCGTGGGGCGCACGAAGATAAGGTCGGGCAGGTCGGGCGGGTCGTTGGCGGGGCGGGGCAGCTTCTCGACCAGTCCGATCGTCTCATAGCCGAAATAGCCGACGAGACAGGCGAGTGCGCGGGGCAATTCCGCGGGCACATCCATGCGGCAGCTCTGGACGAGCGCGCGGAACGCCTCGAGCGTCGGCTGGCCGGCGGGGCTGAAGGCGGCGCGGTCGGTGAGCCAGTGCGGATTGACCTCTGCCTGTTCTCCATGCGCGCGGAAGACGAGGTCCGGGGCGAGGCCGATCAGGCTGTGACGGCCGCGGACCTCACCACCCTCGACCGATTCCAGCAGGAAATCGCCGCGGCCCGGCTCGATCAGCTTGAGCGCCGCGGCGACCGGAGTGTCGGTATCCGCCAGCTGCCGGCGCCAGACCAGCGCGGGACGGCCTTCGCTCAGCGCTGTACGTGCGGCCTCGAGGCCCTCTGTTCCCGACCCCATGGCAATCAGTTGCCGCCCTGGCCGCCGAGCTGCGCCTTGAGCTTGGCGATCGCCGCATCGTCGCGCTTGACGCCAACCGACTTGCGCGCGGCAGCGACGAACTGCTCAAGATACTCGGCGCCGACGACCTGGCCGAGGCCGCTGCGGGTCTGCGCAACCAGCTGCTGGTTGCTGCTGGCATCGCCCGGCACGATCTCGTCGAGCCAGACCACCCAATAGCCGCCGCCATTGGGCTCTTCGGTCATCTTGGCCTTCTTTGCGGCGATGGTGAACATCAGGCGCACTGGCGGCGGGACCTGCAGGCCGGCCTGAGCGAGCTGCCCACGTACGGCATCGAGTGGCTTAGGCGCGGGCACCGGAAGACCGGTCTTCTTGATCGCATCGGCGATCGACGTGCCCTTGTTGACGTCCGCGAGCACGGCGATTGCGGCCTTGCGTGCAGCCTGAAGCTGACGGTCGCGGATGAAGCCGGCGACGACTGCCTCGCGGATTTCGGCGAGCGGGCGCGGTGCGGCGGCAATCACGCGATCGGGCTTGATCAGCGCGAAGCTGCCGTCCTGACCGAGCGGTACCAGCTGCGCGTCGTCATTGATCTCCATCGCGAAAGCAGCCTGCGCGATCGCTGTCATCACCGGATCGGGCGGGGTCGGGGTCGTTGCCTCGGCGGCCTGCTGGGTGCGGCCGTCACCGAACACCGGCTGGCTGACCTCGGCCTTGAGCTTGGCGTCGGCGACCGCTTCGTCGAACGTCGCATTGCCGACGATCGCGGTGTCGATCCGCGTGCGCAAATTGGTCAGCGCTTCGGCTTCCTTGCGCTGGGTGACCGCGGTGGCGATCTCGGCGCGGACCTGATCGAGGGTCTTGGCCGGAATCTGCTCGACCTTTTCAACGCGGACGATGTGCCAGCCGAGCGGCGAACGCAGCGGGCCGACCACGCCGCCCTGCGCCGCGGCAAAGGCGGCGTCGGCAATCTGCGGGCTGCTGGCGCGCGCGAAGCTGTCCTTCTGCGCGTCGGCGACGGTCGAGGGCTGGAGGCCCGCGGCCTTCGCCGCAGCGGCGATCGATTCGCCGCCCTTGACCTTCGCGGCGAGTGCATTGGCGGCGTTCTGATCCGCGACGATCACCTGCGCCAGCGTACGCTTGGTGCTGGCGGCGTATTTCGCGGCATCCTGCTTATAGGCAGCCGCGATTTCCGCCTCGGTCGCCTTGGCGCCTTCGGCGAACTGATCGGGGCGGACCACGGCGTAGCGGATCACGCGGCGCTCGGGCAGCGTGTAGCGAGCGCGGTTGCGATTGTAGAAGGCGGTCAGCTCGGCATCGGTGGGGGCGGGACCCGCCGCGATGGCGGTGACCGGGATATAGCCCACCGAACCCTTGCGCCGTTCAAGCAACTGCGACGCATAGGGCAAAGCGAGTTGGTTGGGGACATAGGTCGCGCCGCGGGTGATGCCGACTGCGGGGCCGACAACCCAGCGCGCAAGCGTGCCCTGACGGATATCGGCGCGAACCTGATCCGCGGTAATCCGCTGCTGCGCCAGGAACTGGTCGAACGCGCGCTGGCTGAACTTTCCCGTCACCGGATCGGCAAAGCCGGGTGCACCGGCGATCTCGCCGTCGACCGCAGCCTTCGACACGGCCATGCCATGCTCACCGGCATATTCCTCAAGCACCATGCGATTGACGACATCGTCGAGCACCTGATCGAAGCCACCCATCGCCACGAACTGAGTCATATCGAGCGCGGGCTGTTCCTGCCGGGCGCGGTCCAGCGCATCCTTGAGTCGGTCCTGCAACTCGCGCTCGGTCACCTTGCGGTTGCCGACCTGAACCAGCGCACCCGTCGGGCCGCCACCACCACCGCCGAGGTTGGTGATATCGCCCAGCGCAAAGGCTACGGCGATCACCACGAGCAAGAGCAGGGCGATGATCTTGCCGACGGTCGAGAAGAGGGCGCGGCGGAGAATGGTGAGCATGGAGACCCGTTCGATGGGAGAAGTTGAAGGGTGCTTTAGGGGGGTGATGCGCCGCCATCAAGCTTGAGTGCATTCCATTGTGCGCGTACGGGCCTGTCCAAAATCGGACAAAGGGGAGTTTGGGATGCGGCGCAAGCTGGTGGCGGGGAACTGGAAGATGCACGGCCTGATCGCGGCGTTGCCCGAGATCGAGGCGATCGCGCAGGCCGCGGCGGTGACTCCGGGCGTCGACGTGACGCTGTGCGTGCCGGCGACGCTGATCGCTCCTGCCGTCACCGTTTCGGCGACGATGCCGATCGGCGGGCAGGATTGCCACGCAGCGGACCAGGGCGCGCACACCGGCTGCATCTCTGCCCCGATGCTGCGCGAAGCGGGCGCGGCGCTGACCATTGTCGGCCATAGCGAACGCCGCGCCGACCAGGGCGAGACCGATGCCGACGTCAAGGGCAAGGCCGAGGCCGCGCACCGCCATGGCCTGAAGGCGATCCTGTGCGTCGGCGAGACGCTGGAGCAGCGCGACGCGGGACAGGCCGAGGCGGTGGTGACCGCGCAACTCGCCGGATCGATGCCTGATGGCGCCGCAGCCGGGTGGCTGTCGATCGCGTACGAGCCGGTGTGGGCGATCGGCACCGGGCGGACGCCGACCGAGGACGACGTCGCGGCGATGCACGGGGCGATCCGCGCGAAGCTGGTCGAGCTGCTGGGCGCAGAGACCGCGGGCGCGATGCGGGTGCTGTATGGTGGATCGGTCAACGGAGCGAACGCGGCTTCGCTGCTGAGCTGCGCCGATGTCGATGGCGCGCTGGTCGGCGGGGCGAGCCTGACCGCCGAGAAGTTCGTGCCGATCATCGAGGCGGCGGCGGGGCTGTAAGCCGACCCGGCGAAGTTGACAGCCGCGCGGTTGACGAAGTTGACACGAAACGCTGTGTTTTTTCGGCGCGCCTCTGGGGAGGCCGTGGGTTTTTGACCGCGACGCGACTGCGACGCGACACCCGTGCGCCACATAGGCGACATCGACGCGACGGGTACGCGCCACCAACGCGACACGTTCGCGACAGATACGCGCCGGTTTCGGACGCCGACGCGTCGCCCGCGCGCCACGAAGTTGACAGGCGGGGCGCTGGCGAAGGCGATGCGGTGCATATCGGGTCCCGTCGATCAGGGGACCCTTTCGATATGCCCGGACGGCGGCTGTAGGAAAGTTGTTTCTGCCGGGGCGGTTCAGGCCGGGCGCGGCTGATCGGTCTCGTGCAGCAGCCAGGCGCGGGCATGAGCCTCGTCCTTGCGCTCGTACACTTCGTAATGAAGGCCGGGGATCAGCGCGCTTTCGATCCGGCTGGCGGTGCGCACCCACTCCGCATCCGCCACGATGGCAACGCGATCGATCGCGCGGATCAGGCGGATGATGAGCGGGAGGTGCTTCAGCTCCTCGACGACCGCGGACAGCGCGACCGAGGGCGAGCCGCGGACATCGGCGAGGATGTCGAGCTGCGGCGTGGTGTCGAGGAGGGTTTCGATCTGAGCGAGCGCGGGCGCGACATCAGCGGCGGTGAAATGGCCGGACGCAACGATGGCGATGGCGCGGGAGGAGAGGGGGGTGAAGGTTAGCATGAACTTTCTCAAGTTGCTCTTCTCGGTCCGATGCCGACAGTATTCTCTATTCTATGTGCAAGGCGTTTTCGAAGGTCTTCATCGGACGCCCAGTCTATGCAGTTATATTGTCTGATGTCGAAATGAAGCTTGTCTAGATCGTCTTTTCTGCAAGTCCATATGACCGGTATTCCAAGGCCTAGAGCATACCCTGCTTCAAAATAAACTCCGGACCTGTGTCCTGTAAAGTCTGCAACAACAAACCTTGAACTCCTAATCTGATTTATGATTTCATCATCGATCTTTCCTAGGTGTTCAACTTGATCTACTCGAATTGGGTCATAACCTGCGTCTGAGATGGCTGGAGATATCGCCTCATTCCAATGCTTTGTCATCTCTTCTGCGAACCACATCGCGCCGAATCCGGTTAAAGATTTCTGGGAGGTCCTCTCCTCTTCCTCCGCTGCCAAAAATCCTTTTGCGGTAATTCTCCAGCCATTCCTTAGCATTCTCGCGAGCATTGGCCCATCCACCCGAAGCGGATCAGGGGAAAGTGCATATCCAAGTTCTTCAAGCACAGAAGCTATTCGGAAGGACCATCCCGACTCATATGAGTAACTTGCGCCGATCAAGCAGTCATCGTCCGGATCAAAGGAATTGCTTGATAGGGATTTGTACTCCAGAATTTCGATAGCCCAGCGCAGCATACGCATTGCTCGATCTCGAAGCGTTGGCATGGGCCACGACGAGCAGTTACGAACCGTGTCGCTATTGATTATTGCCGCGGTGCCGTTCAGCAGGTGATCCCTACTAAAGCCAGACAATGCGATTATTTGCCGCTCAGAGATGCCCTCGAGCATCGCATATGCGCTTCCAGTTACTTGGAATGTTCCACATCGGCGGCAAGGGATAATGATCAAATCAGAGGTGCGGATCCAATCCCCTGTCTGCGATTGGCAAATCGGGCATGCCGAAACGTGCTCAACGGTTTGTGGAAAACGGAGGTCTGCAAGCGGATCTTGTCCCATAGTGTCACTCACCCCACCGACACAAAACTATCCATCACCCGCTTCCGGCCGGCCTGTTCGAACTCGATTTCCAGCTTGTTGCCTTCGATCTCGACGATTTCGCCGTAGCCGAACTTCTGGTGGAAGACGCGCATGCCGAGCGACAGGTCGTCGCGGCCCTTGTTGCCCAGGCTCACCGCGCTGGCGCGGCTTTCGACGACGCGCTTGGGGGCGGTGGTGAAGGTGGAGCTGGGGGCGGCGGCGCGTTGCCAGCCGGGGCCCCGACCGGTGCCGCGGCCGACATGGGCGAAGGGGTCGGTGTGCTCGCTCCAGTTGGCGCGCCACAGGCTGGCGCCGCCGGACATGGTCGATTCCTCCTCGACATGATCCTTGGGCAGCTCGCCGACGAAGCGGCTGGGGATTGAGCTGGTCCACTGGCCGTAGATGCGGCGGTTGGCGGCGTGGAGGATGGTCGCGAGCCGGCGGGCGCGGGTGATCGCGACATAAGCGAGGCGGCGCTCCTCCTCCAATGAGGCGAGGCCGCCTTCGTCCAGCGCGCGCTGGCTGGGGAAGATGCCTTCCTCCCATCCGACGAGGAACACGGTGTCGTATTCGAGGCCCTTGGCGGCGTGGATGGTCATGATCGTGACCTTGGGCTCGTCGGCGTTCGCGTCATTGTCCATGACGAGGCTGACGTGTTCGAGGAAGGCGCCGAGGGTTTCGTATTCCTCCATCGCGCGGACGAGTTCGCTCAAGTTCTCGAGCCGGCCGGCGGCTTCGGCGGTGCGGTCCGCCTGCCACATCGCGGTATAGCCGCTCTCGTCGAGGATGATCTGGGCGAGCTCGGTATGGGGGAGGGCGCCGATGCGGGTGTCCGCTGCGTCGACGACGGCGCCCTCTTCGGGGGCGGCGCTCGAGTACATGTCGCGCCAGCGGGCGACGTCGCCGACGAAATTTCCGAGCGCGCGGCGGGCCTGCGGCGTCAGCTCGTCGGTGTCGAGGATGCGCGCGGCGGCGAGGAGCAGGGGAATGCCCTCTGCCCGGGCGAGCTGGTGGATCTTGGCAATCGCCTTGTCGCCGAGGCCGCGCTTGGGGACGTTGACGATGCGCTCAAAGGCGAGGTCGTCGGCGCCCTGATGGACGATGCGGAGATAGGCGAGCGCGTCGCGGATTTCGGCGCGCTCGTAGAAGCGGAAGCCGCCGACGATGCGATAGGGCAGGCCGGTGGCGATGAAGCGGTCTTCGAACTCGCGCGTCTGGTGCTGAGCGCGGACGAGGATGGCGAATTCGTCGAGCGACTTGCCGTCGCGGCGCTGGGCACCCTCGATCTCATCGCCGACGCGTCGGGCTTCCTCGGGGCCGTCCCATACGCCGACGACCTTGACCTTCTCGCCGGCGTCCTTCTCGGTCCACAGCTCCTTGCCGAGGCGACCGCCATTATTGGCGATGACTCCGCTGGCGGCGGCGAGGATGTGCGGGGTGGAGCGGTAATTCTGTTCGAGGCGGATCACCTTGGCGCCGGGGAAATCCTTCTCGAACTTGAGGATGTTTTCCACCTGAGCGCCGCGCCACGAATAGATCGACTGATCGTCGTCGCCGACGCAGCAGATGTTCTTGCGCTCCTGCGCGAGCAGGCGGAGCCAGAGATACTGGACGCTGTTGGTGTCCTGATACTCGTCGACCATGATGTAGCGGAAGCGCTGCTGGTAGTGCTGGAGCACGTCGCGATGGGTCTTGAGGATCGTCAGCATGTGCAGCAGCAGGTCGCCGAAGTCGCAGGCGTTGAGCGTGCGCAGGCGGTCCTGATACTGGGCGTAGAGCGACTGGCCGCGGCCATTGGCGAATTGCTCGGACTCGCCGGCGTCGAGGTCCTTGGGCGTCAGGCCCTTGTTCTTCCACCCGTCGATGAAGCCGGCGAGCTGACGCGCGGGCCAGCGCTTTTCATCGAGGTCGTTGGCGACGATGAGCTGCTTGATCAGGCGCAGCTGATCGTCGGTGTCGAGGATGGTGAAGTTGTTCTGCAGCCCGACCAGTTCGGCATGGCGGCGCAGCATCTTGGCGCCGATCGCGTGGAAGGTGCCGAGCCAGGGCATCCCCTCGACCGCGTCGCCGACGAGGCCGCGGACCCGCTCACGCATCTCGCGCGCGGCCTTGTTGGTGAAGGTGACGCTGAGGATTTCGGACGGGTAGGCGCGGCGGGTCCAGAGCAGATGCGCGAGGCGCGCGGTGAGCGCGGCCGTCTTGCCCGTGCCGGCGCCGGCGAGGACGAG
>CAZBYE010000166.1:0-7385 GCA_964496045.1 uncultured Stakelama sp.
CGCCCGGGGTTCCGTTCCATGCTGCGCCACCGGCCCCGCCGGTCGCGCCTGCGCCGCCGCCGCCCGCACCCTCATAGTTTTCGCCGGCCGTGCTGCCGGTGCCGCCTGCGCCGGTGCCGTTGCTGGCGCCGCCTGCCGGGGATCCCGGAGCGTTGCCTTGTCCACCCCGGCCACCATAGGTCGTCTGCGCGGTTGCGGGCAGGGCGAGCAGGATTGTCGCGGCCAGGCCGCCGGCCAGCGCGGTTCGGGTCCGATAAGGGCCGCTGCGCTTCACTTTGCGCTGAGCAGCGCCCGGGATTGCGAGCGAATCGGTATTTCGGACCATGTCAATTTCCCCCTGCGGGGACCGACAACACACAACGAAACTGAGTCAATATGCCATATGGGGGTGGAGCCCTGTCTCAAATGGCAGAAATCCGTTGCCCTAAGTTGATGTCATTGAATACGTTGGAATATGTTTCGTAGTCGAAACAAGCGCCAGTTTACCAGGTTGCGAAATAAATTGGGATCATCGAGGTGGCCGCTCACTCGGCGGCCAGCTCAGGTTGTGGAGAGGGCGCTGTTCGATCTGACGATCGATAGCAAGCGACGCGACCGTGACCTGGTCAAGATCAGGATCTCGGATCGGGTATCCTGCGCCGAAATCAGAATGAGTTCGATCGTGATCTGGCGGAAGACCGGGGGACCTCTGCAATGCGAGGTTACGGCGGATCTCATCGACGTTCTCGGCGATGCGAACTACTCCCGCCGGCCATCCAGAGACTGTCGGTGATCTTGCCCCCCACAGGCCATGGGGTCTAAACCAGTCAAACCTTGGAAGCGCGAGAGAGCATGAACTTGCAGCCGAATCATGAGGATTCGGTGGTGCCGGATGCAGGAATCGAACCCGCGACCTTCGGTTTACAAAACCGCTGCTCTACCAGCTGAGCTAATCCGGCACTGAACCGCGAAACTGCGCGGGCGGCGCGTCTTGATCCGAACGATGGGTCTGGTCAAGGCCGATTGTGGTGCAGTCCATCAGGCTGCAAGCTCGGCATTGGCGACATCCTCGCCGGTACAGAAGGTGAGCCGCGCCTTTCCGCCCAGTTTCGAGCGGTACAGCGCAGCATCTGCGCAGGCCAGAAGCCGCTCGAGATCGAGTCCCAGATCGGGCGCCATCGCGATTCCGACGCTGGCCGACAACTGGACCGTCGTCCCCTCGATCTCAAAGGGCGCGCTAAGCCCGCGAATGATCCGTCGAGCGAGCATCTCGGCCTCGCTCTGGTGCGCAAGATCGGCCTGGAGGACGACGAATTCATCGCCGCCCAGACGCGCCACGGTATCCTCTTCCCGCAGCGAAGATTCGAGCCGTTGCGCCACGAGCTTGAGCACCATGTCACCGACGGGATGACCATGGCTGTCATTGATCGGCTTAAAGCCGTCGAGGTCGATGAAGTGCACAGCAATCTGATTGCCCGAGCGCAACACGGCCTGACTGGCGTCCTGAAACCGCTCGCGCAGCAACAGACGGTTGGCGAGGCCAGTGAGCGGATCGCGCTTGGCGAGCAGAGCGAGATCGTGCTGAGTCGAGAGATGCTCGACGGCCGAGCGATAGAGATGGGCGACGGTCTGGAGACTGAGTCCGGTGATCATCGCGACCATCAGCGCTTCGATCACGAAGATCTGCGCGTGAAGCGGAACCTCGTGCGTTGTGAGCGCGTGTGCGAGCAATCCCGCAACCGTCGGTACCGTAGCGAGCAGCAGGCTGGTGATGCAGATCGCGGGGCGTACCGAGGTACGCGACACCACGCCGGCTCCGAAGCCGAATACGAGGCTGACCGTGAGCAGATGCAACAGCGGGAGGTGATACGTCAGCGCGTGCAGATTGAGCGCTGCGATCAGCAACGCGATGGCATAAGTGCCGATCGCATAGCGCCGTTCCCAGAGTCGGAGCCGCTCATAGTCCCTTTGCTCGTCGCGCGCGTAGACGTGGAGCAGCCGCAGCCGGGCCAGGGTGATGACTACGACGGTGGTGGCGCTCGCGGCAAAGACCGAATCCTGCCATTGCCAGGCGGCGAGAGCGGCAAGACCCGCGAACACCAGCCCGAGGCCCAGGATCGGGAGCCGCATGGCGAACAGCGTGTCCACCAGTTGGCGATAGACGGGCAGGGGGAGTGGCAGACGCTCGCTGAAGAGGCTCCATCGTGGCCGACCCGACATATGCCGATCCGATCGTGTCATGCGCCCAAGTCTGCGCGGGCAAGGTTAACGGCTGGTGCAGATGTCCAACGGCCTGACGCATCCTGCAACGGTGTCATGCCATGCTGCATCATGCGATTCCGAAGGTCCAGCCCTCGGTCCGCGCGATTTCGGGCGTGAGGGCTGGCGGGTGCCAGAGATCGGCACGGCCGACGCTGGCGCGGAGCCAGGCTGCGGTGAGAATCGCGTCGGTCGAATGGTCGTCATAGCGAGCCAGAGGGCTATGCGGCCGCGAACCGAGCGCGGCGAGGGCGGTGTCGAGCGCAGTCGCGTCCCGCAGCTTGGAGCGGCCCTTGGGCAGCCCGGCCGCGCGCGCCGCGATCGCGGTGTAGATCTCGATCACCACCGCGCCCGCCGCCGGTACCGGATCGAAGGGCCAGATCGCCAGTTCGCCGTCGAGCGTGTGGAGCAACCGCATCCCCGCGAAGCTCGCCTTGGCGACCTGCGCCGCGCCGATCGCATCGTAGACGGTCGTCACTTTGCCGCCGCCGCTGGCGTTATAATGCTGTTCGCAGCGGCGGAAGTGGATGAAGTCCGCCTTCGGGCCATCGGCTGCGCCAAGGTAGAAATGGCGGCCGCGGCGAGACTCGAGAAAGGCGGCGGCGCCAAGGTCCTCATCGTGGCTTTCGGCGTCGACCCACGCCCAGAAGGCGCGAGCATCGGTCGCGGTGCTTTCACCGGGCAGATAGTCGCCACGGTCGAGGATCGGGGCACAGAAGCTCATATCGAAGCCGGTCAGCAAAGGCTCGGCTGCGCGGGCAAGGAGCCAGTCGCGGATTCCTTCGCGCGACCAGTGGCGGCCGGGCGGCGGGATCAGTGTGGGCGCGGCGTCGCCGGTTTCGCACATCGCCAGCGCGATGCCGGGATGGCTGCGGCCCTTCGCGCCCGACCAGTCGATCGCAGCGAAGCGGCTGAAGCGGGCGGCATCCACCTTAAGGTCGGTCGCCATAGGCCTTGCGCTGAGCCGGTTTGGCACGGTCCCACCAGGCGCGCTGGATGTAGAGTTCGACCCGCTCGCGTGCGCCGGTGTCGTAGCGGACCAGCAGCATCGGATAATTACGATAGTGATCGGTCTGCCAGAAGGTGTCCGGATCGGTCTCGAACAGGATTTCCTTCTCGGCCTGGGTCACGCTGAGGGCGAAGCTGCCCGCTTCGCGTCCGGGGGACATGAAGCCTTTGCCGTTGACCTTGGGGCAGGGATTTCCCCACCATGACGCCATCTCCACATCGGGGAGCGAGAGGGCATAGGCGCAGGCGTCGTCCCAATCCTTCATTGCCCAATCCTTCATTGCACCGTCTTCAGCACCTCTGCGACGAAGCTGCGCGCGTCAAAGGTTTCGCCCGACGGATCCTCGCCACGGCGGACCACGACAAGCCGGGCTGAGGGGATGACGAAGATGAACTGGCCGCGATTGCCCTGCGCGGCGTAGGTTCCTTCGGGCAGCCCTTGTTTCGCGCCGAACAGCCACAAGGTTGCGCCATAGCCCGGACCCATTGCGGGCTGCGGACCGCTGGGGGTGGTCATGTACTTCATCCACCCTTCGGGAAGGATGCGCTTGCCCTGCCAGACGCCGTCGTTGCGCCACAACTCGCCGAGGCGAGCGAAGTCGCGCGCGGTGGACCAGACTTGAGAAGACAGGACGAAATTGCCCTGCCAGTCCATACCCGTGGTGGTGTGCATCATGCCGAGCGGGCGGAACAGGCGGGCGTAGGGCAGATCCCGATAGGCGTCGTCGTTGTCCAGCGCCGCCCGCAGCGCGCGGACGGCGAGCAAGGTGTCGTTGTTGGCGTAGCGAAAAATGCTTCCGGGCGGCGCAACCAGCGGCCAGGCCACCGCCTGTTCGGTCACGCTGGTCCCGCCGAAATAGATCGCGTCGGTGCGATTACCCGCAGTGTCGCTGCCGAGGCCCGAGGCCATGCGCAGCAACTGGTCGAGCGTGATTGCGGCGCGGGGGTCGCCGGGTTTGCGCCATTCGGGAATCGGCGCGGGCTTTGCGGGATCCAGCTTGCCGCTGGCGACCGCGATCCCCGTCAGGGTGCCGGCAATGCTCTTGGCGACCGACCAGGTACGGTTGGGGACCAGCGGTCCGAAGCCATCGGCATAGCGCTCGGCGATCACCTTGCCATCGCGCAGGATCAGGACGCCGGTGGTGCGGCCTTTCGATTTGGCCGGATCGAAGGCGGTCGCGACTGTGGCGCTGAGTGCTTCCGATGGCTTGGGAGCGATTCCGCCGTCACCTACGGGCCAGGGACGGGAATCAGCCGGGATGGGTATCGACGGGTTGGGGTGGAGCGCCGGAGGCGTCCCCCGCTTGCCGCCGATCGGGGCAAGCGAGCAGCCGTGGCGTGGCATATGATAGGCGAGCCGCGGCGGCATGTCCGGCGCGAAGGGGACGGCGACGCTGCGGTTCAGCCGGTCGCTGGTCGCGGGAAGCTCCGCCACCAGCGCCTCATATTCCGAATAAATACCCTGGAGTTCGGTCGCCGCGATCTGCTCGGGCGTGCGGCCGCCGCCATATTGGCCTTCGCACAGCGTCAGGGCCTTGTAGCCTGCAGCGATGGCGCGCTGATGCGGGGTGAGTTCGCGTGGCGTCTGCTGGGCGGCGGCGGGGGCGGCAAATGCAAGCGCGGCGAGCAGGTATCCTGATACCGGAAGGTCCCAAAGGTCACGGCCCAACGCGCGCGATATGCCCCCGATCTCGGGCAGGCTGAAGCGAGGGCGGGCGGCGGGGAGGCTGGATCCGGTCATCCGCCGATGAGAGCAGATGAATTCCAACATTTAAAGGGTCGATGGGTGCGAGCTAGCCGCTTGACAATTAATCTACCTATGTAGATTTAATGATGCATGGTTCGACACAGAGCACTTTCACCCGCCGCCCGCGACATCCTCGCGATCCTCGCCTCACGTGGAGATGGTTGGTCCCATGGTTATGAGCTTTGCCGGTTGGCAGGGGTCAAATCGGGGACGCTGTATCCGCTGCTGATCCGTCTTGAAGCGCAAGGCTATCTGGTGGCGGAGTGGGAGGCCGTGGCGGAGCCGGGCCGCCCGCCGCGCCACATGTATCGCCTGACCGCGAGCGGTCAGCGACTGGCGCTGGATAATCCGCCGTTGGTCGCCATGGCACGCGGCGGCGCGTTCGCGGCGAAGCCGGCATGATCCCGTCACAGCTCGATATCGCGCGATTGCTGGTGCGCTTTGCCGCGGCATTGCTGCCTCCTTCGATGCGGCAATGGGGGCAGGCGATGCGGCACGAGCTGGAGGCGATCGACGCCGGAGACTCGCCGGTCCGTTACGCATTCGGGTGCGTGATCGGAGCGGTCCACGCCGCGGCGGGATTCCACTTCGCGCCACCGGAAACCGGAGAGGGAGAAGGCAACATGGAGTCGGGGAACAGGTTTTCGATGCGGGCGCCAGTGGTGGCCGGCGCGTGTGCGGCGATCGCGACGGGGTTGGGCGTCGTCCATCTGATGCTGGCCGGCGCGCCCACGCGCCTTTCGATCATGAACCTGGCCGCGCTGGCGATCGGGTTCGCCTGTGTCGGCGTTTCGGCTGTGCTCGCGCGCCGCTACCGCGCCCCGGATGCCGTGATCGTCCTTGTCGCCGCTGTCGCGATCCTCGCGACCGCGATGCTGGGCAAGAGCGCCGATGGCACGACGCGCTGGGTCTCGCTGGCCGGGGTCTCCATTCAGCCGTCGCTGATCCTCGTCCCCGTGCTGGCGATGTGCTTCGCCCGCACGCGCAGCAGCGCGGTGACGCTGGGCATCGTCATCGCCGCGACCGCGCTGGCACTACAGCCGGATCGCGCAATGACCGGCGCGCTGGCATTGGCGATGGTGGCGCTGCTCGCGTTTCGCAGGGAGCGTAACGTCGTGATCGCCGCCGCTGTCGCGGTGGGCGCGTTCGGCGTGGCCATGCTTCGCCCTGACCGCCAGCCGGCGGTGCCGTATGTCGATCAGATCCTCTATACGGCGTTCGACGCGCATGCACTGGCCGGGGCCGCGGTGGTCACGGGCGCCTGTGTGATGCTTGTGCCGGCGATCGCCGGCTGGGCGGCGGATCGCGCCAACCGGTCGAGCCACGCCGTGTTCGGTGCGATGTGGCTGGCGATCATCGCCGCCGCCGCGCTGGGCAACTATCCGACGCCGCTGGTCGGCTATGGCGGCAGCGCGATCATCGGCTATGTCCTGTGCCTGCTCGGCTGGCCGGTCCGCGCGAACACGGCGTTGGAAGCAGACGGTGTCGAGGATCAGCCTCGTTCGCGCCGCCGTTCGTCCCACCATGCCATGCGCTCGGCGATGCGCTTTTCGACGCCGCGGTCGGTGGGCGTGTAGAAGGTCTGGGGTTCCATCTCCTCGGGCCAGTAATTGTCGCCCGAAAAGCCGCCCTCGGCATCATGATCGTAGGTATAGCCCTTGCCGTAGCCGATCTCCTTCATCAGCTTCGTCGGCGCATTGAGGATGTTCTGCGGCGGCATCAGGCTGCCGGTCTCCTTCGCGCTCTTCCACGCCGCCTTCTGCGCGACATAGGCCGCGTTCGATTTGGGCGCGGTGGCGAGGTAGACGCAGGCCTGCGCGATCGCCAGTTCGCCCTCGGGAGAACCAAGGAACTCATAGGTGTCCTTGGCGGCGAGGCACTGGGTGATCGCATTGGGATCGGCGAGGCCGATATCCTCGACCGCCATGCGAATGAGGCGGCGCAGCAAGTAGAGCGGTTCCTCGCCCGCGGTCAGCATCCGCGCGAGATAATAGAGCGCGGCCTGCGGATCGCTGCCGCGGACCGATTTGTGGAGCGCGGAGATGAGGTTGTAGTGCCCCTCGCGGTCCTTGTCGTAGACCGCGGCGTACTCTGTGAAGTGATACAGATAGCGGAAGCCGCTGGTGAAAAACGCCGCCACCGGGATCGACTGGAAGGTGCCGCCGTTCTTGCGGTTAACGAAGGGCGTCATCAGGTCCGCGTTGGGCGAGTCCTCCGGCAGCGGCCCAGCCCCGAACTTGGCGCCGTCGCGGTTGAAGATACGCAGCTCCCAGCCCGCGGACTCCGCCATGCGCTGGAAGGCCGGCACCTCGCGCCGGCCGTCGGACGACCAGTCCTCGGAGATTACGAGGACCTTGGCCGGGGCCTCTGGTTTCCTCGCCAGCCACCGCAG
>CAZBYE010000167.1:0-7303 GCA_964496045.1 uncultured Stakelama sp.
CGCCGTCTTTCCTTCGCGGCGCGGCCTCCTCCCCTCGATCCGCGCGCTGCTCGACTTTCTCGCGGACGAATGCACTGCACAGCGCAAGCGCATCCCGGAATCAGGCACCGATGCCTCCGCCAAGCCTGTCAAATAGGCAGTCCGCGCCCGAGTATCCGGCTTCATTTTACCGCTACCATCACCCCTTCGGCATTTTGATCTCGCCTTTCCCCTCACACGCGGTATGTGTCCGTTAACTGACAACGTTATCAGGGAGAGGGGCGTTGGCCGCACCCGTCACACAGCTAAATTCGACCGACCCGGCATCCGGCGACGGGACGGCACAGGGCATCAACGCCCCGGACCTTCAGGTCTTCGTCTTCGCCTTGTTCTTCATCTTCGGCGGCATCACCTCGCTCAATGACGTGATCATCCCGAAGCTGAAGGAGTTGTTCACGCTGAACTACACCCAGGCGATGCTGGTGCAGTTCTGTTTCTTCACCGCCTATCTGGTGATCGGCATCCCCGGCGCGAAGCTGGTCAAGAAGCTGGGCTATATGCGCGGCGCGGTCGCCGGTCTTCTGACGATGATGGTCGGCTGTCTGCTGTTCATCCCGGCGTCGCAGAACGCGACCTATGGCCTGTTCCTGTTCGCACTGTTCGTGCTGGCTAGCGGCGTCGTCATCGTCCAGGTCGTTGCCAACCCGTTGATCTCGCTGCTCGGCAAGCCCGAAACCGCGCATAGCCGCCTGACCTTTGCTCAGGCGTTCAACTCGCTGGGCACCACAATCTTCCCGATTGTGGGATCGATCCTGATCCTCGGAAGTCTCGCCACGGTCACTGCTGCCGAGCTTTCCGGACCGGCACTCGAAGCCTATCGAGTGGCCGAAAGCAAAGCGATCATGCACGGCTATCTCGGCATTGCCGCCGCGCTGGCGGTGGTTGCCGGTGTTGTCTGGCTGTTCCGCAACCGCTTGAAGGGCGAACGCCATCAGGCGAGTGAGGGCCTCGCAGGGCTCGACCTGCTCGGCCGTAAGCGCTTCGGTTTCGGTGCGCTGTGCATCTTCCTCTATGTCGGCGCCGAGGTCTCGATCGGATCACTGATCGTCAACTACCTGATGCAGCCCGGCGTGATGGGGCTTCAGGAGCAAGCGGCAGGCAAGCTGATCGGCTTCTACTGGGGCGGCGCGATGGTCGGCCGTTTCATCGGATCGGGCTTGATGCGCGTGATCAGCCCGGGCAAGCTGCTCGCGTTCGTCGCGATCGGTGCGGTCGCGCTGATCCTGATTTCAACCAACACCACAGGCAATGTTGCGGGCTACAGCCTGCTGGCGATTGGCCTGATGAACTCGATCATGTTCCCGACGATCTTCAGCCTCGCGAGCGAGAAGCTGGGCGGTCGCGCGGCGGACGGATCGGGGATCATCAACATCGCGATCTTCGGCGGCGCTGTAGTGCCGCTGGCGACCGGCGCTCTGGCCGATGCGACCGGCAGCCTCGGCTTAGCGCTGATCCTGCCCGCGCTGTGTTACGCAGTCATCGCGGGGTTCGGCTACTACGCCCGGCGCCCCTATGACGGGCCCGTCGCGGGCTGAAATGCAAAAGGGCCGGCGGGCAACCGCTGGCCCTTTTTCTTTGCGTGCCGCCTCCGGCCGGATTCGAACCAGCACGTACTCGGCGGTCCGTTTTGAGTTTGGCCAACCTGCCTCGGCTCGAGCACTCCGGAGCTGAATCAGTCGAACATCCCCCACGGTAACACACTCGGTTCATCAAGAATCGCGTGCTTGCAGATTTCGGCGAGAGACGCGTGGCTTGTCCACGCAGCAAGAATGGCGAAATGACGCACGCGCGGCGCACCCCGGATTGGAGCAACCGAAAACGCGCTGTGAGACAGTCAGTCCGCAAGCAAGAAAGCGCCTGCGCCTCTACTGGTACGGGTGGTCGGACTCGAACCGACATGATGTTGCCATCGGCGGATTTTGAGTCCGCTGCGTCTACCATTCCGCCACACCCGCATATTGGACAGATCGCCTCCGGCCAATCGCGCGGGCCGCTATAGGTCGCTGAAATCGATATTGCCAGCCACCACGGCGCGGTTCTTTTCAATCGGGTGCGCGGGAATCTCTTTCACACAGCCAGATATCGATCCGCACTGGCATTTCTTTCGAGAAATGCCCCATGTCCTGATCAGGACACTATTATCCGAATGGCCCAGCTCAGTCTCGCCAGCCGCTTTCGCCTCTGTTATCCGGCGATTGCTAGAGGATAATAATCGAGGGAGGGTGCAGTATGCGTTGCTGGTCAACGATCGTGCGGGCAAGCGTACTGACAAGTGTTGCGATATCGGTTCCGGCGATCGCGCAAGGGCCAGCCGATAGCATGGCCAGGATCGCAGACGATATCGTCGCGAACCGGCTCGCCGCCAATCCCTTCCTCCCACTCTATGTCGATATCGATGGCGGGCGGAACGACATCTTGAACGACATCAGCCCGGCGGCGATCGCCCGCCACAATGCGGAGGTCGACGCCCTGCTCGTCCGGCTCGACACGCTCGACCCGAAGACGCTGACCGACCGGGGGGCGGTCAGGGATCATGCGATCGCTCGCGAGATGCTGGAGGCCGAGCGAGGCTTGCGTATCTGCCGGAGCGAGCTCTGGACGGTTTCGCACATGGAGGGATGGCCGAGCAGTTACCCCACGCTGATCGAACGCCAGCCAGTCGCAACCGCCAAGGATCGTGCCGATGCGCTTGCCCGCTGGGGTAGCGTGCCAGATTATATCGCCGCCGATATCGCCAATCTGAAACGGGGGATCGCGGAGGGCTATGTCGTGCCGCGCTCGGTCGCGGTGCGCGTGCTCACGCAGGTCGAAGGACTGATCGCCGGAACCCCCGAGGCATCGCCTTTCTACGCGCCCGCCCGAACCGTCGAGGATGCGGCGTTCAAAACGGCTTTTGCGGCACTGGTGCGCGATCGAATTACGCCGGCTGTTCGTTCCTATCGCGACTTCCTGCGCGACACCTATATCCCCGCCGCCCGCGAAAGCTTGTCGGTGCTCGATTTGCCCGACGGCCGGGCGTGCTACAATGCGATGCTGCGCTCCTATACAACGCTCGACCGGTCCGGCGAGGATGTCGCAGCACTCGGCGAGCGAACCGTCGCCGCCAATGTCGCCGACGTCCGGGCCATCGGCAGGAACCTCTATGGCACCGACGATTTCTCGAAGATCGTCGCGCGGGTGAAAGCAGACCCAGCGGAACGTTTCGCGTCGAAGGAAGAAATTGTCGCCTATAATCGCGACGTCGTGGCTCGCGCCCGTACGGCGGTGTCGGCGCTGATCGACAAGGTGCCGCAACAGCCACTGGAAGTACGGCCAATGACCGACGCCATGGAGGCATCGGGCGCCAGTTCCTTCTACATGCCCGCCGCGGATCCTGCCAAGCCAGCGCTCTATATGCTGCAGGTCGGTAAGATCGAGGATGCACGCCGGGCCGATATGGCGATTACCGCGGTGCATGAAGGCTATCCCGGCCACCACTTGCAATTTGCCTATGCAGCAGCACAGCCCAACAGCGCGCTTTCGAAAATCGGCATGAATTCAGCCTATGCGGAAGGCTGGGCACGCTATGCCGAGCGCATGTCCGAGGAGATTGGTCTCCTCGACACCCCGCAGATGAAGATTTCCCGCCGGGCGTGGCCAGCCCGCGGCATGGTCGCCGATCCGGGCCTGCATATCGGCAAGTGGGATCGCAACCGGCTCGTCGCCTATCTAACCGAGACCGGGCGGTTTCCGCCGGACGTGGCGCGCGGCATGATCGATCGCATCGCAATCCTGCCGGGGCAGTTGACGGCCTATGATTCCGGCGGTCTGGAAATATTGGCGCTGCGCGAACAGGCACAGAAAGCGCTGGGCATGCGCTTCGACATCAAGGAGTTCAATGCCGTGGTGCTGGGTGATGGCATCGTGCCGCTGGCACTGCTGCGCAAGAATGTGGAGGCCTGGATCGCCGGCAAGAAGTGAGGCGAGGCACGACAAGCCTGTCGCGCCGCACCAGTAATGACCCCGGCAAAGCAGGTCGTTCTTGTCCACGCGACCCCGTCCCCCGCCTGGCTCGATGACCTGCTCGCCTTCGTCGCCTGAACGGCGAACCGGGCTCAGCCGAGGACTCGCCGTTCAAGCTCCCCGCGCGAAGCCACACCGACCCGGCGATAGATGCGGCGGCGATAGTCGTGGAGCGTGTGGGCGCCGATCCCCAGATCGCGCATAATCTCCCCCGGCCCGCGCGCCATCACCAGATGCCGCGCAACCTCGCGCTCACGCGGAGACAGGTCGAGCGCACCCAGCCGTGTCAGCACTTTCAGCGCGAGCGGGACGTGCCGCTCGATCAGGGCATAGTAGGTCTGCGACTTCGCCTGCCGCGCATCGTTGACCGGTCCGACAGGCAGATCCGCCGGATAGAGCCGCACGACCATGCGACCATAGGGGGTGGTTCGCGCAACCGCGGGTTCCAGCGCGACACGCCGGAGCAATGGCGCGAAGAAATCCGACGTCGATTCCTCAAGTACGACCCGCCGGAATTTCTGATCGAACTGCACGCCCAGCAACGCGCGCAACATCGTCTCGTAGCCCTTGCTCGCCTCGATCAGACGGCCATCGCCGTCCAAGGTGAGGACCGCGCGATCGCTGCTGTCCGCATAGTCGGCGGGGGATTCGAGATTGTCAGCGGCAAGCGCGTGGGCAAAGGCCGGCACCGCTGCGATCAGCGCTGCAACCTCCCGGCGCGAATAGTCGCATCCGCCGGGCTCACGCGTCGCGAGCACGACCCCGCGCACCTCCGCTCCTTCTCGTACAAAGACGTCGAAACCATGCCCGATCCCATAGGGTCGGCAACATTCGTTGTAGAAGAGCGAGTTGCGGAATGCTGGCATCCGCGTGGTCTCGGCCGCAACGCCTGCAGAACCGCCCCGGCGCACAAGGCTGGTGAAGCTTGGCACCTCCATGTCCTCGCACGCGAGGAGCGCGGCGTTCACCTCGAGTGCGGCGGGGATGATCCACGGCAAGTGGAAATCGACCGGCCTGCCCTGCCTGTCGACCCACACGAACATGCAGAAATGGCTCGGGACCAGTTCGGCCAGGGTCTTCAGCATCTCGGGAATGACGGTGCGGCTGGGCAGGCCAAGCCGGGCCAGTTGCGACAAATGGGCAAACGCGGCGTGATTACGCACCGAAGCCTCCTCGCCAGTTAGGCACCGAAGTCGATCGAGATGTGAGGGTACCGCTACGCTTGAAGCCAATCCCTCCCCCTGCCGGGGGAAGAAATGCCAGCGCAGCGCCAGCTATGCAAGCGCGTCTGGCCGAGCCGGACGGGGCGAACAACAGGAGACCCTATGATCGTGATCTTTATCGTAGCTGGCCTTGTGGCAATCGTTGGCGCAGCGATACTTGGACGAGAGTTCGGACGGACACGGCTTCCGCCTACTCAAGATGGCCCCGACGGCTCCAAGCCAGACGGCTGCGAGGACGCAAGCAAGCACTGGGATCAGGCCCGGCAGATGGCGTGCAACGCCAAGCGGGATCAGGACGCAGCGCATCTCATCGCCAGCGACCTTCGCGCGCAGGTGATCGCCGCCACAGCGGTGCAAATCGCACTCACGGTCGCCGCCGTCGTCACCTACGCCGCGGCTGCGGCAGCCACCGCCACGATCTTCGGCATCCCCGCAGGAATCGTGCTCACGGGCATAGCGATCGGATTGACCGTCGCCGCCGCTGCGGCCCTGCTCGTCGTAATCGGCCTGACCGCGTCACTGACTGCTGCGGACGATGATCTGCTCGCGAAGATCCGGGTTCGACAGGCATGGGATGCCGAAGTGGCGCGTCTGCGCGCGGCCATCCTCAGTGCCTGCGCACCGGAGACGGCCAATGCCGTACTGTCCCGACCCGGCCCCTGTTGAAGGGCCAAGCACAGAAACGGGGGCAGGTGTTTGACAGCGCCCGCCCTCGTTCCTATATCGCCATCTCTCCGAACGGTCGGGAAATGATGCGCCGTCGCGCAGCGCATCGAACGAATTGGCCGCCGGAGATCATAGACGCTTGAGAGGCTGAGCTTTTCTTTTCTTCGGGAGAGGAAGTTGCTCGGCCCTTTTGGCGTCTGTTTGCGTGCCTGCCCCGGCGGATACCGGGATGATATTCAGGCTGACGAGGCAAAACACACCCATGGCAACCAAAGCGATCGAAGGCGGCACCGCAAAGCGCCGCATCCGCAAGGTGTTCGGCGATATCCACGAAGTGGTCCAGATGCCGAACCTGATCGAGGTTCAGCGCGAATCCTACGAACAGTTCCTCCGCAGCGATCCTTCGATCGGCTATGTGTCGGGTCTCGAAAAGACCCTGCGCTCGGTGTTCCCGATCCGCGATTTCGCCGGCACTGCCGAGCTCGACTTCGTCACCTATGAGCTCGAGCAGCCCAAGTTCGACGTCGAGGAATGCCGTCAGCGCGGCATCACCTATGCGGCGCCGATGCGCGTTACCCTGCGCCTGATCGTGTTCGAGGTGGATCCCGATACCGAAGCCCGCTCGGTCCTCGATATCAAGGAGCAGGACGTCTATATGGGCGACATGCCCCTGATGACGGGCAACGGCACCTTCTTCATCAACGGCACCGAGCGTGTCATCGTCAGCCAGATGCACCGTTCGCCGGGCGTGCTGTTCGACCATGACCGCGGCAAGACCCACGCTTCGGGCAAGTATCTGTTCGCGGCGCGCGTGATCCCGTATCGCGGCTCGTGGCTCGACTTCGAGTTCGACGCCAAGGACATCGTCAACGTCCGCATCGACCGCAAGCGCAAGCTGCCGGTGACCTCGCTGCTCTATGCCCTCGGCCTGAACAGCGAAGAGATCCTCAACCACTTCTATAACACCGTCACCTTCGTGCGCGGTTCGGGTGGCTGGCAGATCCCCTTCCAGCCCGAGAACTGGCGCGGCGCGAAGCCGATGTTCGACATCATCGACGCCAAGACCGGCGAGATCGTGTTCCCGGCAGGCCAGAAGATCAGCCCCCGCGCCGCCAACAAGGCTGGCAAGGATGGCCTCGAGACGCTGCTGATCCCGACCGAAGAGATCTTTAACCGCTACTCGGCGTTCGACCTGATCAACGAGTCGACCGGCGAGATCTACATCGAGGCGGGCGACGAAGTGTGGGCCGAGAACCTCGAAAAGCTCGACAAGGCGGGCATCGAGCGCATCGAACTGCTCGACATCGACCACATCTCAACCGGCCCGTGGATCCGCAACACGCTCAAGGCCGACAAGGCCGAGGAGCGCGAGC
>CAZBYE010000168.1:0-7207 GCA_964496045.1 uncultured Stakelama sp.
ATGCATTCCAGGGTCGGCTCTCCACGCAGGACGAGAGCAACGCAAGCAGCGTCGGCACCAGCGCGACGGCGACCATCGCCACCGCGAAGAGCGGGGTCCGACGCCAGGGCATCTGCTGCTTCCAGGCGAGCCAAAGGAAAGCGCAGCCGAAGAACGCGCCCTCGAACACCACCGTGTATTTGATCTGGATCGCGGCGCCCAGCAGCAGCATCGCCGCGCAGCCGTTCAGCCACAGGCGCTCCCGCGCCCGCAGCGCGCCGAAGAGCAGCGCCATCGCCCCGACCACCAGCAGATTGTAGAAGACCGGCGTCTGCCCGCCCTCGCCCTCCATGAAATTGAGCCACAGGATGTACAAAGCCGCGGCCAGACCAGCGCCCCACGGCCCAGCCCGACGGCGACCGAGCAGATAGATCAGCCATGAAGTCGCCACGACGAACACGAGCGCGACGAGCTTGTACTGAAGGAACCCTTCGCCACCGAGCAGGCGGGCGCCGGCATAGATCAGGAAGATCCCGATCGGCTTGCGGTCGAAGATATCGACATAGGGCAGCTCGCCCTGCAGCATCCGGTCGCCGACAAGCAGATAGAATTGCTCGTCAAAGCCCAGCGCCGGATTGCCGAAGGTGACGAAGCGCACGGCGATCGCCAGAATCAGCAGCAGCGCGAGGATCGCGCGGTCCGTGCCCAGGAAATGACGAAAACCGCCAGGCGCTGGCGTGGGCTGACTAACCGTCAATGCGTACCTTTCTCAACCGCATGCCGCGAACCGGCCGGGCGGCCGTTGCGGCGCGCGCCTTCCGCTATCGCGTCGGAATTGGCAAGGGACCTGCCGCTCACACCTTGTTCGGATAGACCGGCACAATATCGACCGGGATCGACTTCATCGACGCGATCACGGTGCGGGCATTGTCGTCAAGCACCGCCCATTTCGCCATGAACGCCTTGACCCCATTATAGTCGCCATTGCCCTGAAGCACGATCATGTCGCGCAACAGGTCGCGCAGCCCCAGTTCGAACCGCGCATCGTCGACGCGGTAACGACCGGCCTTCGCATCCCAGACGAACGCACCCTTGGCCTTGAGGTAGCCGTATTGCATCGCCGCGCCCTGACCGTGCGCTTCCTCGATTCCGAAGCGCATCGCGCGGAAGGTGCCAGTGAGGTAGGTGGCGAAGAGCTGGGTTTTCTCTGCTGCGGGCAGCCCCCCTTTCTGCATCATGAACAGGATATCCCCCGCCCCCAGGACGTCGGCTTGGGCCTCCTCAAGCCCGCCCGCCTGCTCCTTGAGCGCCTCGCTCACCGTCGTCTTCTGCCCGTTCACGACGATCGTGCCCGGCCCCAGGCTGTGCGACAGTTCGTGGAACAGCGTTTCGAGCTGCATGTACTTCTTGGCGACCAGCTTCGCCTGATCGGGCACCAGCACCAGCGGCGCCATCGGGGCGAGGATGCGCTCGTATTTGGCGCCGAGCACGTTGGAGAGGATCACCTTCTTCGCGCCCTTGGCCTCGCGCACGCGCTCGTCATTGGGCAGGTTGAAGGCGATGGTTTGCACGCCCGGCACATTGTCGCCGCCGCCGCGCACCTGCTCGGCCACCGCGATCGGCGATTCGAAGCCGCGCTGGAAATTCTTGTACTTGGCCGCGACCGGCAGGTTCGCCTCCATGTCGCGCAGATAGCGTTTGTACTTGTCGAGCGCCGCGGATTCGGCCGGGTCCTTGAGCGTCACGAAGCTCTCGAACGCCGTCTTCTGGCCGTGGAGCCGGTCGGTATAGACTTCGTACGGCCCGATCGCGACCTCGATCGGCGTGCCCTCCAGATCCATCCATGCCAGTTCCGACGCGAAATAGTCGTCGGTCAGGAACGCTTTGGCACGCAGCGTCAGGAACTTTTTGAGGCTGGCGTTGGTGGTGATCGCCGCGGCTTCGTTGAGCAACCGCGCCGCCTCGGTCAGCTCGGTCTTGTACGCGACCGAATAGGGGACCGCCTTCAGTTTCGCGCCGTCGCGGACGACGATCGTGTAAGGGTTGGTCAGCGCCGCCTTCTCGCCCGGATTGGCCGCGAGATAGGCGTCGAACGCTTCCTTGGTCAGGTCCGCGGGATAGAAGCCCCCGCCTTCGGGCATCTTCGCGTCGCCGAAAAACGGGCGGTTGTCGGCAAGATCGTCCCACGGGCCGTAATAGCGGTCGTACATCTCGAGCGGCAGCCCGGCGCCCGCCTTCTCGATCGCGGCGCGCGTCTGCTTCCAGTTGGCATCGCGCTGAGAGCGATAGATCAGCGACATCTGCTCCGACGCCTGGATCAGCAGATTGACCACCTGCCGCTCCTCATCGTTGAGGAAACTGGTGTCCGGCTTCATGTCGATCACCGCGAGCTTCGCCTTCTGCGCGGCGAGATCGTAGCTGTCGGCGGCAGCCGTGGCGTCGTTCCCCGGGGATGGAGCCTGATTGCAGGCTGCGGTGGCGAGAAGCAGGGCGACGAGGGCGGATCTGCGCATCGGTAACTCCGGAAACCATTCGGTTGCGGCAAGCTCTAGACCTGTCAGGATCGACTGTCACGAACCAGCCATATGTGCAGGCCAGTGACGCGGGGAGGGAGACCAGTCATGACCATGCGTATCGATCGCCGTTCGTTGATCCTCACCGGCACACTGGGTCTCGGCGCTTATGCCATTCCCGGTTTCGCGCAGGGCCCGAACTGGATCGTCGACGGCTTCACCCATTCGGTAGCGAGCGGCGAGCCGGGTCCGGATTCGATGCTGTTGTGGACTCGCTATGTCGGCAAGGGCGACTCGGCGAAGCTGCGGGTCGAGCTCTCCGAAAATCCGGACTTCGCCAAGGTGATCGCCGGCGGTGAGGCGATCACCGGGCCGTGGCGCGACTGGACAACCAAGATCACGGTCACGGGCCTCAAGCCCGGCACGCACTATCACTATCGCTTTGTCGCGGCCGACGGCAGCAAGTCACCGGTGGGGCGGACGCGGACGCTGCCGCAGGGCAATGCGGCGCGCTTCGGCATCGCGGTCTTCTCCTGCTCGAACATGGGCTTTGGCTATTTCAACGCCTATGCCCATGCCGCGGCGCGCGACGACATCGATCTCGCCGTGCACCTCGGCGACTATCTCTACGAATATCCGCACGGCAATTATCCTTCGCTCGATCAGGCTGTGACGGACCGTCTGCCGCTCCCCGCGACCGAACTCATTCACCTCGCCGACTATCGCCTGCGCTATGCCAGCTACCGTGCCGATCCGGATCTGCAGGCGCTGCACGCCGCGAAGGCGATGGTCGTGCAGATGGACGATCACGAGTCCGCGAACGACAGCTGGGAAGGCGGCGCGCAGAATCATTCGCCCGACAAGGAAGGCGACTGGAGCATCCGCCGCGCCGCTGCGATGCAGGCGTGGCGCGAATGGATGCCGGTCTCCGACGAGCCGTGGAAATCCTATGAGATCGGCACGCTCGCGACGTTGTTCCGCACCGAGACCCGGCTGCTCGGGCGGACCAAACCGTACACAGCGGCGTCCTTCCTGATGGCTGACGATCCGGTCGCGGCGTTGAAGGTGTTCCGCGACGGCGCGTGGCAGGACCCGGCGATGACGATGATGGGCTGGGAGCAGGAGGCGTGGATCGCCGCCGAGCTCAAGCGATCGGTGCGCGCGGGTACCCGCTGGCAGGTCACCGGTTTCGGCACGATCATGGGCAAGCAGGTCGCGCCCAAACAGGCGATGGGGTGGCTCAAGCCTGATGCATCCGAAGCCGCGAAACGCTATGTGAAGGCGGGCGTCACACTGGCCTCGCTCGGCCTTCCGACCAACCTCGACAATTGGGGCGGCTATCCGGCGGCGCGTGCGCGCTTCCTCAAAGCGGCGCAGGCCGCCAACGCCAACCTCGTCGTGATCGCGGGCGACAGCCACAATGCCTGGGCGTATGATCTCGCACAGGACGGCAGGCCCGCCGGGGTCGAGTTCGCGGGCCATGCCGTCACCTCACCCGGCTATGAAAGCTCGACCGCGGCAGACCCCAAGGTGATCGCCCGCGCGCTGGTCGAAACCAATGCCGAGCTCAAATGGTGCGATACCTCGCGCCGCGGCTATATGGCGCTGACGCTGACGCCCGATACGGTGCGCAACGACTGGATGTTCGCCGACACCATCCGCCAGCGCAGCCCGGCGGCGAGCATCGGCCATAGCGCGACGGTGCGCCGCGGCCGCAATGTGATGGCGTAGGGCGGACTCCACAATACGCGGGCATTGGCCGGTGCATTGTGGTAAGGGACAGGCATCGCTCCGACCCAGTGGCGTTCCCGGCCGGCTTCCAGTCGAAGGAGGGATTCGCCATGCACCGCTCGCCGCTCCTGCTTGCCGCCGCACTCGTTCTCGGTACGGCCGCCACTCCCCAGATCACGCCGAAGACGCCGCTTACGCCGCAGCCGCGCCTCACGCCAAGACCGCTACTGACCCCGGCGGCCGGATGCCGGGTTGATCCCGCGGTTACATCGATCACGCTCACCAAAGCCGGAGGAAGCAAGGAACGAATCATCGTTGCGTTCGAGGTGGTCAATCAGGGCCGCAGCGCGTGGAGCTCAGGCCCCAACCAGCAGAATGTTTCGTTGACCGTGCGCAACGGCAGTAGCGGCCACGAATTTCGCGTCACCCGGCCGTTGCCCGAACGTGCCGCAGCGGGCGGACGCATGCTGTCCTTCACCTCGCCGGTGATCCCCAACGCATTCGACACGTTCGAATTCGGCGGCATTGTCGATGTCCAGATCGGCTATGACCCCGACATCGCGCTCGACAGCCGCCCGTGCAACAACGACGCAGATGCCACGAACAACCGCAAGCAAGTCACTCCGCGGCAGATCAACGGGTTCCTGAACGCGGCGGCCGCGACCCAAGGTTTCTGAAGCCCGGAGTTCAGCCCTCGAGGCTCTTGCCGACCTGCTCGGTCATATCCTTGCTGAGGCCCGGTGTGGCGAGGATGCGCTCAAGCTCGGCGCGCATCAGCGCCGCACGCGTCTCGTCGAAACGCTTCCAGCGGCCGAGCGGCGGGACCAGCTTGGCAGCGGTCTGCGGGTTGAGTTTGTCCAGCGCGATCAGCTGTTCGGCAACGAAGCGATAACCACGCCCTTCGCCCGAATGGAAGGCGCGCTGGTTGATCGCGAACGCGCCGACCAGCGATCGCGCACGATTGGGATTGGCGAGGGTGAAGTCGCGATGCTTCGCCAGCGCCTCGACCGCTTCGGCGGTGTCCTCGCGCGTCGCCAGCGCCTGCGTCTGGAACCATTTGTCGAGCACAAGCGCATTGTCGGCATAGCGGTTGTAGAAGATGTCGAGCGCGGCGATGCGCTTGTCCGACTTGCTGTTGACAAGAGTCATCAACGCGCCCTGACGGTCGGTCATATTGTCCGCACCCTCGAACTGGCCGAAGGCGAGGTCGGGACCGTCCGCCGCGCCGCTCGCGTTGATATAGCCGAGCGACACGGTGCGCAGCCGCCGCGCACCCTTGCCCGCGGGCGAATATTCGAAGCGGTTGGCCTTCACCGCATCATGCGCATCGCGCCATTGCTGCTCGAGCACCTTGCCGAGATCGCGGCGCAGCGCCTCGCGCTTCTGGAAGATCAGCTCGGGATCGACCACCGGCAGCTGGTCGCCGATGAAGCTGTCCGAAGGGAGAAGCACCGCTTCGGCGACGAAGGCGCGGTCGAGCGCAGGATCGGCGAGCGTGTTCGCGACCGCCTCGATCACCGCGCTGTGATCGGCGCGACCCTGGGTCACCGCCGCGACCAGCGTGTCGAGCATCAGTTGCTGCATCGCCTCATATCGCGCGAAGGGATCGTCGTCATGCGCGGAGAGGAAGGCGAGATCGGCGGCGCTGCGGTTGGTGTCGACGATCACCGGGGCGGAGAAGCCGCGGTTGATCGACAGCACCGGACGCTCGGTCACGCCCTCGAACGCGATCTCGGTCTCGGCGTCCGACAACAGCACCAACCGCTCAGCCGCCACCGGCCTGGCGGTCTCGCCGCCAAACAGACGCAGCTTGAGCGGAAGCACCATCGGCGCCTTGTCCGGCTGGCCTGGCGTCGGCGGCACGCTCTGACGGATAGTCACGCGCGCGCGGCCATCACCCGCTTCATGCTCCAGCGTCGCGCTGACGCGCGGGGTTCCGGCCTGCGAATACCAGAGGCGGAACTGGGTGAGATCGATGCCGCTCGCTTCCTCCATACACGCGACGAAATCCTCGCACGTCGCGGCGGTGCCGTCGAAGCGCTGGAAATAGAGATCGGTCGCCGCGCGGAACTTCTGGGGCCCCAGGATCGTCGCCATCATGCGGATGACCTCGGCGCCCTTGTTGTAGATGGTCGCCGTGTAGAAGTTCGAGATCTCGAGATATTCGTCCGGACGCACCGGGTGCGCGAGCGGACCTGAATCCTCGGGGAACTGCGCCGCGCGCAGCCCGCGCACATCCTCGATCCGCTTGACCGCAGCTGAACCCTGATCCGCCGAGAAGCTCTGGTCGCGGAAGACGGTAAAGCCCTCCTTGAGCGAGAGCTGGAACCAGTCGCGGCAAGTAACGCGGTTGCCCGACCAGTTGTGGAAATATTCGTGCGCGACCACCGCGGCGACCGCGTCATAGTCATAATCGGTGGCGGTATCGGGGTCGGCGAGGATGTAGCGGCTGTTGAAGATGTTCAGCCCCTTATTCTCCATCGCGCCGAAATTGAAATCATCGACCGCGACGATGTTGAACACGTCGAGATCGTATTCCCGACCGTACACCTTTTCGTCCCACGCCATGCTCAGCTTGAGGGCATGGAGCGCGTGGTCGGTCTTGGGCAGGTCTTTCTCGCGTACCCAGATACCGAGCTGAACCTCGCGCCCCGACAGCGTCGTGAACGTCCCGCGATTGGCGGCGAGATCGCCCGCGACCAGCGCGAACAGGTAACAGGGCTTGGGGAACGGGTCGTGCCATTCGGCCCAGTGCGAGCCGTCTGCGTTGTCACCCTGCGCCTCGCAATTGCCGTTCGACAGCAGGATCGGGAACTTGGCCTTGTCGCAGGTCATCCGCACGCGATAGCTCGACAACACGTCGGGCCGGTCGGGGAAGAAGGTCATGCGGCGGAAGCCCTCGGCCTCGCACTGCGTGAAGAACGTGCCCTTCGGCGCCTAGAGGACCATCAGCTGGCTGTTGGCGGCAGGGTTGACCAGCCTCC
>CAZBYE010000169.1:0-7137 GCA_964496045.1 uncultured Stakelama sp.
CGTCGAGGAGGACGAACTGGAGATCGGGCCTGGCCTCGATCAGCACCAGGCCGGTATCGAGGTCCTCGCCATAGATTTGCGGCGCGGCGAACCCGCGTCCAACCAGCCAGCGCGCGACATCGATGAACGGCCGCGGGTCTTCATGGGGTGGCGGCGCATCCATCAGGATGGCGGTGCGTCCCGGTGCCTGAACGCGGAAATAGCGGCGGAACGAGGCGTCACCCGCCAGCGGCAGGATCTCTCCATCCCCCCAGCCCAGCTCGTCCAGAAAATACGGCGCCCGTGCGGGCGGATTCATGTCAGGAACCATCGGTCCTTCCATGACGAGGGGACCTGCGCTGTCAAGCCGCGCGCGCCATCCGGCTCGATCGTCAGGGTGAGCCACAGTGCATCGTGCCATGCAGAAGCCGGCAATCGCTCTGGCCATTCGACGATCAGCAGCGAATCATAGCGTGCATCATCGAGCCCCAGTTCCCCGGCCTCGCCGGGATCGTCGATACGGTAGAGATCGACGTGCAACACCGGGAACTGCACTTCGGGTGGTGCATAGGGCTGAACGATCGCGAAGCTCGGCGACGGCGCTTCCTCCTCCAGTCCAAGTGCCGCAAGCAGCCCGCGTGCGATGCTGGTCTTGCCTGCGCCAAGCTGCCCCGACAGCGCGATTACGTCACCCGGCCGGGCCAGCGCCGCCAGCCGCGCGCCCAGCGCCTCGCTCGCCGCCGCATCCGCCAGCCGGATCATCCGCGCGGCAGCTCCACGATCACCATCGTCCCCTGCCCCGGTTCGGAGACCAGTTCGATCGTCCCGCCATGCGCCTCGACGAATTGCTTGGCGAGCGGCAGGCCAAGGCCAAGCGCACGGTCGCCGTTGCGACTGATCCCTGGCTGGGCAAAGCGCTCGAACGCCTTGTCCGCCAGCTTCTTCGCCATGCCCGGTCCATTATCGGAGACGACGATCCGCGCTCCCTTGGGCGTGCCGTCGATGTGCAGCAGCACGCGACCCTTGTCAGGCGTGTTCGCAATGGCGTTGCGCAGCAGATGTTCGATCGTCTGGCGAATGCGCCGCGCATCGCCGAGTGTCGTCCCGGCGCTGCCCTGCACCTCGACCGCGAGTTCGATCCGCTTGGCCTGCGCCGCCGGAGCAACCGCTTCGGCCGCTGCACCCGCGGTCAGCTCAAGATCGACCGTCCCGCGCGCCACGCCATCATCCTCACGGGTAAGGTCGAGCACATCGTCGACCAGCGCGCCCAGCCGCTCGACCGACGAGAGGATCGCCTCGGTATATTCGCTCCCGCTTTGCGACAGGTCGCCGGCATAGCCGCCGTGCAGCATCTCCGCGAACCCCTGAATCGAGGTGAGCGGCGTGCGCAATTCATAGCTCATATTGGCGACGAAGGCGGTCTTGACGCGATCCGCCGTCTGCAGCGCATCGTTGCGCTCGCGCAGCGCATTCTCGACCCGGCGGCGGTCGGAAACGTCGAGCATCGTGAACAGCGCGTTGCCGTCGGGCAGCGGCACCGCTGCTACCTCGAAAAAACGGCCGTCCTTGAACTCGATCGTCGCGCCCCGCTGCTGCCGCTCGATCGTCGCGGCGCGGATCAGTTCGCCCATCAGTACCGCCCGGCCCGGATTGGCGAGCAGATTGCCCGCCTGCTTCGCCAAAGCATCGACGCGCGGGTGGCTGGCGACATAGGCCTCGTCAAAGCCCCAGAGCTGGCGGAAGCGGTTGTTCCACAATTGCAGCCGCCCGTCGGCGGTGAACACGCCCAGCGCCTCGAACAGATTGTCGAAGGTCGCGGTGCGCACGCGCAGCAGCGTGTCGCGCGCGCTGGCGAGCTGAACCTGTTCGGTCAGATCCTCAAAGACGACCAGCAGCCCGCCTTCAGGAAGCGGCTGGGCAACGACGCGGAGGTGGTTGCCGCCCGCCAGTGCCCAATTCTCCTCGCGCGCCGCGTCCGCGCGGAACCAGTCGCGGCGCTCGGCCTTCCAGCCCGGGAAATCGCGCACCACCGGCAGGCGATTCGCCTCACGCATCCGTTCGAGCACGCGCTCGAACTCGGGCTTGTCGGCCAGCCACTCGGTGCGCATCGCGAACATGCGACGGAACGGCTGATTGCAGAACACCAGACTGCGGTCAGCTGCGAACTGCGCAACCCCGGCGGAGAGCCGGTCAAACGTCTCACGCTGGGCATCGTCGGCGCGCTTGATCCCGGCGCGTGCGCGCTCCAGCTCCTCTACATCGACCGCGAAGCCCGCGACGCCGCCGGTGGGCAGCGGCACGTCGTGAATGTGCAGCATCCGCCGCGCACCCGCGATCGTCGCGGGCAGCTTGACCATTCTCGAGCGCCCCGCCTCACGCGCTTTGGCAGGGCTGGCCAGCGGTCCTCCCGGAGCGGAGACATCGACAAGCTCGATCCCGGCCTTGACTACCGCTTCGGCATCCTTGCCGTTGACCGCTGTGACATAGGCATTATTGACCATCGCCAACCGCAAGTCGCGATCTCGATACCACATCGGCATCGGTGCCGACTGAATGAGGCCGGTGAGCGATTCGAACGCTTCACGATAACGCCCGGCCTCGCCCGAGAGCCGCGCTACCTCCTCCTGCGCCTCGGTGGCGTCGAAGACCCACAGCACAACCCCGCCCGGCGCACGCACCGCGTCAGCTGCGCGCTGGCCGATCATCAACAGCGTGCGGGAGGAACCTCGCGCGCGCACCGTTGCGCGGAACGGGCGCGCTGCCCGCTGCGCCGCCGCAATGTCCTGTTCGAGCGCCGCGGCCTCGGCCGGCGCGAACACCGCCTCATTCCCGGTGATTTCAGATAAATGCGTGGGCAGTGTCTCAAGGCCCAGCAGGTCTGCCAGCTTGTCGCTCAGTTCGACCCGGCCGTCGGCACGCACCACCATCGCCTGTGCGGGCGCGCTGGCGGCGAGCGCGTCGGCGCGCCGGTGCGCGTCGAGCAATGTCGCTGCGCGCGCGCGGGCACGCAGCCCGACGAACAGCATCCCGCAGCCCAGCGCCACAAGCAGCGCGACGACGGCGCCGGCAGCAACCGCCACAGCATTGGAAACCTCGATCACCGCGTCGCGCCGTTCTTCATCCTACGGCTCTTAGGACATGCTTTCGCGCCCGGGAACCCGAACTGCGAAGCAGAGCACCGCAAGCGCCGGAGCGACATAAAAAAGGGGCCGGAACTTGCGCCCCGGCCCCGATTTCAGAGTCTCAGCTGCGTCAGAAGATCTTGGCCTTAGCGCCGAGGAAGAACGAGCGGCCCACAGCGCTGATCGGATAGGCGCTGGCGCCGACATCGGGCTTCGTGTCGAACAGGTTGTTGACACCGGCATAGATGTTGAAGCGCTCGTCGATGTCATAGCTGACATAGAGCTCGTGCTCCCACTTCTCCTTGAACCAGATGTACCCGGCCGGCACGTAGTCGGGGTTCGCCGCTTCCTGCTCGCGGGTGACCCGGCGGGTCTTGGAGAACCAGTTGATCCCGTAGTTCAGCGTCAGCGGTCCCTTGGTCCAGCTCAGATCGAAGTTGGCGCTGTACTTCGGCGCCGGGCGCAGCGACGAGTCCATCTCGTTCTCGGGATCCGCACCGAAGGTCGGCACGAACGTGAGCTTGTTCAGATAGTTGCCGACCAGCCTGACATTGAACGTCCCGGCATTTTCAAACGGCGTGAAGCGATAGGCGAGCGAGACGTCGAGACCAGCCGTCTCGTATGCGGCAACGTTCGCCGGGACGATCGAATAGTTCGAGATATAGCCGTTCGAGCCACGCGAAATCAGTCCGCAATAGACGTTGGTCAGCGTCGGCTGATCGACGCACAGGTCGACAATATCCTGCGCGGTCGAATAGCGGATCGCCTGAGTGAGACGGATGTCATACCAGTCCGCAGTGATCGACAGGCCCGGAATGAAGGTCGGGCGCAGCACGACACCGGCTGTCCAGGTCCTTGCGGTCTCTTCCTGCAGGTTCGGGTTACCGCCCTGCAGACCGAGCAGGCTGCTGTTCTGCGGCGACGTAAAGTCGTCCGCCGGATTGAACGCCGCCCGCTGTGCGGGCGTCAAGCCGGCGGCCGTCAGCGCCGCCGTACAATTGGCTGCGCGATACTGCGTGCCTTCTGCCAGTCGGTCCGGACCGCATGGATCCGTGATGAACTCATAGGTACCGCCCTGCGGCGCAAACAATTCGGTGATGTTCGGCGCGCGCACAGCCTCTGAATAGGTTCCGCGGAAGGTGATGTCGCGCACCGGCGAGTAGCTGCCATTGACGTTCCACGTCGTCGTGGTGCCGATTGTCGAATAGTCCGACAGACGGACCGCAGCACCGATCGACAGATTTTCGGCGAAAGGCATATTGGCCAGGATCGGAAGATTGATCTCGCCGAACAGTTCCTTGACGTCGAAGCTCCCCTTGCTGATGGGCGCCTGCGAGCTGTCCATCAGCGCGCCAGCCTGTGTCAGATCCGAGGGGACGAAATGGCTCTTCTCCTTGCGATACTCCGCACCGATCGCAAACCCGACCGGTCCGCCGGGCAGCTTGAAGAACGAACCGGTATCGCCCGAAATCGCGGCCGACACGACATGCTGCTGAAGACGAGCCCAGTCGCTATGATCGACCGTGACGAAATCCAGAGCAGCCTGTGACGGCGAACCGTTGCCGAGCATGTTGAGCGGAACGCACTGGCCCTTCGCGAAGGTCTTCGGCGCGCCGTTGTAGACGGGCTGGCCCCCATGATTGGCGCCCCGGATCGTGGTCTCACCGGGCAGGTTGATCCGGCAGGTGATATTGCCGTTGACGTCACGAACGGCATCCAGAGCTGCATAATAGCGTTCTGTGATACGATCGTTCAGATTGGTCGCCCGCTGGGTCGACTGCCCAAAGACATAGGAGATGTCATAGCGCAGGTTGGATCCCAGATCGCCCTTCGCGCCCAGCACGGTACGGAACAGCTCGCGCTCCATCGCTGAACCGCGGACGCCCATGTCGAAATTGTCGCGCGTCATGAGCGCACCGTTCGCAGCGGTGGCAGCACCAAAGCGCTGGATCAGATAGGCGTTGTCCGAAAACAGCTCGGTCAGGAAGTCATAGGTCGGCTGGGAATCGGTGAACGCCTTTGAGCGGACATACTTGCCCTCGGCGTACAGCTCGAACGCAGGACTGAACTCGAAGCGGGCCATGACATTGGCGATATGGCGCCGGGAATAGGGCGTATAGTCGCCATAGTAGCTTTCGCGGGGAGTGCTCGACCCGCCGCGCGTGAACGCCGTGCCCGGCAAGAGTGCACCGCGATCGTAGATGCCGCCTTCACCCGTGCGATCCGGGATTTCGTCGCCGTCAAAGTCGATCGCACCGCCCATTGAGCTGTCAGCCCAACGCAGATCGGTGAACAACAGACGATCCGGGACAGACGGATTGTCGGTCGGGCTACCAGGAGCTCCGTCATTCGGGTTGCGCGCGAATGCATAGGTCGGTCCGGTCAAACCGTAGTTCAGACGCCTGCGCTGGCTGAACTGATCGGCTTCCTGGAATTCGTAGGAAGCGGTGATGTTGCCGCGCCCATCGGCGAAATTCTTGCCGACGGTGATCGCGATGAAGCGCTCACCCGCATCGCCGCGCTCCGAAATGTCGTTCTGGGCGCGCAGGCGCACGCCCTCGAAATCCTTCTTGAGGATGAAGTTGACCACGCCCGACACGCCGTCGGCACCGTAGATCGCGGAAGCGCCGCCGGTCAGCACATCGATCTTCTGAACCAGGTCGGTCGGGATGGTGTTGATATCCACCGCAGCGGTACCGGGGTAACCGGCGACGTGCCGGCGCCCATCGACCAGCACCAGCGTGCGATCGGTACCCAGATTGCGGAGATTCAGATTGTTGACACCCACGTTCTGCGAGCCGCCGAGCAGCGCCGAACCCGCTGCCTTGATACCGGTCTGCGAACCGAGCAGCGCGGGGGTCTCAGAGAGGAAATCGGTCAGGTTGGTCTTGCCCGACTGCTCGATCGTCTCTTCACTGATCACCTGGACCGGGTTGGGCAGCGACAGTTCGGGGCGCGCGATACGCGAGCCGGTGATGACGACGGTGTCGCCGGTTTCGGCTTCGGGCGCGGGGCCCTGCGCAGCGTCCTGCGCGAACGCCGGAGCAGCGCCGGCCAGCACAATCGCGGTGAACGAGGCGGCGAGATGATAGCCAGCCTTACGGGAGTGGAGCGAACTCATACCTGATCCCCTTTATAGTTTTCCCTCAACGGCCCGGGATTGCGCCCATCGCGTTGCATCGTGCAACCCTCCACCATCGCTTTCCCAGCAGAGTGTTGCTCTGGCACCACACCTGCCGCACACGTCTTCCCATTTCGTAAATAACGGGCATGAAAAAGGGCGCGCCGTTGCCGGACGCGCCCTCTTCTTTTCGACAGTCGCACTTTGTCGACTGTCGCAAATCTTAGTAGCGGTAGTGATCCGGCTTGAACGGACCTTCGACCGGCACACCGATATAATCGGCCTGCTTCTGGCTGAGCTTGGTCAGCTTCACGCCGAGCTTCTCGAGGTGCAGCTCGGCAACCTTCTCGTCGAGGTGCTTAGGCAGGACGAAGACGTCGTTGGCGTACTCACCACCCTTGCTCCACAGTTCGAGCTGCGCCAGCACCTGATTGGTGAAGGACGACGACATCACGAACGACGGGTGGCCGGTCGCGTTGCCCAGGTTCACCAGACGGCCCTTCGACAGGATGATGATCTGCTTGCCGTCGGGGAATTCGACCAGATCGACCTGCGGCTTCACTTCGGTCCACTTGTAGTTCGACAGAGCGGCGATCTGGATCTCGCTGTCGAAGTGACCGATGTTGCACACGATGGCCATGTTCTTCATGCCCTTCATGTGCTCGGCGGTGATCACGTCGGCATTGCCGGTCGCGGTGCAGAAGATGTCGGCGCGCTCGACCGCCTCTTCCATCGTGACGACCTCAAAGCCCTCCATCGCCGCCTGCAGTGCGCAGATCGGATCGATTTCGGTGACGAGCACGCGCGCGCCGCCGTTACGCAGCGACTGGGCCGAGCCCTTGCCGACATCGCCGAAGCCGGCGACGCAGGCGACCTTACCGGCCAGCATCACGTCAGTGCCGCGACGGATCGCGT
>CAZBYE010000170.1:0-7079 GCA_964496045.1 uncultured Stakelama sp.
TCGACAGCGCCGTCGATATCCGTGGCGAGATGGTCTCGACCATGCTCGAAATGGGTCTGCCCTGCGACAAGCATCACCATGAAGTCGCCGCGGCGCAGCATGAGCTGGGCCTGACCTATGGCACGCTGGTTCAGACCGCCGACCGCATGCAGATCTACAAGTATGTCGTGCACCAGGTCGCGCATGCCTATGGCAAGACCGCGACCTTCATGCCCAAGCCGATTAAGGAAGATAACGGCTCGGGCATGCACACCCACTTCTCGATCTGGGATGGCGGCAAGCCGCTGTTTGCGGGCAACGGCTATGCCGGCCTGTCCGAGATGTGCCTCTACTTCATCGGTGGCGTCATCAAGCATGCCAAAGCGCTCAACGCCTTCACCAACCCGTCGACCAACAGCTATAAGCGTCTGGTCCCGGGTTACGAGGCACCAGTGCTGCTCGCCTATTCGTCGCGCAACCGTTCGGCGTCGTGCCGCATTCCGTACGGCACGGGCACCAAGGCGAAACGCGTCGAGTTCCGCTTCCCCGACGCGCTGGCCAACCCGTATCTCTGCTACGCGGCGCTGCTGATGGCCGGCCTCGACGGCATCCAGAACAAGATCCATCCGGGCGACCCGATGGACAAGAACCTCTACGACCTTCCGCCCGAGGAACTGGCCGAAGTGCCGACCGTATGCGGTTCGCTCCGCGAGGCGCTCGACAGCCTCGAGGCCGATATGGACTTCCTGCTCAAGGGTGACGTGTTCAGCAAGGATCAGATCGAGGCCTATGTCGAGATCAAGCGCGCTGACGTCGCACGCTGGGAAATGACCCCCAGCCCGGTCGAGTTCGACATGTATTATTCGTCGTAAGACGAACCTGTTCCCAGGCGCCGCCTCATCACGGAAGCGGCACCGGACAGCGAGACGCCCGGACCGAAAGGTCCGGGCGTTTTCGTGTCAGCTGTCCAGCCGTCCAAAGCCACGCCAGCCGAGTACGCCACCCCGCGCTGCAGCTTCCAGTGCAGCGCGGCCCGCGCCGTCGCGCGCCAGCACCGACATCCCCGTCTGCACGCTCAGCAAGAACGCCGCAGCACCCCGGACATCGAAGCCCGCCGGCAATTCGCCGTTCGCGACTGCGCGCGACATGCGGTCCGCGATCTCGTCCAGATTGGCGCGGCGGCGCTTGCGCAGCTCACCGTGTGCAGGATCGGTTTCATCCGCGCCATATTGGGTCCCGAGCACGATCAGGCAGCCCGGCGGATCGCCGGGCGTCGAATAGGATTGCGCAGTCGCGAACAAGAACCCTTCCACCGCGGCATCGATCGTCGGCGCTTCGTGCAGCGTGCGCCAGATCTCGGTGCCATGATGATCGGCATAATGCGCCACGGCTTCGCGGAACAACCCATGCTTGCTCCCGAATGCGGCATACAGGCTTGGCGCATTGATCCCCATCGCGCCGGTCAGGTCGGCGATCGAGGTGCCCTCATAGGTCTTGCGCCAGAACAGCAGCATCGCCTGCTCGAGCGCAGCAGTGCGGTCGAATCCGCGCGGTCGGCCGCGCTCCGCCCGTTCAACCTTCGTCACGCCGCCTCCTTTCTGTAGCGATCGATATAGAAAGTGGTTGACGGAGGAGCAAGCCGCTCCATATTTGTATCGATCACTACAGAAATGGAGATACGACAATGCGGTTGGAAGGAAAGCGTGCGCTGGTAACCGGGGGAAGCCGCGGCATCGGTGCAGCCATCGCACGGCGGCTGGCGGCCGATGGCGCGAATGTCGCGATCACCTATGCCGCCTCTGGTGACGCCGCGGCCGGCGTCGTCGCCGACATCGAGGCGCTTGGCCGCAAGGCAATCGCAATCGCTGCCGACAATCGCGATGCGGCCGCGGTCGAGGCGGCAGTAAGCCAAACCGCGGCAACGCTGGGCGGCATCGATATCCTCGTCAACAATGCCGGCATCTTCATCGCTGCACCGGTCGACGAGCTCAGCCTCGACGATTGGGATGCGACGATGGCAGTCAATTTGCGCGCCGCCTTTGTCGCGGTGCGCGCGGCGCTGCCGCACATGGGTGAAGGCGGGCGTATCATCGCGATCGGTAGCAACCTCGCGCTTCAGGCCCCCTCGCCGGGCCTTGCTGCCTATAGCGCCAGCAAGGCCGGAATCGCGATGTTGCATCAGGCGCTCGCCCGTGATCTTGCCCCGCGCGGGATCACGGTGAACACGGTCAATCCGGGATCGACCGATACCGACATGAACCCGGCCGATGGCGAACACGCCGCAGACCAGATCGCACTCACCGCGCTCGGCCGCTTCGGCACTGCGCAGGACATCGCCTCCGCCGTCACCTACCTCGCCTCCCCCGAAGCGCGCTCGGTGACCGGAACTTCCCTGCTCGTCGATAGCGGCGCCAACGCATGAGCCGCATCACGGCTGCGCCGCTGATCTTCGGCGCAGCCGTGGTGGTCGCGGCCGAGTTCGTCGTGATCGGACTCATCCCGGCCCTGACTGGCGCGTTCGACATTTCGCCTGCGCGAGCGGGTTGGCTGATCACTGCCTTCGCTCTGGCCTCCGCACTGTTCGGCCCGCTCCTCACTGCCGCTACCGCCCGATTTCCAGTCACACCCGTGCTCGCACTGGCACTGCTGCCGTTCGCGGCGAACCTGCTTCTGCTGGCATACCCCAGCTTTGCTCTCGCGCTGACGCTGCGCGTGCTACAGGGCGCGACGCTGCCGCTGTTCATGAGCGTTGCCGGCGCGCTGATCGGGCTTGAGCGCGGCGCTGGGCCGGGAATCGCGCTTCTCTATATCGGCGTCACGGTCGGCGGCACGCTTGCACCGCCGGCAGGCAGTTTCGTTGCCGCCTATCTCGGATGGCAGGCACCGATGGCGCTGATCGGCGCGCTGGCCCTGCTCGGCACAATGCTCTGCTTGAAGCGTGTGCCCTGGACATACGCCGATACAGCTGTCGCTCCGTGGCGTTTGCTCGCCCGCGCCCGGATTCAGAGCCACCTGCTGCTCTCCACGCTGGCATTTTCCGCGATGTTCACCGGGTTCAGCTACATCGCCATATTGCTCAGCCGTGCAGCGCTCACGCCCGAAGGCATCACGCTCGCCCTGCTCGGTTTCGGCGCCGCCGGTCTCGCCGGCAACTGGATCGCGGGAAGGCTTGAATCGTTCGTCCTCGCGGGAACCGTCGTCGCAGCGTTACTCACCACAGCGATGGCGGGGATGATTTCCGCAGACATGAGTGTGTTCGCGACCGGCGTCGCAATCCTGTTCTGGGGCGCCGCACACGCAGCCGGATTCGTCTTCTGTCAGGTACGCGTGATGCAGGCTGCACCCGATGCGCCGGGTTTTGCCGGATCACTCAACATCTCTGCCGCCAATATCGGCATTGCGATCGGCAGCATCGCCGGTGGCCGGGCGCTGGAGCAGGGTGGTACCCGCGGCATCGCCATCGCAGCTGGCATCCTCGCGCTTCTCGCCATCGCCGCCGCAGGGGCGTGTCGTTCGCGCAACGTCATGCAACCGTCATCATATCGCAACCGAAGCGACACCGATATCGCGCCTGAGTGACATGCACCACGCCTAGGCGCGCCCTCGACACAATCGGGGGACCCCATGAACTGCAATTCGATCGTCGCCGCCCTTGCCGGCGTAAGCATGCCCGTTCTCGCGCTTTCGCTCGCCGCGGCCGCGCAGACCGCGCAAGCCGCCGCCGAAGTTGCGGGCGATGAGCAGATCGAGCGCGCCGCCGACGTCGTCGTCAACGGCAGCATCGCCTATCGCAACCGTACCGAGGGCGCCGAGCCGGAACTGGTCTATGATCAGGAATTCTTCCAGCGTTTCGAGCCGCTGACCGCCGGCGATGCGCTCAAGCGCGTCCCCAGCGTCACCTTCCTCTCCGATGTGATCGAGAGCGACGGCGCCCGCCTGCGCGGTCTCGATCCAGGCTATACCCAGATCCTGATCAACGGCGAGAAGGTGCCCGGCACCAATGCCGACCGCAGCTTCTTCCTCGACCGCATCCCGGCCGAACTGATCAAGCAGGTTGAGATCGTCCGTTCCTCCTCCGCGCGCCGCACCGGTGACGCGGTCGCAGGCACGCTCAACATCGTACTGCGCGACGGCTACCAGCTCGACGGCGGCTATCTGCGCGGCGGCCTGATGCGCTTCGACGACGGCGAAGTGAAACCCAGCCTCGGCGCGGTGTTCGGCGGCCAGGTCGGCCCCGGTCGCATCCTGCTCGGCGCCAACCTTCAAGGGCGCTACAACCCCAAGAGCAAGTACAGCCTGCGCTATAACAGGCCCGGCGGCACGCTCGACAACCGCGAAGATCAGTCGGACGTCCGCGACGGCACCGACTATGCCCTTAACGCCACCTACGACATCGACGGCGAGAATACCGATTTCGAGCTGAGCGGCTTCTATGTCCGCACCGACCGCCTCGAAACCGAGCGTTCGTTCGAATACAAGACCGCGACCGGCTCGGGCGGCTCGATCCGCAACGGTGCGGGCGGCAACCTGCTGGTCGACAATTCCAACATCAACAATATCGACCAGTACAACTACTCGATCGGTACCAAGCTCAGCCACGACTGGTCGCTCGGCAAGACGAAGCTCAAGGCCGGTTTCGCCAAGATGAGCGATAAGCAATGGGAAACCGAGAACGAGATCGAGTTCGACCGCGCTGCGCCGCGCTTCACCGGCGATCGCTTCGACACCAATATCGTCGATCGGGAATTCTCGGCCGGACTCGAGCATGAAGCACCGCTGGGCAACGGCATCGACCTCGTCTTTGGCGGTTTCTACCAGAACAAGATCCGCGACACCGACATTCGCGAAGCGGCGCGCCAGCGCTTCAACCTCGCAACCACCTTCCACACCAGCTACAGCCAGTTCCAGCTTACTCCTGATAAATATGCGGCGGGCTTCACCGGTTTCACTCCGATCCCCGGCGGCCTCAGCAAGATCAAGGAACAGCGTAAGGACGTGTTCGGTCTGGTCGAGGGCGAAACTGGTCCGGTGAAGTGGGAAGTCGGCGTGCGCTGGGAGAATACCAAGGTCCGCATCGACGATCTCACGGTTGCAGGCCGCCCCATCGAGCAGGACTATGACCACTTGCTGCCCAGTGCCTCGGCCAAGATCAGCGTCGGCAATGGCGGCCGCATCACCGTCTCGGGCGCACGTACCGTCCGCCGCCCGCGCTTCGACTACATCACCCCTGTGCTGCTCGAAGCGGAATTGGGCGATAATGACCTGCTCGGCAATCCGCTGTTGCGGCCCGAGGCTGCCTGGGGCGCCGATCTCGGCTTCGAACAGCGGATCGGCTCGACCGGCGTGATCGGCGTCAATGTCTTCTACCGCGACATCAAGGACCTGATCGAGGTCTACAACACCCAGGCGCAGGGGTCGGAAGGAGCTGGAACCTTCGTCTATCAGCCACGCAATACCGGTAACGGTCAGGTCTATGGCATTGAGTTCGACGTCTCGACCAGCCTTGGCTTCCTCGGCCTGCCCGACACCGGGGTGTTCGGAAACCTCTCGCTGCTCGAGAGCGATATCGTCGACGAACTGGGCGAACGCCGCTTCAACGGTCAGTCGAACATCGTCTACAATTTCGGCTTCATCCAGAACTTCCCCAGCTTCGGCGCCGCATTCGGCGCGACCTATCGCAAGCAGGGAGCGGCGATCGACCGCAATGTCGGCGAAGCGGTACGCACCACCTATGGCGCCGATCTCGAGATCTTCGTCGAGAAGCGCTTCGGCAAGAACTTCACGATCCGCGCCGTCGGTTCGAACCTGCTCGACAGCGAAAAGCGTGAGGCCTTCGACAAGTTTACGACGATCGGGAACCAGAAGGCCGGCGTGTACGACGAGTATGAACTCGAGCGCGAGAGCGCTGGCCCGGTGTTCCAGGTCATGGCACGTCTGGCCTTCTGATGCTCACGCGCGCTCTCCTCATCAGCCTGCTGCCGTTCGCGGCAGCAGGCTGCGCCTCGACCAAGAGCGAGGTTCCGCTCGTCCCTACTACCCCGGCCGCCAGCGTCCAGGCACGCGGCGAGACCGATGCGGTGGGCACCGCCAATGCCGATGCCGCGGACGATCCCGCAATCTGGCGCAATGCGGCGAACCCCGCCGCCAGCCTGATCGTCGGCACCGACAAGAAGGCCGGGCTTCACGTCTATGACCTGACCGGCAAGGACCGCTTCTTCATCGATGCGGGCCAAGTCAACAATGTCGACCTCAAGGACATGGGCGACGCGGGGATCATCGTCGCGGCCAGCGACCGTAACGATCGCAAGAACGCGAAGCTCGCGCTGTTCCGCCTCGACACCGCCAGCGCTAAGCTGGTCCCGCTCGGCATCGTCCCGGTCGGCGCGGGCGAGGCCTATGGCGTCTGCCTCTACCGCTCCGGTGGCAAGCTCCACGCCTTCAACGTCATCAAGGACGGCACGATCCGTCAGGTCGAACTCGACCTGACGGGCATCGCGCCCGCAGGCAAGCTCGTACGCACGATGAAGCTCGCGACCCAGTCCGAAGGCTGCGTCGCCGACGAGCGCACCGATCGCCTCTATGTCGGCGAAGAGAATGTCGGGGTGTGGCGCTTCGACGCGCGCGCCAGCGGGCCGGTCGCCGGAACGAAAATCGCCGCCGCGGACGGCAAGACGCTGACGATCGACGTCGAGGGTGTCGCCATCGCCGCTGAGGGCGAAGGCAATGGCGGCTACCTGCTGGTCTCCAGCCAGGGCGACCATGCCTATGCGGTCTATCGTCTCTCCGACGAAGCCTTTGTCGGCCGCTTCCGCCTGACTCCTGGGAAATATGGCTCGACCGAGGAAACCGACGGGATCGAGCTGGTCACCGGCGACTTCGGCCCAGACTATCCCGGCGGCCTATTCATCGCGCAGGACGGCTACAACCCGCCCAAGGCCCAGAACTTTAAGTTCGCCGCCTGGGCGGACATCAGGGCAGCGCTCAAGCTCGACTGATCCAGTGACCGCGCGGCCAGCCCGGCTGCGCGGTTACAGCCCGCAGCCCATGAATCCCTTCTTCACAAAGGGGTAGCGCATATATTGACGAGCCTGCATAGGATC
>CAZBYE010000171.1:0-7057 GCA_964496045.1 uncultured Stakelama sp.
TCGACGATGCGAATGTCGAACGCTTCTGCGACCTGCTCGACGCGATGACGCGCGAGACCGCGACCCGCTACCTGATCGTCACCCACAATGCCGCGACGATGAGTCGCATGCACCGGTTGTTCGGCGTGACGATGGTCGAGCGCGGGGTGAGCCGGCTGGTGTCGGTCGATCTGGGCGGCGCCGAGTCGCTGCTCGCCGCTGAATAACGATAGTGTATGCGCGGATCGGGGAGGATCGGATGAAGCTGCTTCTGACAACCTTGTCAGCAATCGCGCTGGCGACACCGGCGGCGGCGCAGGTACGGGCGCTGGACGATGGCGTCGAGGTGGCGCGCGGCGAGGTGGCAGTGCGCGTGACGGCGCTGTCCGCATCGGTGCTGCGCGTGCGGATGGCGCGCGACGGCAAATGGCCCGAGGATGCGAGCTGGGCGGTGCCCGCCGAGGTCCGGGCACGAACGGCAAAGGTGATTGCGCGCGCCGACGGCTTCGACACCGATGCGCTGACGGTGAAGGTCGATCCGGCGACCCTGCGCCTGACGGTGCATGAGCGAGGCGGGCGACTGGTGGTGGCCGATGCCGCCGATCCGGTGATGCGCGCGGACGGCAGCTTCGAGCTGACGCAGAAGATGCCGGTGGGCGAGCGCTATTTCGGGCTCGGCGACAAGACCGGGCCGTTCGACCGGCGCGGGGCGAGCTATGTGCACTGGAACACCGACACGTTCGGCTATGGCCGCGAGACCGACCCGACCTACAAATCGATCCCCTTCTACGTCACCACCGGCGGCGGGTTCGGCAGCTACGGCCTGTTCCTCGACAACCCGACGCGCAGCTGGTTCGATTTCGGGCACCGCACCGACGGCGAGCTGAGGATCGGCGCGCCGGGCGGTCCGGTCGACTATTATGTGATCGCGGGTCCGATGCTGTCCGAAGTGGTGCAGCGCTATCACGGCCTGACCGGCAAGGCGCCGCTGATTGCGCCGTGGGGGTTCGGCTATCAGCAGTCGCGCTACAGCTACATGTCCGACACCGAAGTGCGCGAGTTGGCGGCGCGCCTGCGCAAGGAGCGCATCCCCACCGACGTGATCTGGCTCGACATCGATTTTCAGGACCGCAACCGGCCCTTCACCACCAACCCCAAGACCTTTCCCGATCTGCCCAAACTGGCGCGCGACCTGAAGGCCGACGGGATCGGACTGGTCGCGATCACCGACCTGCACATCGCGCATGCCCCGAGCCAGGGCTATACGCCGTTCGACAGCGGCGCTGCGGGCAACCACTTCCTGCGCACCGCCAAGGGCCGGACCTATGTCGCGCCGGTATGGCCGGGCGATTCGCTGTTCCCCGATTTTACGCGGGATGCGTCACGCGAGTGGTGGGGCGGACTGTACAAGGATTTCGTCAGCGCCGGGATCGCGGGCTTCTGGAACGACATGAACGAGCCGGCGATCTTCGAGACGCCAAGCAAGACGATGCCGCTCGACAATGTCCATCGGATCGAGGGTGACGGGTTCGCCCCGCGCGAGGCGAGCCATGCCGAAGTTCATAACGTCTATGGCATGCAGAACAGCCGCGCGACGTTCGAAGGTTTGCGGAAGCTCGATCCGCAGGCACGCCCGTTCGTGATGACCCGCGCGACCTATGCCGGGGGGCAGCGTTATGCGGTGACCTGGACCGGGGACAACAACGCGACCTGGGATCACCTCAAACTGTCCGTCCAGCAGCTTGTGAACCTTGGCCTGTCGGGCTTTTCGTACAGCGCCGCGGATATCGGCGGGTTCACCGGCGGGCCGAGCCCCGAGCTGCTGACCCGCTGGATCCAGATCGGCGCCTTCACGCCGGTGATGCGCGTGCATGCCGCCAAGGATACGCCCCGCAGCGAGCCCTGGGTCGACGGGCCGGAGCATCTGGCGTTGCGGCGCACGGCGATCGAGGAACGCTATCGCCTGTTCCCCTATCTCTACGCCGTCGCCGAGCAGCAGGCGCGGTCGGGCGATCCGATCCTGCGTCCGGTGTTCTATAGTTATGAGAGCTCAGGCTGCGATTCGCCGATGAGCTTCACCTTGGGCCGCGACCTGATGGTCGCCGCATCGCCCAAGCCCGAATCGCCGCAAGCCTATGATGTGTGCCTGCCCAAGGGTGGGTGGTATGATTACTGGACCGGGCGTTCGGTGGTGGCGACAGCGGGCAAGACCGCCGACAGCGTGACCGAAACGCCGCGGATCGACCGGCTGCCGGTATTCGTGCGGGCAGGCGCGATCATCCCGCGCCAGCCGCTGGTGCAGAGCCTGAGCGAGACGCCGAAGGGCGCGCTCGAGCTGCTGGTCTATCCGGGGCCGGATTGCAGCGGCACGATCTATCTCGACGATGGCAAGGCCGACGCGATCGCGCGCGGGGCCTATCTGCGCCAGAGCTTCCGCTGCGCCACGACCGACAAGGGGCTGCGGATCGATCTCGACCCGCGTTCGGGCAAGCTCAAACCGTGGTGGAACGAGATCGCGATGACGGTGCATGCCGTTTCGGATCTGGGCGCGGTGCGCTTCGGGCGTCGGAAGATCGCGGCGGAAATGGACGAGAGCGCCGACCGCGTCCGCTTCACCCTGCCCGATTCCGCCAAGGCCGCAACGGTCACCGTGACCGGGCCGTGACTCCGGCACGCCCCTCCCGCACGCGCCTGACCCTGTTCGCCTTCGGGGACTTCGCGTTCAACCTCTACTGGCAGAGCGCGATGCTCTTCCTGCTGTTCTACTACACCGACGCACTGGGGCTGCCGGTGACGGCGGCGGCGGCGATCTTCATGGCGGCGTCGGTGTGGGACGGGCTGGCGAACTTTGCGGCCGGGCTGCTTGCTGACCGGCGCGAGCCCAAAGGCGGACTCGGGCGATTGGTGGCGATCGGCGGCGTCCCGCTGGGGCTGGGGTTCGTGCTTGCCTATCTGCCCCCCGTCATTCCCGGATGGTGGGGGATGGTCGGGGTTTTCGCAGGGCATATCGCCTTCCGCACCGCCTATGCCTTTATCAACCTGCCCTATCTGGCGATGAGCGCGCGGGTGAGCGCGGACAGCAACGACCGCGCCTATGTCGCCGGGATGCGGATGCTGTCGGGGACGCTGGCGGCGGTGGTGGTCGCGCTGGGCACGGTGCCGATCGGCACCATGTTGTTGGGAACGAAGAGCGCGGCGGACGCCTATCTTGGCGCGGCATTGCTGTTTGCGGTGGCGGGCGCGGCGATCCTTGGCTGGGTCGGCATCACCTATCGCGAGGCCGATGTCCCCGAGCGGCGCGAGCCGGTGCCGGTATGGACCGCGCTCAAGGCAATTGCGGGCAATCGGGCGTTCGTGACGCTCAACCTGGCGATGGTGGCGATGATCGTCGCGGTGACGATCCTCAACAAATCGGTGCTCTATTATTTCAAATATTTCCTCGGCGACGAGGGCGGCGGACAGCTTGCGCTGGCGTCGATGAGCGTGGTGAGCGCGGTGTCGGTGCCGCTGTGGATGCTGCTGCAGCGGCGGCTGGGGACACGGGCGCTGTGGTTCCTCGCGGCAGCGGGGGCGATGACCGGCCTGTCGCTGTTCGCGCTGTTCGACATTCATCGCGCCGGGGTGATGCAAGCCTATCTGATGGCGATGCAGGCGATGGTCGTCGGGCTCAACTTCGTCTTCTGGGCGATGCTGCCGAACACGATCGAATATGGCGAGCAGCGCACGGGGCTGCGCGTCGAGGGCGCGGTGTTCGGGATGGCGGCGCTGCTGCAGCGGGTGGCAATCGGGATCGCGACGGCGATCATCGGCCTTGGCTTCGAAAGCGCGGGCTATGTCGCGAATGTTGATCAGAGTGCGGGGACGCTGACCGCGATGCGGCTGACGATCGCGCTGGTGCCGCTGGGCTTCCTCGCGCTGTCGTGCCTGTTGATGGCGATGAACCCGCTGGGACGCGGGGCGCATGCACGGATCGTGCGAGGGTTGGGGCGTTAGAGAAGCGCGCCGACCGGCCCTGCTGAGCTGGTCGAAGCACATTCCCGAGCGGTGCCGAGGCCCTTCGACAAGCTCAGGGCGAACGGGCAAGTCTGGACGCAAACGCGATCCGGCACCGCTCCGGGGAGGGAGGGGGGAAACGGTGCCGGACCCCCGGCCAAAAGCCGGGAAGGCGTTGCGATCAGGCGGTGAGCGTGAAGGTCGAACGGACCCCCTGCGCCTGCGCCGAAGGGGCGATCCAGACGTCGAACAGGCCCGGCTCAACGGTGGGCTTGAGATCCCGGCCGATGAATTCGAGCTGCTCGCGCCGGAGCACGAAGCGCACCGTTTCCGATGCACCCGGCGCCAGCGCGACCTTGCGGAACGCCTTCAATTCGCGGACCGGGCGGGTGATGCTCGCGGTGCGATCGCGGATGTAAAGCTGGACCACTTCTTCCGCGGCACGTGTGCCGCGATTGGTGACCGTCGCGGTGAAGGCGATCTCGCCGTTCCACGCCAGATTGCCCTTGTCCGGGGTCAGGCCCGAATACTCGACCTTGCCGTAGGTCAGGCCATGGCCGAACGGGTAGAGCGCCGAGTTCGGGATCGAGCGGTAATGCGTCTTATACTCCTCGAGCTTGTCGTCGCTCGGGTTGGGACGGCCGGTCGGCTTGTGCGCATAATAATAGGGCTGCTGGCCCGGCTCGCGCGGGAAGCTCATCGGCAGGCGGCCCGACGGGCTGTAGTCGCCGAACAGCACGTCGGCGATCGCGTTGCCGCTCTCCGACCCGAGGAACCAGGTGACGAGGATCGCCGGGGCGTTCTTGACCGCACCCTCGAACGCCAGTGCGCGGCCGTTCTTGAGCACGACGATCACCGGCTTGCCGGTCGCGGCGACCGCTTCGGCCAGCGCCTGTTGCGGCGCGGGGACGGTGATGCTGGTGCGCGACTGCGCTTCGCCCGACATGCGTTCGCTCTCACCGATCGCGAGCAGCACGACATCGGCGTTGCGGGCAGCGGCGACCGCGGCCTCGATCCCGCCGGGAAGCGGGGCTTCGACCTCAGACCCCTCGACCACGGTGATCTGCGCCGTCTTGCCGAGCGCGTTGCGCACGCCGGTCTCGAGGTCGATCGCGAGCTTGTTGTCGCCATAGACGCACCAGGGACCGTTGAGGTCGTGCTGCCCGGCCGCGAACGGGCCGATGATCGCGATCTTCTGTCCGCCCTTGCGCAGCGGGAGGATGTCGCCCTCATTCTTGAGCAGGACGATCGACTTCTTCGCCATCTCGCGCGAGAGCGCCAGCGTCGCCTTGGTGCGACTGCGCGCGGCTTCGCGCTTTTCGTCGATGCGGCGGAAGGGGTCCTCGAACAGGCCGAGCTTCGCCTTGATCGCCAGCACCTTGCGCACCGAATCGTCGAGCAGCGCCATCGGCACTTCGCCCTTTTCGACGAGGTCGGGCAGATGATCGCGGTAATAGCCGCTGGTCATGCTCATATCGACGCCGGCGAGGAAGGCGAGCTTGGTCGCCTCGCGCGCGTCGGCGGCGAAACCATGGTCGATCATCTCCATGTCGCCGGTGTAATCGGAGACGACGAAGCCCTGATATTTCCACTCGTCGCGCAGCACGGTGCGCATCAGCCATTCATTGCCGTTCGAGGGCACGCCCGAAATCTCGTTGAACGAGGCCATCGCCGACAGCGCGCCGGCGCCGAACGCCGCCTGGAAGGGCGGGAAATAGATTTCACGCAGCGTGCGCTCGGACACGTCGACGGTGTTGTAGTCGAGCCCGGCCTCCGCCGCGCCATAGGCGGCGAAATGCTTGGCGCAGGCCATCATCGTGTCGATCGCCTTGAGGCTGGCGCCCTGGAAGCCCTTCACGCGCGCAGCGGCGAAGAGATTGCCGAGATGCACGTCCTCGCCCGCGCCCTCCATGGTGCGGCCCCAGCGCTGGTCGCGCGAGATGTCGACCATCGGCGCGAAGGTCCAGTCGATGCCCGCGGCGGCGGCTTCGTAGGAGGCGGCGGCGGCGGTCTTCTGCGCCAGCGCCGGATCGAAGCTTGCGGCTTCACCGACCGGAACGGGGAAGATGGTACGGTGACCATGGATGATGTCGGCGGCGAAGATCATCGGGATCTTGAGCCGCGAATCCTTCATCGCCGCAGTCTGCATGATCCGGCACATGTGCGTGCCGCTGCCGTTGAACACGCCGGTGATCATGCCCTTGCGGACTTCCTCGACCTGCTGCTCGAAGTTCGCATTCGAGCCGCTGGCCGGATTGATCACGGTGCTGCCGCCCCAGGCCGAGGCCATCAGGCTGAGCTGGCCGGCCTTTTCGGCGAGCGTCATCTTCGCGATCAGCGCGTCGATAAAGGGTGGAACCTCGACATTCGCAGCCTGGCTCATCAATGCGCGGGCCGGGCTGTGGAGCCACGCCGCGATCGCACCTGCGCCCATCAGCGCCGCGCGGCGGGAAATCCGGTTGTCGAGCATTGTCTGTCCTCTCCTGAACGCATCGCGCCTTGGCGCGTGGTAAATGCTGGTTGAATGCCGTCCCCTGTTCGAAGCCCGCTTTAGGGGTTGTCGCGGCAAACCGTAACCGGTTACATGACGCCGAACGAGATAATTTGCAATCGCGAAAGACCCGCCCGAGAACGGATGTTTCAACGAAGCGGAAGAGGGGACGAATGGCCGAGGCGACGATTCGCGATGTAGCACGCCGGGCACAGGTATCGATCGCATCGGTATCGCGCGCGCTGAACGGCCTGGGCAATGTCCGTCAGGAGACGCGCGAACGGGTGATCGCCGCCGCCGCCGAGCTGGGGTATGTGCCGCACGCCGGCGCGCGCAGCCTGAGCCTTGCCCGTGCGCACGCGGTGGGCGTGGTACTGCCCGATCTGCACGGCGAATTCTTCAGCGAGTTCGTGCGCGGGATGGACCGCGAGGCGAGCCGCCGCGGCTATGTGCTGCTGCTGTCCAACATCCATGACGAGAGCGAGCAAGCCGCCAATGCGCTGCGCGCGATGCGCGGGCTGGTGGATGGCCTGATCGTGATGGCGCCGCATCTGTCGGCCGACGGCTATGTCGTGTCGGCCCAGAACGGATTGA
>CAZBYE010000172.1:0-7055 GCA_964496045.1 uncultured Stakelama sp.
GACTACGCGCTCGAGGCGATCGACAGGCACGGAGCGGTGCGCGGGCTTTGGCTCGGTCCCGACGCCGTGCAACGGCAGGCTCGCTCCCGATCTGAACCCGTACGACCTGCGGTGGCCCGGCGACCGTACGGGGGACGCGGTCCTCCAGAATGGGGACGTGCTGTTCGTCGCGCCGGCGGGCGATCAGATCGCGGTGATCGGCAGCGTCAACCGCGAGGCGATCTTCGAGATCGCACCCGGCGAGACCCTGTCGGATACCCTACTCTATGCCGGCGGGATCAGCACGATCGCCGACGGCACCCGCCTGATGATGCTCGATTCGCTCGCCCGCTCGGCCACCGGCTGGACCGAGGTGAGCGCGGCGGACGCCAAGGTTCGCAAGGCGCAGCGCGGCGACGTGCTGCGCGTCCTTTCCAACGTTGATCTCGCCCGCCCCATGGGACAGCAATCCGTGCTGGTGACCATCAGCGGCGAGGTCGGGAAGCCCGGCCGCTATTACTTCAAGCCGGGCACCAGCCTGAGCGAAGTGGTCGCGGCGGCGGGTGGCCTGACTTCGCACGCCTTTCCCTATGCCAGCGTCATTACGCGGGAGAGCGTGAAGCAGCAGCAGCGCAAGAGCTTCGATCGTGCGATCGAGGATGTCGAGCTGCTGCTCACTGCGCAGCCGGTAACCTCGGTCAACCGCGCGACTTTGGTCCAGCCGGGCAATCTCTCGCTGGTCAAGTCGGTGGTCGAACAGCTGCGCAAGCGCGAGCCGACCGGGCGGCTGGTGTTCAACCTGCCGGTCGATGCGCCCGCGCTCCCGAGTGACCTGATCCTCGAGAACAACGATACGATCTTCGTGCCGCAGCGGCCGGTGACCGTCGGTGTGTTCGGTGCGGTGCCGAGCCCGGCGTCGTTCGCGTGGCGCTCGGGCGGCACGATCGGCGATTATGTGACCTCGGCGGGCGGTGTGCAGAAGCTCGGCGACAAGGGCGAGATCTTCGTGGTCCGCGCCAACGGCACCGTGGTTGCCGACGGCAAGCGCGTGCTGCGCGCGCCGGCACTGCCCGGCGACCTCATCTATGTGCCGATCGAGGCCAATCGCGGCGAGTTCTGGGCGCGGCTGCGCGACATCACCGGCACGCTGTTCAGCGGGTTCATCGGCGCCGCCTCGGCCAAGTCGATCTTCGACTGATGCGGATCCAGCAACTCTCCGCGTGGATCGCCGATCCGCGCCGCCGCCGCATCGCCTATGCGGTGCTTGTGCTCGTGCTGGCGGTGCTTTGCATCCTCCCGCGCCCTTATGTAGCGCGGGCCAAGGTTGTGCCGCAGGATAGTAGCAGCATCGGACTTGGTTCGATGACCAATGCCGTGGGCGGTCAGGCGCAGGGCTTCGCGGCCTTGCTCGGCGGGGTGAAGACGCCGGTCGATCTCTACCTCGCCATCGGGCGCGGAACCGAGGTTACCGACAGCGTGATCGCGCGCATGAACCTCGTCGGCCCGGACGCTTATCCAAGCGTCAGTAAGGCACGGCTCGCGCTCGCCAAGCGGGTGGACATCCACTCGCTCACTGGCGGCATCGTCGAGGTCGAGGTGCGCACCCATGATCCCGTCTTCGCGCAGCAACTCACCCAGACTTATGTCCGTGCGATCAGCGATCGGCTGACCGCGCTCGGCGAGGATCGGGTGAAGCGCAAGCAGGCGGTGGTGCAACGGCGCTTCAAGGAAGCCGCGGGCAGGGTGATCGCGGCGGAGAGCGCGCTTGGCGAGTTTCGCCGCCGCAACAACCTCGCCGCACCCGAAGCGCAGCTCGGCTCGGCCCTGTCGCTGCGCGCGGGGGTTGAGGCGCAGCTTCAGGCCAAGCTGGTCGAACTCAGCACGCTCGAGCAATTCCAGGGGCCGGAAAACCCGCAGCTGATGGCAGTCCGTGCCGAGGTCGCGCAGCTGCGCACCCAGATCGCGCAGAGCAGCCGCCCGGACACCGGACCTGCCGGCCCGAACGTTGCCGGCCTCACCGAAGTATCGGGTGAATATCTCAACCTCTATCGCGACTATCGCTTCGCGCAGGCGCTGTACGAGGTTTATGCGCGCTCCTCGGAAGAGGTGGCGGTCGAGACGCTCGCGGCAGAGACTGCCACTGACGTCCAGATCGTCGAAGCGCCGCGCCTTGATGATGACCGCAAGTTCAACGTCTCCGCCATCGCTCTGCTCGTACTGGTGATCGCGCTTGCGTTGTTCACCGAGGTTTATGCCCCCGCAACCGGCATCCGCTTGTGGCCGCGCCGGGCAGAGCCATGAGTGCCGCGCCAGAATTGTCGGTTGTCATTCCCTGCTTCAACGAGGTGGAGAATGTGCGGAACATCGTCGCCGCGGTCACCGCGGCGGCGGGGGCGTGCACGGCGAGCCACGAAATCATCCTGATCGACAATGACTCGACCGACGGCACCCGCGACATCATGCGCGATCTGTGCGCCTCTGACCCGCGGGTGCGGGCAATCTTCAACAACCGCAATTACGGCCAGATGCGCTCGCCGACCTACGGTATCTATCAGGCCAAGGGCGCGGCGGTGATCGGCATGTGCGCCGATTTCCAGGATCCGCCCGAGATGATCCCGGTGTTCGTCGCGCAATGGCGGGCCGGGGCGCAGATCGTTCTTGCTCAGCGCCGTTCGGAGCGCACCTCGCTGCTGCTCGGTCTGGCGCGCGAATATGGCTACAGCTTCCTCGCGCGGTTCGGCGACACCCCCGTCGTCCCCGGCGCGACCGGCTTCGGGCTGTTCGACCGCAAAGTGGTCGATACGCTCGCCCGCTGGAACGAGCCCGAGCCCTTCTTCCGCGCGATGCTGGTTGAAAGCGGTTTCCGCCTTGCCGTCGTCCCCTTCGACCGCCCCGAGCGCGCGGCAGGGGAGAGCAAGAACGACTTCGCCGCGCTCTTCTCCTTCGCGCTCTCCGGCCTTGCGGGTTCGGCCAAGTCGCTGTTGCGGATGCCCGTCATCCTTTCTTTCTGGGCGGGCGGTGCGGCGATCCTGCTGCTGCTTGCCGCCTTTATCGCAGCGCTCGCGGACGGACCCGGCCTCGGCCTGCTCGCGGCGTCGGTGGTGACCGGCATGTTCGCGATCCTGCTGCTGTTCCTCGGTCTGATCGGCGAGCAGGTACGGCTGATCTCCGAACGCACGCGCGGCGTTCCGCTGGTGATCGAGGCCGAGCGGATCAACTTTCCGTGACGCGTCACCTCCGTCTGCTCCCCGAGGTCCTGCTTGCCGCCGCGGTGCTGGCGAGCCTGGCTGCGACCGCGGTCTTCTTCCAGCGCACTGGCTATCTGCCCCAGCCCTTTGTGTTCGACACCAACGACACCTTCATGGACTGGTTCAACACCGCCTATTGGGCGAACAATCCCGGCGCGTACGACGTGTGGCGGACGATCTACCCGCCGCTGTCCTTCGTCTTCCTCGATATGTTCAGCTTGTCGGGCTGCTATCTCCAGTCGCCCTTCCACGCGCGCGACTGCGACTGGCTCGGCCGCGCGACGATCTACGCCTTCTACCTGATCAACATCGTGCTCGTCTGGTTCAGCTTGCGGAAAATCGACCGCGCCACCGCGCCGATGCGTACCATCGCCCTCGCGCTTGGGCTTCCGCTCCTGTTCACCCTGGAGCGGGGCAATTTGATCCTCGCCGGTTTCGCCTGCTTCATCCTTGCGCACGGTCCGCTGCTGCGGGAAGGCTGGGGCAGGGCGCTCGCCGCCGCCGCGACGATCAATTTCAAGCCCTATCTCTTACTCCCGGTGCTCGCCCATGCCGTAAAGCGCGAATGGCGCCCGCTCGAGATCGCCGGGATCGCCACCGTTTTGCTTTACCTCGTCACGCTGGCGATGGTCGGCGGGGGAACACCGGGCGAGATTGCCTCGAACACCGCCAACTGGGTCATCTTCCAGAGCGGGCAGGTGTGGAACGAGATCAACTATTCGACCAGCTACGCTCCGCTGATGCTGGTGCAGAAAGCGCCGATTCCGCTGCTCCAGTTCGTGCCGTCCGAAACGGTCGATACCATCATCCTCGTCGCGTCGACGGTCATCCGCGCGACGCAAGGCGTCGCCCTCGTCGCCCTGCTCGCCGCCTGGGTTCAGCCCGGCGCTGTCACGCGCGAGCGGATCTCGGCGCTCCTCCTCGGCGCGTACCTCGTCACCCAGTCGCCCGGCGGCTACACGCAGGTGTTTCTCATCTTCCTCGTCTTCCTCGAGCCATGGCGTCGCCCGGGACCGATCGTCGCACTCACCTGCGCGTACCTGCTCAGCCTCGTCGGCGACGTGTCGCTCTCGACGATCCTTGAGCTGTCGACGCCGAGCTGGCTCAGTGGCCGCCCGGTCGAGCCCGAATTCGGCCTCACCATGGGGCATTTCGTTCGCCCCGGCGTGATCGCGCTGCTGGTCTGGGCATTGGCGCTCGATACGATCGCGCAGAGCATCCGCGCGCATCGCAGCCGGCGCCCCGTCCTTGGACTCGCTCCCGCATGATCCTCGACCATGACCTTGCCGCAGTGAACGCCGCGCTCGCGCCACTGTGGTCGCGTCTCAAGGGCGCGCGCATCTTCATGACCGGCGGCACCGGCTTCATCGGTCGCTGGATGCTCGAAGCGCTCGCTCGCGCCGATATCGATGCCGAGGTCGTCGTGTTGACCCGCGACCCCGCCGCGTTTGCCGAGCGTGCGCCGCACCTCGCCGCGCGCCTCACTTTCCTGCCGGGCGACGTGGTGAGCTTCGAGCCGCCCAGGGGTGCGTTCACCCACATCATCCACGCCGCGACCGACGCGAGCGCTGCGCTCAACGCGCGCGATCCGCTGCGCATGTTCGATACGATCGTCACCGGCACGCGCCGCACGCTCGATTTCGCGCGCACCAGCGGGGCGGGGCGGGTGCTCTATTTGAGCTCCGGTGCGGTCTATGGCGCCCAGCCGCCTGAGGTAACACACGTTCCTGAGGATTGGCACGGCGGCCCTGACCCCTGCGATCCCCGCTCGGCCTATGGCGAGGGCAAGCGTGCCGCCGAGATGCTCTGCGCGATCTATGCGCGCCAGTTTGGGGTTCAGCTGGTCAACGCCCGCATCTTTGCGCTGCTCGGCCCCTTGCTCTCGCTCGGCATCCATTTCGCTGCGGGCAATTTCATCCGCGACGCGATGGCGGGCGCGACGATCCGGGTCGAGGGATCGGGGCAGGCGGTCCGCTCGTACCTCTACGCCGCGGATCTCACGACCTGGCTATGGACCCTGCTTCTCAACGGCAAGGCGGGCGCGACCTATAATCTCGGCTCGGAAGAGGCGGTCTCGATTGCTGATCTCGCGCGCCGCACCGCCGCGATCCTCGGCGGTCCCGGCGTCGAGATCCTCGGCCGCCCCGATCCCGGCTGGAACCCCGGCCGCTATGTTCCCTCGACCGCTAAGGTCCGTCGCGATCTCGGCCTCGCCCCCACCGTCGACCTCGACGAGGCGATCCGCCGCACCGCGCTTCACAACGGATGGACTCCATGACTCTCGTAAAGCTCTCCGACTGGGTCGCAAACACGCTGGCGCAGCGCGGCATCCGCGACGTGTTCATGCTCACCGGGGGCGGGGCGATGCACCTCAATCACTCGCTCGGCACGCACCCGTCGTTGAAGACGACCTTCACCCATCACGAGCAGGCGCTGGCGATGGCGGCGGAGGCCTATTACCGCCTCACCAACCGGCTCGCCGTGGTCAACGTAACTTCGGGGCCCGGCGGGACCAACGCGATCACCGGCGTCTATGGCGCCTTTGTCGACTCGATCGGGATGCTGGTGATCTCGGGTCAGGTGAAGACCGAGACCACCGTACGCCACACCGGCCTGAAGCTGCGCCAGTTCGGCGATCAGGAGCTCGATATCGAAGAGCTGGTCCGCCCGGTCACCAAATACGCGACGATGGTCACCGATCCGCGCTCGATCCGCTACCATCTGGAGAAGGCGATCCACCTCGCCACCACCGGCCGTCCCGGGCCGGTGTGGCTCGATATCCCGCTCGACGTGCAGGCGACGAAGATTGACCCCGATGACTTGCTCCCCGGCTTCGACCCGGCTGAACTCGACCAGCCGTGGCAGGCAGCTGATCTCGGCGCGACCGCTGACGCGATCCTCGCCAAGCTCGCGGCCGCCGAGCGCCCGGTGGTCTTTGCCGGCGGCGGCGTCCGCCTGTCGGGCGCGCATGCCGAATTCCTCAAGCTGATCGAGAGGCTCGGCATCCCGGTCGTTACCGGCTGGAACGCGCATGACGTGCTGTGGAACGATCATCCACTCTATTGCGGGCGGCCCGGAACAGTGGGTGATCGCGGCGGCAACATGGTCACGCAGAGCGCCGATCTGCTGTTGATCCTCGGCAGCCGCCTCAACATCCGCCAGGTCAGCTACAACTGGAAGAGTTTCGCGCGCCAAGCGTACAAGATCTGGGTCGAAATCGATCCGGTCGAACTGGCTAAGCCCACCGTCACACCCGACATGCCGGTGGTCGCCGATCTCGCCGACCTGATCCCCACGCTGCTGGCGCGTCCCTATGCCGGGCCGACACCGGTGCATGACGAATGGCTCGAATGGTCGCGGGAGCGCGTGTTCAACTTCCCCGCAGTGCTTCCCGAATATCGCCACCACGGCCCCAGCATCCACCCCTATGTCGCGATGGACGAGCTGTTCGCTCAGCTCGACGAAGAGGATGTGGTGGTCACCGGTAACGGCAGCGCCTGCGTCGTCAGCTTCCAGACCGCGAACTTGAAGCAGGGCCAGCGGCTGTGGACCAATTCGGGCTGTGCGACGATGGGCTATGATCTGCCTGCCGCGATCGGCGTGTGGGCCGCGACCAACGGTGAGAAGCGCATCATCGCCATCGCCGGCGATGGCAGCATCCAGATGAACATCCAGGAACTGCAGACGATCGCCGGCTACAACATGCCGGTGAAGGTGTTCCTGGTGAACAACAGCGGTTACGTCTCGATCTTCCAGACGCATCGCAACTTCTTCAACGGGGTCGAGGTTGGCGGCGGGCCCAAGAGCAACGTCACCTTCCCCGATTTC
>CAZBYE010000173.1:0-628 GCA_964496045.1 uncultured Stakelama sp.
TCGCCAGCAGCGTCCCCGAAGCTGCGCTGACCATCAACCAAGCCAGCGTTGTCACGATCGGCAACTGTTTCTTTCAAAACAACGTGGGCAGCGCGATCGGCTTGGACGGTGCGTACGTCACGATCAACAACTCGGTGATTACGGGCAACGCCGGCTCGGGTATCCGCGCCAGCAACACACAGCTCTTTGTGGCAACAACTATGTTTGGCAACAACACGGTCGCTGACCAGGGCGGGCCGGAACAACGCCGCCGGCTCCCATTCGACCAGACGCGGAAAGAAATGGGAGAGCCAGTCGGCAAATTGTCCGGGTGCAAGCAGCGTCTTCATCGCCAGCGCCTCGATCAGCAGCGGCGACAGGAAATCCTCCCCGCTCGGTTCGAGCGCCTGCACCCCCGCATCGTGGCCGAACCATTCCCACGCCCGGTTCGCGAGCAGCGAACCCAGTCGCCGATCCTCAACGGCATCGGCATATCGCGCCGCCAGCACGAGCGCGAAGGCCGTGTTGTTGTGCGTCCCGGCGCGGACCGGGTAGGTCAGCAGCGGCAAATAGCGGCCGAACGCACCTGCGAAGTGATCGGCCAGCGGTTGAAGCACAAATCGGCGGACCTGAAGTCGCGGGTGAGGAA
>CAZBYE010000173.1:638-7041 GCA_964496045.1 uncultured Stakelama sp.
GGAAGTGGTCGGCCAGCGGTGGAGGCCCCGCCGCAGCCGGCGAACGGGACCGGTGAGGCTCAGCCGACAGCATCAGCAGCCAGGCCCAGCCATAGGGCCGCTCAAACCCGCGCGAAGATGGGCGCGCGGCATAGTCACGCTCGACAGCGACCTTCTCCGGCGTGAATGCGTCCGCGAACAGCGCATCGATCGCATTCGCCTCGGGCAGCTCGGGAAAACGGTGCCGCAACCGCGCGAGCAGCCAATAGCCGTGAACGCAGCTGTGCCAGTCGAAGCTGCCGTAAAAGATCGGGTGAACCTCGCGCGGGATATAGGCGTCGGCGTCACCCGTCATGACGTGGTCGGCCTTATGCGGATATTCGCGCGTCACATGGCCCAGCGCCGTGCGGGCAAAGAGGCTGGCGAGATCCGGGGAAAGCGAGTGGGTCACCAGGGGCCTCCGGGAAAGGCGACGAACGCCATCAGCAGGATGTTGAAGACGAGCAGGATCAGCGCCGTGGGCGTCTGGACACGGATCACCGCATGCCGGTCCCGCAGTTCCAGCACGGCCGCGGGCACAATGTTGAAATTGGCCGCCATCGGCGTCATCAGCGTGCCGCAGAACCCCGCCAGCATGCCCAGCGCCACTACCGCCGCCGGATCGCCACCGAAATGCTGGATGACGAAGGGAATGCCGATCCCGACGGTCATGATCGGAAAGGCCGCAAAGGCATTCCCCATCACCATCGTGAACAGCGCCATACCCAGACAATAAAGCGTGACCGCGACCAGCGGCGTGGTCATCGGGACGACACCCGCGACGCCATCGGCGACGACCGTGCCGACCCCCGCCAGCGTGAAGATTCCGCCCAATGCCGCCAGCATCTGCGGCAGCACCATCGCCCACCCGACCGCATCGGTAAGCCGCCGTGCTTCGGCAGCGGGCACCGCCCTGCCGGCCCCCGTCAGCCGCATCGCCAGCGCGAAGGCGATCAGGATCGCCACGGCGAGCGAGACGAGGGTGACCTGCTTGGGATCGATCAACGCGATTCCGGCAATCTTCCCGTCCGGCAACAACAGCGTGCCGGCAAGGGCGACAACCGGCACGCAAAGCGCCGGGAGGAACAGTCGCAACCCGATGCGCCCGGCGAGCGCACTTCGTTCCGCATCACTGGTGCTCGACACCGGTCCGGGACGCAGGCCCCACGCCGCCATCGCGACCATCACCAGCACGAGCAGGCCATTGACGAGGTTCGGCAGCCACGGCCCCGCCATCAGGGTCGTGGCAAACGCACCCCAGAAGACGACGTTGCGCCAACGCGTCGACGAATTCCGGTCCATGGCGTGGTGGACAGCGACCGCCGCGGGCAGAAGCCCGGCCGCGATACCAAGCGCGTCGAGCCCGATCATCGGCTGTTTCTCCGCAGACGGCGGTCCAGCAGAAGCAGTCGCGCACCATGAATCAGGAACGCCGCGATCGCGGTCGGGATCGCCCAGAGCGCGATATGGAGCGGCGCCAGGACGAAGCCATTCTGCTCCATCACGGCGCGGATCAGCAGGATCGATCCGATTGCGATGAACACGTCCTCGCCGAAGAACAGCCCGATATTGTCGACCGCGGCCGCATTCGCGCGGACAAGGTCGCGCGTCTCATCGTCGAGCGGCTCCCCGTCATTGGTCGCGCCTTCGGCCATCGGCGCGACGATCGGCCGAACCATCTGGACATGCCCGCCCAGCGCGGTCAGGCCCATCGCCGCGGTGATCTGGCGCAGCGCCAGATAGCCGAGCAGAAGGCGGCCGGTCGTCGCGCGCCGCAGGCGCTGGACCAGCGCCCGCGCCTTCTCGCGCAACCCGGCGCGTTCGAGCAGTCCGATCATCGGCAGCGCGAGCCAGGCGACCGCCATGAAGCGCGCATCGACAAAGGCCTTGCCGATCAGTTCGACGACCTCCAGCAGTCCGAAGCCCGCGGCGAGTGCGCTTGCAAAGGCGGCGAGGGTCACCACCAGCATCGGATGCACGCGCAGTGCGAAGCCGATGATGATGATGGCGATGCCCGACAGGACCAGCATCGCCGGCCTACAGCGTGGCGGCGGCGCGAGCCGCCTGATTATACTGGCCCGACACTCGACGCAGCAGATCGGCGGCCTCGGACAACGCCCCCTCCCCCGGCCCGTCGGCCGCGAGCGGTGTGGCAAGCACCCGTTCCCGCACCGCGCGATAGGCCTCGCAGAAATTCCGCCCGGCTTCGGTCGCAGCGACCAGCTTCTCCTTGCCCTCGCGGCGGGTCTCGATCAGCCCGGCCTTTTCCAGCTTGCGGATCGCATAGGTGGCAAGGTGTGTGTCCTCGATATCGAGGACGAGCGTGATGTCGTTCAGCCGTTTCGCACGGTCGCGATGCCGCACCGTGTGCAGGATCAACACCTCGATCGGCGAGAGCTGAATCCCGGCCGCCGCCGCACAGCGTGCGATCCAGCGCTGATAGGAGGTCGCCGCCAGCGTCAGGCTGAATTCCAGCTCCGACAGTGCCGGCGCCGCGCCATCGGCGAGATGCGCCGACGAGACGATCGCGCGTCTTGCCTCCGTCATGACAACCCCTCTTAATCCGGCTCTCTTTATCTGGCGGCAAAGCTCGCGCCGGATTGCGTCGCTGTCAATCTATACGTACATTATATCGATAATTTATCGATAAATCGGAGGGGTTATGTCCGCCTGGCAGTTCTGGATCGACCGTGGCGGCACGTTCACCGATATCGTCGCCCGCGCGCCCGACGGCACCCTCTCCACCGCCAAGCTGCTGAGCGAGAATCCCGAACGCTACCCCGACGCCGCGATCGCCGGCATCCGCTCGATCCTCGACATCCCGCCCGACGCACCGCTGCCCACCGACCGGATCGAGGTGGTGAAGATGGGCACGACCGTGGCCACCAATGCCCTGCTGGAGCGCAAGGGCGCCCGCACGCTTCTGCTGGTCGACCGCGGATTTGCGGACCTGCTGACGATCGGCAACCAGACGCGCCCGCGCCTCTTCGATCTCGCCATCCGCCTGCCCGAGCCGCTGTACGATGGCGTCGAGGAAGTCGGCGGCAGGATCGACCCGGCGGGCAAGGTTATCGTTCCGCTCGACGACGCTGCCACCCGCTCGATGCTCGCGGCACGCCGGGCAGAAGGCTATGACGCCGTCGCGATCGCACTTGCCCATGCCTGGGCGCATCCGGAGACCGAACAGCGCATCGCCGCGCTCGCGCGTGAGGCCGGATTCGCGCAGGTCTCGGCCAGCCATGCCGTCAGTCCGCTGACCGGGCTGGTGGCGCGTGGACGCACGACGGTTGTCGACGCCTATCTCTCACCGGTGCTGCGCCGCTATGTCGACCAGGTCGCCGGCGCGCTTGGATCGACCCCGCTTCACTTCATGCAGTCCAATGGCGGGCTGGCCGAGGCGCGGCAGTTTCAGGGTAAGGACGCGATCCTTTCCGGACCCGCAGGCGGCGTGGTCGCCGCGGCCCGCACCGCCGAGGCGGCAGGCTTCGACAAGGTGATCGGCTTCGACATGGGCGGTACGTCGACCGACGTTGCGCTCTATGCGGGGGCCTTTGAGCGGGTGTTCGACGCGGAGGTCGCCGGGGTCGAGATGCGCGTGCCGATGATGGCGATCGAAACGGTGGCCGCAGGCGGCGGTTCGATCCTGCAGTTCGACGGAAGCCGCTATCGCGTGGGGCCGGAAAGCGCGGGCGCCAACCCCGGACCTGCCTGTTATCGCCGCGGTGGCCCGCTCACCGTGACCGACGCGAACCTGCTGGTCGGCAAGCTTCAGGCCAGCCATTTCCCGGCGATCTTCGGCCCCGGGGGCAATGAGCCGCTCGACCGGGAAGCGGTCGAGACGGGCTTTGCCGGGCTTACCGCGCGCATCGCATCCGCCACCGGCAAGCCGCAGGATCCGCGCGCGGTTGCGGAGGGTTTTCTGACGATCGCGGTCGCCAACATGGCCGCCGCGATCAAGCGCGTTGCGCTCGAACGGGGTGAGGACGTCAGCAGCTTTGCGCTGCAATGCTTCGGCGGCGCGGGCGGCCAGCATGCATGCCGGGTCGCCGAGGCGCTGGGGATGCGCACCGTGCTGATCCATCCGCTCGCCGGGGTGCTCTCCGCCTATGGCATGGGGCTGGCCGACCGCACCGCGATGCGCCAGCAGTCGCTCGAACAACCGCTGGATCGCGCTACCATCGGCCAGATCGAGACCCTCGCCGCGGCGCTGGGCGATGCCGCGGCGGCTGAGCTGGACGGCGGCCCGATCCGGCGCGAGGTTCAGGTCCATCTCCGCTACGCCGGTACCGATAACGCGCTGCCGACGCCGCTCGGTGACGAAGCCGCGATGCGCGCCGGGTTCGAGCGCGCGCATCGCGGACGCTATGGCTTCGTCACGCCGGATCGCGGCCTCGTCGTTGAGAGCGTCGTGGTCGAGGCGACTCTGGAAGGTCCCAAGGCCGGTCTTCCGCCGCTCATGCCCCGCGCCGGAGCGGCGCCTGCCGCGATCGATTCGGTGCCGCTCTGGACGGGGGGCGCAGAGCATCTGGCGCCGGTGCATGATCGTGAACAGCTGCGGCCCGGCGACCGGATCGACGGTCCGGCGCTGATCCGTGAGGCGATCGCCACCACCATGGTCGAACCCGGCTGGCAACTGACCGTCGGTGCGCAGGGCGAGCTGCTGCTCGCGCATAGCGGCGCGCCGGCGCGGGCGATGCATGATCTGTCGGTCGCGGATCCGGTCCAGCTCGAACTGTTCAACACGCAATTCATGGGAATCGCCGACCGGATGGGGGTGGTCCTGCGCAACACCTCGACCAGCGTCAACATGAAGGAGCGCTTAGATTTTTCCTGTGCGCTATTCGATCGCAAAGGCCACCTGATCGCCAACGCCCCGCACGTTCCCGTTCATCTGGGCGCGATGGGCGAGAGCGTCCGGACCGTGATTGCGAGCCGGGGCGCGTCGCTCAAACCCGGTGACGCGATCGTGCTCAACAATCCGTTCAACGGAGGTACGCATCTTCCCGACGTGACCGTGATCTCCCCGGTGTTCGATACCGAAGGCAAGACGATCCGCTTCTTCGTCGCCAATCGCGCCCATCATGCCGATATCGGCGGCCTCACGCCCGGCTCCACCCCGCCCGCCTCCAGCACCCTCGAAGAGGAGGGCGTGGTGATCGACGACTTCCTGCTGGTCGATGGCGGAGAGTTTCGCGAGACGGCGTTCCGCGACCTGCTGGCGAGCGCGCGGTTCCCGGCCCGCAATCCCGACGTCAATGTCGCCGACATCAGGGCGCAACTCGCTGCCAACGAGACCGGCATCGCCGAGCTTGGCGCGCTGGTCGAAGCGCGCGGCTGGCCGATGGTCGCGGCGTATATGAGCCATGTCATGGACCATGCCGAGGAGAGCATCAGGCGGGTCGTCACGCGCCTGTCCGATGGCGTGTTCGATTATGTCATGGACGACGGCACGCCGCTCCGGGTCGCGGTGACGATTGATCGTAACGCGCGCTCCGCAACTATCGATTTCACCGGGACCGGCCCTGCCAGTCCCGGCAATTTCAACGCCCCGCCCGCGGTGACCCGTGCGACCGTGCTTTATGCCTTTCGCTGTCTGGTCGGGGAGGATCTTCCGCTCAACGAAGGCTGCCTCGCTCCGCTCACCATCCAACTCCCTGAGGGCAGCTTCATGGCGCCGCCGCGTGGCAGTGCTGTGGTTGCCGGCAATACCGAGGTCAGTCAGGCCGTCTGCAACGCGCTGCTGGGTGCCCTCGGCGCCGCTGCTGCCTCGCAAGGCACAATGAACAACTTCCTGTTCGGCAGCGCCTGTCACCAATATTATGAGACGATCTGCGGCGGCGCAGGCGCGGGTCCTGCCTTCGCCGGCGCATCCGCGGTCCACACCCATATGACCAACACCCGCATCACCGATCCCGAGATTCTGGAGATGCGTTATCCTGTACGGCTCGATCGCTTCGCCATTCGCCGCGGGTCAGGTGGCGCTGGCAGGTACCGGGGTGGTGACGGCGCGGAGCGTGCGATCGTTGCGCTCGAGCTGCTGACCGCCACGATCGTCGCATCGCGCAGGACCGTTGCGCCGTTCGGGCTCGACGGCGGCGAGGCGGGCGCGGTCGGGCAGCAATATGTCGAGTCCATCGGCGGCGAACGCCGGGACCTGCAGGGATGCGACGAAGTCGAGCTGCAGCCCGGCGACCGTTTTGTCATCCTGACCCCGGGAGGGGGTGGGTTTGGCGCGCCCCGCAGCCAGAGGTCTCCGTGAGAAGAGTGCCGATAGTGCCTGCGTAAAACGCAAAAAGCCGCCGACCCTTTGTGGGTTGGCGGCGGTGATGTGATGGTTGCGGGGGTTGGATTTGAACCAACGACCTTCAGGTTATGAGCCTGACGA